>JACOXG010000010.1 GCA_016176405.1 Candidatus Daviesbacteria bacterium | reverse complement strand
AATTCAGCATGGGCTGAAATTCTATTAAACCCACTGGATGCTTCTCTAGTTATTATTATGTAGTTAGCGGGGTCATCAACATCACCAGCAGATATTCTCAATCCTGCATATGTAGCTGTAGCTTCTGTAGTATTTAGTGTTACATCAGCATCTACCATTACACTATAATATCTGCTTCGGAATGTCTCGTCTCTTTTTATAGCATATGCAGACCTGGTTGGAGTCGCATCTGGATCAACCCTAACTCTAGCCTGTCCAGCAACAGAAGTGTTAATGTCAGCAGTGCCACCTTCTGCCCCTGCTGCGCTACCGTCAGTGTTAGCTATATATCCAGTGTCCCATCTCTCATTGTTGCCATCGGCATCTGCAAAATCAAAGTCATCATAATCAGCTAATACCCATCTTTCTAATTCAGCAGTAATTTCTGGTTGATGCGATACATTACCTGCAAATCTAGCTGTTTGAAGATCATTTCTTTCTACAAGGACAACTCTAAAGTTATTAGCAGCCGTATAAGCATTAGCCGTAGCAGTAACAGTAATCTGAGTTGGGGAGTCAACGCTTGCTACTGTGTTATATTCTGTAGTCAAATCATCATAGATTCTAATTCTTTGCCCTGCTTGGAATAATGCAGCATTTGCTAATGCAATAGTCGTAGCACCAAGACCTATGTTAGCAGTAGGCGTAACAGCAGTATCAGTATCACTGTCTACTCTACCTCCGCTAAAGGTAACAACTATTTCGTCCCCCAATACCCAGTTATCTTCTAAAGGAGTATAAGTTGCTGATATAAAACCAGCAGCCTCAGTGGCCCCTGTTGATGCCACGATGTTAGTAGTAGTACCATTTCTAACTCTGTCAATTGTATAATTGCCTGGAGTTATTTCTGTAGTAGTAGGGATGCCTTGTTCGGCCATCCCTTTTAGTTCTAGCCCCCAAGTGTATGAGTTATTTAATCTAACTTCAGCAGGCCCATATTTGTTGTACTCATCCGTAGAACCTATGAGCTGTAAGACTATGTTGTTTAAGTATCTTATTTTTGAATTCAGGCTTCCATCAGCACCGTCATCGGTGGCAGGCTCGGTGCCGAAGCCAATCGCATCTAACAGGCTATATTGATAATAGAATCTAATGTCATCAAATCTATATGTAGAGCCGTCAGCTAAATTCCTAAACTCTATTCGGTCTATTAAGAGAGGATTCCACGCAGTAGCTCCCTCAGCTATTGGGCCAGGATACCCTTCCTGATTTTGGTACCCAGCGGCTGCTGAATATAAATCTACGACGTGCTCTCTGGTTACATCTGTGCCTAAAGTAAAGGCCCATTCTTTATATAATGTAGCATCTGAAGCATCAGAAAGCCTAATGCGAATAGCGCTGGTTCCAGTTGTTACAATTCCCCGAAAGGATACATAACGGATTCTACCACCAGCTGGGAAGGCAAATATATTATTATTTATAGCTCTATTGATAGTACCAGTAGCGCCAGCTACAACTGTCTGGAGGGATTGCTGACCTTGAAGAGCATTAGCAGCAGTTGTTCTAGTGACTGCCCCTGCCCCACCAGTAACAGACCATATAGCCTGCAAGGCACCATCGGATGTATAACTCTCGAAATCATCTAATGACCTGGAATTTACGCCTGTGTTTACTGCATGTAGTCCCCCAGGCTCAAACTGCGGAAAAAATATTGTCTTCCAGCTAATTGTACCCATACGTTATTTTATCTCTCTAGAAATTTAAGATCTTCCTATAATAATTTCCAGAATTTTGTCGTACTCTGGTTTTCTGCATTCTTGGCATAGTTTTAGGATTATGGCTTCAGCAAAATAGTTGATTATAACCGAGCTAGTTCCAGAGCAAGTATCAGTTTTCTCAAACCACCCACCAGTAAGTTGCCATGTAGGAAGAGGAGCCCATGTAGTATTAGGTGTATATATCGGTGTAGGGGTTATTTGATAACTCTTTCTTGCATAAACTTTACCATGTTGCCAGCAAAAATCCTTGCTACATAAGTCACATTTATCCATTGTCTGATTTTCTTCAAAGCAAAAATCACATTTTGTAACTAATGATTTATTTTCTATTATCTTAACTTTTTCTACTTGCATTTTGCTTTATACAACGCCTTCTATATCAGGTAGCTTCATTACCATTGCCAGGTCAGGGTATTTTATATTCCAAGCTTTCTTCATTTCTCTAGCTTGCTCTAATGTTATAGCCTTTCCATCAAACAAGAACTTTATTGCATTTACTTCATTTCTGGCTTTTTCTAAGGCTTCAGTATTTACACCATTTGGATCAAATATTTTTACTGGCTCAGAATCTGTAGAATAATCATTAGCTAACTTTCTAAAGAAATCTGCTACTTGAGATATCCCGTCTTTCTTCAATGCCTCTCCAATACCAGTCATTTTGCCCGCTGCCCAAATTAATTGCGAAGAGCCCAAGACTCCTAAAACATCATTTATTTCTACTTTGGCGTCTATTCCCATTCCTTTCGCAGCCCCTGCAAATACAGCAATACCAATAGGATAGACATATTGCATAGCTTTGCGCCAATTATTACTCTTTGATAGCTGCACAAATAGATATGCCACTAAGCCAAAAACTACATTTAATATTGTAGGGTCAACTGCTGCTAACTCATATGACATATATCCTCTCCCATTAATCCATAGGATGTCTCATTCCCTGCCACCAAGGCTTTACTTTTGCTCTAGCAACATCTTTTTCTCTGAATGCTGCCACTATCTTTGCATAGTCTGAGGGCTTTCTACTTTTGCCATATCCTGCTATCGCTGCCTTTAATGCAGTAGTATGAGGCTTGAATTTAGCTCTGACTCTCATAGTTTTTCTCGAAGCATGACGACCACTGCCTGCCCCACCTTTCATAAAAGGCTTCCAAGGTTTAGGCACAGTAATTATTTTATCTGGTCTAACAATTTTTTGACCTTTTAAGGGTTTAGGCAGCTCCTTTTCAATCTCTACTTCGTCTTCTTTCTTTACTGGCACAAAGAAAGCTCCGCCTTTGTCTGCTGATCGTGGATGCATATATCCGCCTGAAGGCCTTCCATATACTGAGTCTACTTTAATTTTCACAGGTTTTCCTGAGCCTAGTTTAGTATTTATAGTTATAGCCTTCTTTTCAATATCTACTCCATATTCTTTTTGCATAAAATTAGCAAACAAATCTAATGCAGGAGATTCTTCTTTCCTAACCATTAATCCTGTATATTCACTTAGTTTCTTCTTTTTATCTTTATCCTTCTTTTCTAAATCAAGGTTTTCCTTCAAATATGGCTTCCAATTACTTCCTGCTTGTCCAGGTTTTCCATGCAAGTGAGGGACAGCAGTTCTATGTTTTCCTATATATCCAGGATTGTCTTTTTTAGCATAATCTGGGAACTTAGCATCGCCCATCCCTGATTTCTTTGGGCCTGTTTCTCCTTGCCAAGGATCTTGTTTTCTTATTGTTTTTGGCCAACGACCATATTTTTGATTAAATCTTTTCTGTCCGCTTAGTTTCATTCTCCCTGGAAAAAAAACTCCTGGAGAGGATTCTTGATGTATTATTGGACGTTTGGTTTTGGCCTTCAGGATATTCTGAAATCCTTCAATGGCCTTATCAAGCATTTGGTGTCTGTCTTCTTCCATTTCATTAGGCTTTGGCTTTGGTATATCAGCAGCTTCATTCTCATCATTTTCTGGTGCTGAGTATTGTTTGTGTAGAGTTTCAAATAGACTCATTAGTAATTTCTCCATTTGTTCATGAGCTTCTCCAGATGGCGTCGGAAGACCATTTGACTTTATCCCTATCCAGAACCAGCATTTTTGTCCTTCGTCTTCTAAATTAGGGTTGTCATTCTTTACATGCTCATATGCTTCTTCAGGATTCTTTACTCCAAGCAAATCCTGATATTGAGCTACTGCATCTTCTATATCGGCATTTTTCCAAGGGGGATTTATAAATGGATTAGAAGATTCATCGCTATCCTCTTGTTTTGCCAATGCCCCCTGCATAGACAATACTTCAGCATTTTTCTTCATATTTTTGAATTTTGACCAGGCGACAGCCCAAGCACTTTCTTCTTTCGTTCTGCCTTCTTGAGGCTTGAAATCAGGGTCTTGCATTAAAGCATTTTTTATTTCTTCAACTTTAGCAGGCATTTTAAATCTCCATCCCTCTAAGCCCAATCACATAATCCTCTTCAAAACTATTTTCATACTGGAATTGTTTGGGAGGCAACTCTTCCCCTGCATTTAGGCGTTGCACAGTTTCCATCTCAATGTCCTTATCTGTCTTCATTACAGACCAAATATCTTGGGCAAAGGCTCGTTTAGCATAAGGCTCTAGCCTAAAAAATTCTGGGCCAGTCTCTACTCCAAGATTTGCAAATCTTCCAGACTCAATCATAAAATCAGCATCTAATTCTTCTATAAGCTTATCAGCCCGCTCTTGACTAATTGTAGTATTTAGAGGATCTGGATACCTATCATTAGCTATCCCTTCTTCTAAATACTTGAACCATTTGCCTATTATTGCTCGAACAGCGAAATCATTCTCGGCCTCTACCCAAGCCTGGGCCTGAGATTTTTCTCTACGGTAATAGACAAATTGAAAAATTTGATCAATTGTCATATTTTCATATGTCATTGAATTTAAGAGCCCCCTAAAACATCCAAACATTCTTTATATTTGTCTAATTCTTCTAATTGTTCTCTCAATTTGACTTGGGCAATGGTCTGGGATAGGATCATATCTTCTAACTGGCTCAGGGCTAGGATTTATTACTGGTTTTGTTTTTACGGGTGTTTTTGTTTCTGGCATTATTCTGCTCCTCCTGGAAAGCAGTCATTTTTTCTTGTATTGCAGTTTTGTCCATTATTATCTCTTCCCCATTATCGTAGCTTAACTCCAGTGGGATCATTTCCTCAGCTTCAATACGCTGCAATGCTTGATAGACCTTCCTTTTCAAATTCAATCCTACAGTCTCGTCCCCCATTGTTTTGGTTGACCTTGCCAGTTCTCTAATAATCAATACTTCATAAAACTCTAAATCTACACTTACATTTGTTTTTCTGTCAAATGCTTCTAATATCGCCCCTCCTATCTTTCTAATCGTTTCCAAATGAGCCCCAATAGTTGCTGGATTTGCATTCGGCATTCTCATAGTAACGATTTCTTCTGAATGAGAATCATACGCAGTTAATTCATCATCAATAAACAAGAGTTCATTTAGGGTAAAATCAATTAGCATCTCTAGCCTTCTTTGATTTATTATTTATAATACTTTGTATCAATCTATTCCCAATCCCGGTTACTTTCATTTTTCTAGAATTAGCTTTCTTTTTGTCTCGTTTGATTCCCTTGATGTCGTTCATTTATTACATTCTACCAAAATGAACTCCTAGCACTTCCCCGAACACTCGAGGCTGCTCGCCTGATAATTCATTTATAATGCTAATCCTATTTTTAATATTCATAGGATGATCATTCCAAAAATCAGTGCCTGCCAATACTCTCCTGCCAGTAGTAGTGCTTGCTGTCTGGTCATAGGATATATACACATTTCTTGTTGTATATAAATTATAGCCTCTCACTGCTACGATACCTCTATGCCTGCGACTCCTGCTGGCATGGGCGGTGCCTTCCCATTCATAATCTATGCCTTGAGCCCCATCACAATAGTCTGTCGCTGTATTTTGTTCTAATAGTTCTACTTGTACATCATCTACATAAAACACTGTTGCAAACTGTGTTGCTGTTACAAAATAAATTCTGTATTGGGCAGCCGTTACTCCCGTTAACCTAAATGCGGCTGTTGACCTACCAGTCCAGTTAGCTGCTAGTGTTACTGTATTCCCTGTAGCTAATGCTACACCAGAGGTATTAGCAATAATGACCCGAACTCCATTACCAGAACCGGCATTATCATTAAAATACCCACTAGCTACCAAAAACACTTCTCTGTCCGGCCCAGCACCTGCAAGAGACTGCGTTGTCCAATAGGCTCCTTCTCCAGCAGCGGCATTGTCTGGCGTTATTCTCAATGAGTTAGTTCCTGACCTAGCTACGGTTGCGCTCTGGGCCAGAGTAGAGCCACTCAATGTAAATCCAGTGGGAGGAGTGCCAGTTTCCATCGATGGATTAGTTATTAAGTTAACAGCAGGTATTTTAGGGGCTATGGTATATAGACTCTGAGCAGTGCCAGGAGTAGTTAATGTCACATCAACTGGAGCCCAGTCAGTCCATAACATTGTGTTAATTCTAGTGCTTGGGTCTCTTTCCCAACCTTCCCATTGATATGGCCAAATACTCCAAGTCATATTTTTACCCCTTTAGAGCTAAATCGAAAATCAATTTCAAGGAGAATAAGATCAAGGCAACGACTAATGTTTGCATCCCCATAGAAGCCCATGTTTTCTTGTCTAACCCATCCACTCTTTTCACCAAATGAGAAAAATGATTGTTAACAAAATTGTCAAATTTTTCTTCTTTCAGGTATTTCTGTCTATTAGGCATTTTTAGTACCTTATATACATACCATCAACCATATTTCTCTGGTAGAACATGCCGCAAATCCTGCATCGATAGTGGTTAAACGGTGGCAGGTGATTCGGAATAAATATTTCTGTGTCTATTGTATGGCATACAGGGCATTCAACTTTAGCCTCATGAACTAGGCAATTAAAATCTTGCCCCTCGTAGTCTTTGCAGCTACACGCTTGTTTTTCTTCCTCGCAAGAGCATTTTTCATTATTGTCGCATTCACACTGACGGGCTGTCATCAATATAGCTATTTTGCCCTTGTCTTCTATCTCCTCTTCCTCTATTACAAAGACTGGCGGATCTTCCGGCAGCATTATCTCTGCTGGACCAGACGTAGTCCTAATTCGAGACTTTTTAACTGGGCTTAAGCTCTCTAACTTTTGTTTTTTCATTTTCTCCTCTAACTTTAGCGTCCCCAAATTATTCCCCTAAGTCTGCCATTCTGTCCTGCTGTTACATTTCTAACACTTATTCGCGTCTCTATTACAATTCCATCATCGAAATATCCGCTGCCTGCTGGTATTAACATTGTTGTAGTAGAAGCATCTGCATCAAACTCTACATATAGATCAGCGAGCTCTACAATTAGGGATACTTTATTCCCTTCAGACATCGAGCTACCAAGAGTTGTAGCATTTTGGGCAGTATCAGCAGTTGTCGTATAATTAAATCCACGATGGCGTGGATATGGCTGCATAGCAGTGCCAGGATCAACATATTGTCTAGGCATTAAATTTCAAAAGAGTTGGAAATAAACTTCCTAAGTTTCCTTCTAAATTCTTAGCATCATTTATAGAAGGCATTTTCTCTATTAGGTCTAGTTCGGTATTTAGCCTATCCAAATACCAGCTTAACTTCACTTTTAATTTCCAAATACTAGAAGTCTAACAGCTGCCAAATCTGTAGACATATCATTTGTTGCTGTAACTTCTCCTAGGGCTACTTGAAACGCTGTGCCAGTGCCTGCTACCTCTAAGGTGCTTGTGGCACTCTTAATGAGAGTGTTATTTCCATCAGCTACCCCTGCACCTGCTACAACATCAATTCTATATGCTCTTAATGTTCTGTTTGTATAATCATAGGCTACTTTATAGCCCGCTGGAGCATCAGCCTCCAATAAATGAACTATATCAAATCCCAGTGTGGCAGGAGTTAACGGTTCTCCTCCTGAAGCATAGGAAGCGTCAAATGCTACTGTATAGACAGCGTAACGCATGTCTCCTGCAATTCCCCTTCGTCTTTCTGTTAAAGTCAATGGCATAAGTTTAATAACCTCCCCGATATTTTATGAATTACCGAACACAAGAACTCTCACGCTGGCTAAGTCGGTTGACATATCAGCATTAGTCGTAACTTCCCCAAGAGCAACCTGGAAGGCTGTGCCATCTCCAGTTACTTCTAGTGTGCTGGTCCCACTCTTCATCAAGTCTACATCTACTCCTTGAGTCCCTGTCCCAGCTACTACATTGATTCTATACGCCCTCAAAGTAGCATTTGTATAATCATAAGCTATGATGTATCCTGCTGGGGCATCAGCCTTCAATAGCAAGATTGATTCCATTTGAACATTTGCGGCTGTCAGTGGCTCTCCCCCAGCTGCATACAAAGTATCGAATGCCACATCATAGGTGGCATACCTAATGTCTCCTAATATTCCCCGTCTTCTTTCTGTTAATGTCAGTGGCATATTTTACATTTCCTCTAAATTAAACAACACCAGGGAGGAAGTAGTATCTAGAAAATTATGAATTATTTTCTACTTCCTCCCTATGTTCAGGCATTTATTCTCTTATGCAGAAAGGTCTGCTATCTTGCCCTGTGTCCAGATATTCCTAACCCTCATCTCACCTGCTGTGGTCAATAGACCTCTAACCACTAGAGCATTTGCTGCGAAGTAGTCTTTATTCTCTATATACTGTGTAGGCTGCGCTATTGCTATCTCAATGTAGTCTGTATCTAGCACATACATGTTCCTGCCTAGCACCACATCAGCTGTAGATACACTAACTGGACAATCAACCTCAGTTAGTATTGGTACCATTTGATAGGTTGCCAACACCAATCCAGTCCTGGTGCCTGGATATGTTCTCTCATTCCCGACACCAACTTGATACTCCTCTTGGCCAAGGTATCTTTGCACTGTATTTAGCAGTCTCTGCATTCTGAAATATTGATCATGGCCAGTTACTATGAGCCTTGGCTCTCCACCATTCTGGCGGATCCCCTGGAATTGGGTGTCTACTAAGTTTAAGGTCAAGTCTCGTCCAACACCAGAGTTTCTGCTAACTACTGCTCCAGCATTCCATGTGCCCGCTGTTCTTCCACCAATTGTCAGATCATATGCCCTTACTCGATTAGCGCCTCCACCTATGCCAGTGGTACCAGCAGCGGCTACATCCTCCTCAATAGCATCATCTAGTGAAGTAAAACCTGCCCTACTATGAATGAATGCTACATCTCCATCAGCGAATGCTGTTCCAGTAGCCACTGTTACTACACCAGTACCAGTGTTTACTGCTGATACTACAGAGCCACCCGCTCTATCAAATGCACCTGCACTTACATCATGCTGCCCAACAGCATCTCCAATCTTAAAGTGGAAAGCTACTGCAGCAGGAACCGTAAATGTAGTAGCAGCCCCAGTACTAACCAAGAATCCGCTGGCTGCCAGCATTTCTTGGTTTATTTCCTTTATATGGTCTATCTGAGCATTCTCAGACTCCATTGCTAAAACATCACCAACGCCCCCTTCCATTTGAGCCGAGAAGATAGCTTTAGTGGAAGTCCCAAATGTAGTACCTGTCCAACGAGGAAGACTTGATACTACTTGAATATCGCTAATATCAATTGTTGGCAGAGTCCCAGTCTCTGTTACTGGCCTGGACCTACCAGCACCTCTGTCTGTCCTAACACGCCAACCAGGCACATTACCCCATACAACACGAGGAAGAGCATTAAACACCCTTGTCTGATTATTTAATGCGTGCCAGATTTTCTTTCCATAGACTGTATTAAAGATACCAGTAGCAGTATCTACTGTAAAGTAGGTCTGCTTAGACAACCAGTCTGGGCCAAGAGCTCCAGAGTAAACACCTCTACGAGCTTGGGCTATAAATTCTTGTAACGATACATCATTAGGCATTTTTTAATTTTTTCCTCTTAAGACATTTTCCTTAAAATTTCTTGCGGGACACCGTCTGTATCCCCTTTCATAATTTTTACTTCCATGTTCTTTAGTACAGCCCATGGCAATTTGGCCATTTCATCAGTCACATCTCCGTCAGCAGTTTTAGTAATAGGGACATCAACATTTGTCCCTAGAGACTTAGCTGATACTTTGGGGGCTATTAAAGACTTATCCTCATGGAAGCCTAGTTTACCTAGTCGTGCAGTTACTTCCTTCTCTACTCTGCTGTCAATACCATTTTTGTAGTCTTCAAAAGACTTCTTTAACTCCATCAATTCCTTAGCTAAGGCAGATTTCTCTATTAAATCCTTGTGCTCGTCCTCTTCCTTTGGATACTCTTCCTTGTCTTTGTCTTCTACTTTGGAGGCCATGTCCTGAGCCTGTATAGGCTTTTGGACTTCGTTCTCGGCAGTTCGAGGAGTCACGGTTTTTGCATCATCCTCTCCGCCACCTTTTACTGGCCAGCCAGCTTTTCCACCAACTTGATGGGGAGCATTGGCCATCATATCTCGGACTTGCTTCATTACTGCTTCTGATACAGCCTTTGTCAAGTCATCCATGCCCTTCTTTTCCATTTCCTCTTCTTCCTTGTTCTTTGCCTCTTCCTCTTCCATTTCATCATACTCGGCTTGCTTTGCAAAGTATTCGTTATTCTTCTGAATTACTTCGCTTATAGCAGCAAGACCAAGCATAGTTCCCTCATTGCTCTTCTGTAGAGACTTTAGGGTGTCTAAGATTTCTGAATTTATATCAGGCATTTTTCCTCACAATATTTCTTAAAATTTTTTTGATTTACCAAATTTTAGCTCTAGCTTTCATTTTATAGTGGTCTTAGCCATATCCCGTTATAAAACAAAAAAACAGCCTTTTTGGGCTTTATTCCCATTTAGGCTGTTCTTATACTAAGCTAAATTTTTATTTTGGGCTGCTTCTTTATTCTCACAGCTCCTTTAATTGATATTATATATTATTTTGCCCCAAAAGTATATATTCTCCAAGAAGCTATTTCTTAAATGTGCATCCTTCAAACGGACATTCTATTTTTGTTGCTAAATCTTTACACATTTGAGGTCTAGCCTCATATATTTTGCAGTCCCCAGAAGTTACATCAAAATTTTTGCAGGTAAAATATCTTATCCATCCATCTTTTCCCTCATACTTGTCTTCAATTGGAATTACCATATCATAAATTTGTCTACACTCCTCTGGCAAATCAATAGCGTTAGACAACCAATATTTCGGCCAAGAAGTCAAAATATATCCTTGCTTTGTTCTAAGAGTAAATTTTCTACAGCAATGACCAGTACAACGAGTAGACATTCCTACTTCATCTTTTTCAGATCGGCTTTCCAGATGACAAAATTTTGATAGAATGCCTTACCAATACCGCCTTCGGCAGAGTGACGGTTACAATAATAAGACCCGACTACGAAATTTTGCTTAATGGCATAATATTCAGAACATTGATATATGGAGAACTTTCTGTGTAAAATTATCACTCCATTCTTATATGCTTTCTGTGCCGTAAATGTAGTGAGCTCTTCTGCTATGGTATAGGCTCTTCTAGACTTACTAACCACCAGTCCTAAATTGACTATATTTCTATGGTTTCTCATTGCGAATTCTTCTCCTCTTCTACTTTACCATTTTATTAAAAAATGAGTTTTAGCCCTAGGTCCTGAGATATAAAATGAAAACTACTTTATCCTTTTTAGCCATGCCCCATATCTATTATTTTTTTAATAATCATAATGCGCCGAGGCTCTGAGACACTAATTTTCAGTAGTGCCTCTACTACCACTTTGAATGCTGCTTCGCCTGGGTCTGGGTCCTCCCAAGACCATAACCACTGTTTGAAAGCTGTCTCCAATGCAGTTTTCAAATCAAAGTCCTTCTCACCAAGAGGACGATATATGTGCACGGCTGCCCTCACATATGCCCAAGGGTCATCGGTGGGTATCCAGCCTCGGTTCTCACAAACGCCGCAACCGTAGGCACTCCCTTGGACAGAATGGCGCAGTTTCCAATTGGGGCACTTCACCCGCAGCTCGAACTCGCCGTCTGGATCAAGCAGATAGACATGACCTGTACCATCGCATTTGCACCCCATAGCCCGGATTCGTTTGGCTACGCTTTTGCTAATGACTGTATCATGCTTAGGGCAGGTCTTAGTCGCGTCAAGCAGCAGGCAGAGCCTCAGCTTCACATCTTGGTCAATAGCTTGTTCAGCCATATTTTGCCTTCATTTTTTATCCTTTTCTATACAGCCTCATCAGCAATCAAAAGATCAATGATACTCTTAGCTGTCTCTAGCTTATTGACATCTATCTCTTCCAGAGGGGCAGCATCTTCGTAAGTCCTATAAATAGTAAA
The DNA here is from genome assembly GCA_016176405.1 of Candidatus Daviesbacteria bacterium. Classification (GTDB taxonomy): domain Bacteria; phylum Patescibacteriota; class Microgenomatia; order Daviesbacterales; family UBA10151; genus JACOXG01. Next base: position 97,819 of record JACOXG010000010.1, on the reverse strand, counting down.
CCATGGGTGAGTTGGGTCTTCTTGGAAGTCCACTACAAAAAAGTTATCCTTGACATAGACAACCTTATCTTCTTTAGCCATGCCTGGAAGAATCATTCCTACTACAATCTCTACTGACTTAGTCTTTCTGCCTAATACTACTTTCATTTTTCTCCTTTTCTACTTTACACTTTTATTGAGGATGTTTATTTTTCTCGGGATAACATAATACAGAATTTTTCTACTTTACACTTTTATTGGGTTGTATCTGCCAAGTATATCACTTTACTTCTTTCTCTTCCACATAAGAACCATGAAAGGAAGATATATTATAAAATTTTTTTCAAAAAGTTTTTTATCTCTAGTAAAAAGTAAACTTATCAAGAGTCTTACGATATGTCTTAAATGCTGCATCCTCTGTTTGATTAGCTTTCTTTACAGCCAGGATTTCTTTCATGTCATAATCAAAATAGTCATATAAGTCTATTAGCTTTTCTAGAACTAAACATTGATGATCAAAAGACTTCTGATAGGCATCTGCTACTTCATTGAATACTTTGAAAGTTAAACCCGTTAGATTTTTTGTGGCTACATAAAGCTTTGTTGCTTTAACTTCCATGTCTTTTAGCGCGAGGCTATACTCTTCTTTTGCTTTTATGAGGTCTAATTCTGTTATAATATTTTGTTTCATCATTCTTCGCCCCCAAGAATTTTATTAAGGCGCTTGCATTAAGATCCCTTATAATTTGCCACTTGGTGAAGGACATGTAAGATCTCGACCAAGTCCTTCTGATCTTCCATTACTTGGTCTATGTCTTTATATGCTGCTGGATGCTCATCTAATAAACCTTTAGCATCATTATTCCAGGCCTTTCCTTCCATGGCTACATTTAGTGACTCTTGTGTTAATTCTCTCTTTGCTTGTCCTCTACTCATTCTTCTCCCAGCGCCATGACTTGCTGAATTGTATGAATCAGGATTCCCTAGCCCTTGCACAATGTATGACTTTGTTCCCATACTACCAGGGATTACCCCAAAATCTCCCTTATCTGCTTTTATTGCGCCTTTGCGTGTTATCCACAATAATTTCCCGTCATGCAATTCTTGCTGAGCAAAGTTATGATGGCAATTTATCTCCATCATCACTTTCCCCTTTCCTACAAACTGGAACAAATTCATTAGGGCTATTGACATCATAATCATTCTATTCTTCAATGCATATTTTTGCGCCCAAAGCATATCAGAAATATAATTCTTGAATTCATTTGTCCCTTCAAGAAAGTATGCTAAATCCTTATCTTCTAATGCTAGTTCTTGCTTCTTTGCTAGTTTGATATGTTTATTAGCAAGCTGATTTCCAACTCCCCTGGAGCCAGAATGCAGTACTGTCCATACAATATCATTCTCGTCTAGACAGACTTCTACAAAATGATTTCCTGACCCTAATGTCCCAAGCTGAGAAAAGGCAGTAGTTTTTAAACCGCCTAAATCGCAAGGATTTTTTAACATCCAATCAGCCACTTCTCTTACAGCATATTTATCCTCTAGTCCAATAGATTGCCCTCTATTTCTTCTTCTTCCCACTCCCGCAGGAATTGACCTACTAAATTGATGTACTAATGGTTGCAAATCATCTGGCAAATCACTAGCCTTTAGATCTGTCTCTACAGCAACCATCCCACAGCCCAGATCCACGCCGACTGCAGCTGGGACAATTGCATTTTCAGTAGCTATAACACTTCCTACTGTTGCTCCAGTTCCTAGATGTGCATCTGGCATTAATGCTACAGGATGATTTTTCAAGATAGACAATCTTGCAGTCATCTCTACTTGTAGCATTGTATTTTGGTCTATATCTCTTCCCCAAATTCTTAAGTTAGACATTCTTATCTCTCCCTTTTCTTGATCGCAGCTTCTTCCCCCAATGTGTAATCTACTTGAGGAGGACATCTAGAATCGCCTGTAAAATCCGTTTGAGAAGGACAGCTGGGGTCTATGTTTTTCATCTGATACTTTTTTACAAACTGGTATATTGTGAACCAGACTAACCAGACAGCCCCAACCACAAAGAATAAGAATGGGGTGCCTATAAGAATCGCCATAACAACACTTACTGAGCCTAAAATTAGTAAGAAAAGCATTGTTAACATCACACTGAGTTCTACATCATGGCCCTTATATTCATCAAAAATTTTAAATAGTTCTTTCATTCTACATTCTCCTCGCAGCAATTTACTAAGTCTTCTTTCTTAACCGCCCTCATTTTGCAATTTGGGCATTTATAATGTGTATCCCAAACAACTACAGCTTTTATGTCTTTTAGGCTCTCTATATACCTAGCAAGCCCCTTTGCCTCATTTTCATTAAAATGCGCAGATGCATAATCATTAGACCAATAGACTTCTACTCTAAAGTTATCTTTGATTATTTCTAGATTTATATTCATCGCCTACATTTTTCCATTGGACAATCACTTCTATCTTGTTATCTTCAATTGGCCCAACTAATAACCACCCATCCATATCTTCTCAACTAACACTGTGAGTTATTACCTCTTCTATGGTCTTATGGTCTGTTATTGGATGTGACATTATACCTCATCCTTTCTAGTCCCACAATAACCAATGATTCTCTTTTAGCCATTCCCATGCTTCTTTGCATATTTTATTTTTTTCTTCAAAGCCTTTTTTAACTAATCTTCCCCACTCATCTTGATTATTATCTGTTATACCATTAAAATATATTTCATCAGCTTCTTTAAAGAATTCGCCTTCATTTTCAGCACACAATTTTCTGAATTTCTCTGCATTATCTCTTAATTCTTTGTCCCAATTTTCAGCACAGTGGCAATTTGAACAATTATCGGGAGTCCATTCTTCTTGCCCCTCCAAGATAATTAATCTGCATGGATGCCCATTTTCCGATTTGGCTAAGTATGTTAATCCTCCAGCTAGAATCTTGTGAAGATAGCTCTCAAAATCCCAAATATCTCTATCTGACCAGCCTCTTCTTCCACGCTGAATGAAGTATTTTATTTCATCTAGAATTCTTTTCATTATGTACCCTTATTCCTATTGCTACAACTAAAATAATTGGCCAAAAAATAACAGACAATAAATCTCCGAGTCGATGCGTTTCATTGTTAATTTCAATTCCTGTATAAACAAGAGCAAATACAATTAGTCCAATTGCAAAATAAAGGGCAATAAAATTGCTCATAAAAATTATCCACTAAGCCTTTTAGTAATCTTCATATTCGGTAGTCCCTAAATCTGATGTCCAAAATATTCCCGTTCTGTCTAATTTACTATCTCCTTTATACACTTCTCTGACATATAGTCTATCTTCATCGCAGACAAACAATTCTATATCAGACCATTCTGCTCTCCAATTAGCTGGTTTGTCACAGAATTTATTTTTAGACCTTGCTTGGCATATAAACATTTTTATAAAATCCCTTTGTCCTTTGGATCTGATACTTCTTGCACAGACAGAAATTTAACCTTCATTTTCTTGTCCCACTTTTCATAGGAATAGTAATGCCCCAAAGCATCCCCTAAAGACCTGTCCCAGCATCTTACACAAAGACCATTTCCAAGATCTCCATGCTTATTACACTTAATGCATTTTCCTACAGAATCTTTCATTGCTCTATACCAATCTCCCCAAATATCTTTGTATCAAGACATAGCTTTAATATAACAAGAACAATTCTCATCCAAACAACTTATATTTTCTAATGCTTGATGAAGTTCTTCTAATTCTTCTGCTGTGGCAAATAAAGTCACTGTTTTATATGAAGCAAAATTTGATATTTCATAAAGATTTGGCTCAACTTTTTTAATAGTTAATTTCTTCATTGCCAGAATTTCAGATGTTGATTCTACAAAAACTCCCCTATAATCTGTATCACTGTCTTTGTTAGCAAGACCATGAGCTTTAGATCCAACTAGGACTTTTAAAATTAATGTCTGCATTTTATTTAGTCTAAGTCTATTCGTCTTTTCTGATTGTCAATAATTAAGAATTGGTCTTCTTGTTTCTTTTTCATGTCCACCAATGTATTCTGTATTTCTTCTATCCATGGCTTTCGTTTGTTCTGGTCTAACCATGTGTTTACAAGTTCTAATTCTGCTTTAGAATAATGGCCGTATAGAAGTTTATTGTTCTTAAACCTAATAAGAATACGATGATTAAGTATTTCTATATCATTTATATTTTCAATTATACCAACCTGTTGCAAAATATCTTTGTCGTGGCATCGATGAGCCATAATTGATATAGCTTTACAAACATTTACAACTTTAACAAGATTTCCAACTTTTGGTATCCATTCATTAGCATCAACTAATTGTATCTCATTTTGATCATACACACAAGGATATTTAATGTCATCAAATATAACACTAATGTTGTGTCCCTCAAATCTGCTTATTTGGGATATTCTACCAGTTTTTCCTAAGAAAGGCGGTTCATGTACTACAATTTTGCATAAAGCATAGACCTGAACTAAATCCCCTATTTTAAATCGTTCCATTTGAGTTATCTCATTAAATAAGCTGCAAAATCTTCCATTGCAAATAAATCATCTTTTGTTAATAGCTTTATACTGAACAAATTATTTTGAAATTCATCCCCACGTTCCAATAGGCTTTGAATAATTGATCTCTATATCATCGGAATCATTATAGTCCATTTTTCCACCGAAGAAGTCTATCAATCCTTTACCTACTGACAGCCAGAATGAAGTAGATCTTGGAAGCAGCATAATGCTTGGCCCAGGTCTCAGCAGACACATCCTTGCCGCTACAAAGCTGCATTGCCCGCCCCTACCTGGGAGTGTCTGACACTTCCACACTACCAGACCATTACTACGATGTGGATTGACGCAATCGGTTCTTTCTGCCACCAAGCATGTACTCTTATTCTATTATATTGCTAGATAAAGTATTTCCTCTTGCTATGCTTTCCAATTGCTTACTTGTAAGATGATATTTACTCCTTCCTACTACATTGTTTGAATAATTCACCGCAGCGTCTGCAAATGCTATCATTCTTCCTATTGCATAGCTATATTTATCATTAGGGGAACAAGAAGAAACTCCTCCACAAATAAAACCATCTAAACTTAGCACATGACAGGATATTGAATCGTCCCCTTTTAGCTCTGCATAAATTACTGAGGCTTCTTTTGAGTTTAGTTTTCCTAGCAACTGAGCAACTGGAATATTATATGTCTCCCTTAGCTCATTTAGAACATGCTTCTCTCGTCTATCTAGATTCACTTTTCTCCTTTTCTAAATCTTTCTTAATTCTATACAATGTCTGCCATTTTTCTACTGCTTGATGAATATTTATATTAGCAATGTTCAGACAGTCCTCCATATTAGAATAATCTTTGGCTAAATGTGGCTGCTTGAAAAAATGCATCGGTTCAAATTTACGTCTATCTATCAATTTCATATCTATGACATTATCATAATCACAGTCAACTGGGACTATTTCTTCAAATAAAGTATATAAGGAACCATAAATTTTTTCTATCTCTTCATCTGACACATCATGCCAACTATAAACCTGTTTTCTCATGTGTCTTCTTTTCTTTCTCCTTTTCTAATTCTACTTTGTATGCTTCTACTAATGCATTGAATAATTTAGTCTCTAAATCTTTTCCAAAGTAATGAGGAAAGACTGGCTTCAAGTTTTCTTTAAATGGTTCATCTTGAGCTTTTGCTAATGCTGGATATTTAAAACTATGTGCCGTGAAATACTCCCATTCATATTCTTCTTCAAATTCAATGACATCCCCACCATATTCTTTAGCAAGTTGTTCTGCTATTTTAATATTTATGTCATGATCATGACCAGGAAAACCTTGTATAGTTCTATTAGGATTGCTTAACCATTTTGCAAAGAGTCCTCGTGCCATTGCCTCTACCACACTATCAAAATAAGGGATCTTATTCAGAATTGCTATGATTACTGGACTATACTCTTCCCCTCCAACTAGACTAACAGTATAATAATGCATAACTTTTCCTTTTTTTAAGACAGATCTATTTTTCTCTTGCCGCTGTTAAATATTATATTGCCTGAATAATCTTCTTCTTTTAAAAATACATTCAAATCAAAATTCTTCAGCCTTGATGCAATAGACCCCTTTTCTTTTTGGGATGAGCTAAAAATTGGCTTTATCTCTAAGCCAGAATAATGTCCGACAGATATGTCATCTCCATAACCAAATTTAACACCAATATTATGATTTTCGTATATTAAGTTTAGAGAAGTTATTTCTCCTACTCTACCTATCATTTTACGTAAATGGCAATCATGACTAGCCACCCTCCCCCCGCAATCCTTAAATGACCCAATTACTTTTACTCTGTCTCCAATCTTGGGGACCCATTTGTCTATAAATAAACTAGGAACAGGCTTATTGCCATATTGAACTATAAATTCTTTTAATGACATCTGAGATTTAATATTATCTACAATATTATCATTTTCTTGTTTTTGCTTTCTTCCCCTCTCTTCAGCAGCTCTCTGTGCTTTAACTGCACTTTTTATCACTTGTCTTTCTTTTTTGAAACGAATGCTCTTCAAGTATTCTTTTGCAAATTCTGGCCCCCAATTATCGCGATATTCAATTGGCCCCGTATTTATAAAATGCTGTCTCACTAAGCCACTGATATAATTTAGTCTAAAAATTTTTCCACAGTCAAAACACTTTCCTTCTTTAAAATCTCCCCCATAGTCAAAAAAATTATAGATCTTAGCTGGAGTAGTGCCAGAACCGATACAAACTGTTTTGTCCCAAATAGATCTCATTGCCCTCTCCTGATAGATATTCTAAGATAAGTCTATCTTTCTTTTCCCGCTATTGAATATTATATTGGTTGAATAGTCTTCTTTTAAAGATGTAGAAATATTCAAATTATACTTATCTAATTCAGTTTTAACTGATCTCTTTTTTTCTTGCAATGAATTTGGGGTAACTAATTTTAATAGCTTCAACTTTTTCTGCATCTCTGTTGGCAAGGCAAAAATGAAATTAGTTGTAAGCAGTCCTGTCTCCTGCAGTGTCCGAATGTAATCAAAGCAACCATCGCCATAGCCATAGCCATAGCCATAGCCATAGCCAGAGCCATAGCCATAGCCAGAGCCAGAGCCATAGCCAGAGCCATAGCCAGAGCCAGAGCCATAGCCATCGCCAGAGCCAGAGCCAGAGCCATAGCTAGAGCCATAGCCATAGCCATAGCCATAGCCATAGCTAGAGCCAGAGCCATAGCCATCGCCAGAGCCAGAGCCAGAGCCATAGCCAGAACCATCGCCATAGCCATAGCCATAGCCAGAGCCATCGCCATAGCCATAGCCATAACCAGAGCCATAGCCATAGCCATAGCCAGAGCCATAGCCAGAGCCATAACCAGAACCATCGCCATAGCCATAGCCATAGCCAGAGCCATCGCCATAGCCATAGCCATAGCCATAGCTAGGGCCATTAATAACATTAGCTAATGTTACCATAACGGTGGCTTCTCCCACTTCTCAATAGCACTAGACGTACATATAACGACAGCAGTTACATCCCGCAAAATCAAGGATGGCACAGCAGGCCCAATTTTAGCCCCTGGGAGCGGCCCTACGAGTGCTAATCCCATTACTCCCTTTTCTCCTGTTGGCCAATAGATACACATTCTGGCACGCTTCAATGTAATCTGGGCAGCATCCGAAAAGATGCCATACCCAAAAAATACCCCTTTGTATGCTGTTGTTACAAGCAGCCCAACCTCTTCCATGGTCTCATCCTCCACGACTTCTTTCATTTGAATTCCTTTTCTCATGACAAATCTATTTTAGACTATATTTAGCCATTCTGAATTTCTATTGATTCCTTCTCTGTATGAGTATGACTTCCTGATAGATGCTTCTCTTCTCCTATTTCTCCTAGAGCTTTTATTAGCCATGGCATACTCTTAGACACTGCTCTGCCAGAAGGATCTTGAGCTTCTACTCCCCCATCAGGATAGATAATAATTTTGTATTTCATTCAACTTTCCTCACTACTTCACATGAAACATTGTATATTCATGCTGAATTTTTCTAACTGCTAGATTTTCAGCCTCTTCTGCGGACTCTGCTTCAATAGCTTCTTCCCAAGTCTCATAAACAGTTCCAATAACTTCATACTTCATGTTTAATTCTCCACCACTATCTCTATGCGCCCTTCTACTTGCTTCTGCTGAAATTTTAGTCCTTGTTTCCTAAGAGCCTCTAAAGTTTTCTGCTTGGAATACTCTTGGATAGCTTTTCCAAGCCCTGACTGTAACTCAGCATCAGTCATATTAAGAAGGTCATTCTCCTTATAGACCTTATTTATCCCTCTACCATTTATGTGAACGTATCCAGATGTCTTTGTTACCTGTAGTCCCATCCTTGAACAGATGTCATATAGTCTGTTCATATCATAGGCTCTAACTCTTATCCTCAAATCACAAGGCACTTATTTATACTCCTTTCTAGATGTCAATCCTTCCCAGATTATTGCTAAAAATACTCTTAACTTTTATATGAACGCTCTCTTTTACTGCTGTATCACTAGCCCCCAACTTTCTATGCTTTTCCTTCCAATCATTAAACTTAAAGTTAAAAGCATCTACTATTTCCCTCAAGTCATCCTTTAACTCCTCTAAACATGAGTCCATTTCTTCTTCTGCATCAAAAAGCATTTCTTCTTCTTTATTATTCTCTGGGTCATATAATTCATACTTTGCCATCTCATGCCTTCCTTAACTTAAATCTAACGCTCTCTTATAACTTCCTACAATCTCATTGACTGTGTTACCATTAACTCTTGCCTCTACCACAACTCCTTTTGCTGCTTCCACTAGCTCTGGATTATCAAGGCCAACTGAAAGAGCAGCATTCAAAAGATTCAAAGCATTCTCCATCTTTGTGTCTTTGACAAAGTTCAAGCTCTTAAATCTTTCCACCATGTTTTGAGCAGACTTTAAGCTGGCCTTTGTGGCTGAATCCTTTTCAAGAGTAGCAGCTAACTTTGAAGCTGCATCTCCTGCTTGTTGTCTCAATTGAGTAGTAACTTGCTTCAAAAAATTATCTGTCTCCTGGTCTACTCTCTGTGCATCTTCTGCTGATAGCACCCCAGTCCGAGGAACAGACAGTTCAAAAAGACTGTATTTGAAATAAAACTTATTTGAAAGTCTTTTCTGTGATGGATAGAAAGGCTCTAACACTTTCCTGTATTGTTCATGCTCTGCCAAAAAGGACTCTCTCAGAGTATCATACTCAGATAAAAATTTATCTGTATCCTTATAGAACTGTGATTGTGTCTCCTTTAACCAATCTACTACTTCCTTCACATTCGTCCAAGGGACAAACCACGTATCCCCAAATGGCATTGGAAAACTGTACCTGAATAATACATTCCTGGTCTTCATCCTATATGCCACGAGATTAGACATGCTTAGCTTTGGGACTAGTCTCTTTCTGCCCATTTGGAATAAATCCTGAGGTACATCAACACTACTCAAACCTACATCTTCTGGGTCAAGCGCTGCATCCCCTCCCCAAAGCCGAACATCTACTGATAGTGCAACACCATCTTTCCAAATCTTTTCTAACATTTTCTATTCTCCTATTATGCTTTTCTTAGGCTTTCTAATTTGTTAAACTCAGAGGTGGCTTAAATCCTTCATCTGTTTCAGCATCCCAAGCATCCATACTTTGCTTGTCAATAATTTTTTGAACTTCTGACAATGCCCAATCCAGATTACTATCCCCTAATTTCAAAAGCTGGCTAAAAATATGGGCTAATTTCTCGTCTCTATTTACCATTTGTCTCTCCTTCGCTCCCTTGACATTTAAATTATATTATATTGAAAGAAAATGTTTTTCTATGCCATAATTGTTGGGCCATCGCTAAGATCAAGTGCCCGTCTACCCTTAGTAATATCATATGCCTGAATCTTTGATGCTGGCACCGCTCTTGCCTCTGCCCACTTTCTAATAGCTGTTACTTCTTCAGCCATTGACGTACTGACTGGGACTATCCCATTCACTGCTGTAACAACATAGTTCTGGCTAATCTTCTGGTTCATTCCGAAGGCTGCAATTTGAGCCTTTCGACATACCTTCTCTATTTCAGCCCCAGAGAATCCTTCTGTTATTTTTGATAGATGCTCTATATCCATATCATTGCTGGCTTTTACCTTTGCCAAATGAATCTTAAATATGTCCTTCCTCTCTGGGTCACTAGGGAGGTCTACAAAGAATACTTCATCGAACCTTCTGACAAGCGGGGCAGGCAGCTTCCATGCTTCATTTGCTGTGGCTACTATTACTACTGATGAGTCAGACTCTTGCATCTCTGTCAACATAATTCCTAGCACTCTATTTGGGACACCCCCACTTGTTTGCCCCCCACCTTCATATCCAGCAATGCTCTTTTCCAATTCATCAATTCCCAATATACAAGGAGACATTATTCTGGACACCTCAAACATATATTTCATTCGCTCCTCTGTCTCCCCAAGAAACTTAGAATATGCTGCTGATATATCTCCCCATAGCAATGGAATTCCCCAAGCCGAAGACATAGCCTTCATAACATAGCTCTTTCCGCAGCCAGGAACTCCAACTAACAATACTCCCTTTGGCGGCTTTACTCCAGCAGTCTTTGCCTTTGTTCCAAATGTTGGCTTAACGGATACTGCCCACTTCTTCAAGTTCTCAAGTCCACCAACATCATTTAGATTCAGACTTGAATTGTAGTATCTAATAGATGCCTTCTCAAGGATTTTCACTTTTTCCAATAGAACACTTGAAGGATTATATTTCTTCTCCTTTACCAACATACTTGCAAGGGCATCAGAATATTCTGATCCTGTCATCCCTTTGCCCGCGTCTATTAACGGAGAGACGTCAGCAGGCAATTTCACAGTAGGGGCATTTTTGGCTATCTCATTTAGTCTGCTCTCAAGCTCCTCTTCATCTGGCAATGAAAAATCTAGCTGAGTGAAATCCCTAGAGAGCTCTGTTGGAATTTCCATTACATTGGACACAAATACAAGAGTGACATTATCCTCTCGACAAGTTTCGGCTGTATCTTTCAATAGCTGAATTGCCTCTGGGCTTTTCATGAATGGGTGGAAATTGATTAGCACATAGATACCAGCCCCTTTTGGAAAAGTGGATACTTTCTTCATAGCCTCGACTGGGTCAGTAATATCAAAAACTTCAGTAACCTGCCCAAATTTAGTCTTATTACCGAAAAGTCTCCATCCCTTAGTCACAGACCATAAACCAAATGTTCTGCCAAGCTCAAAAGAAAGTTTTTGAATTGATTGTGTTGCCCTTAGCTCTTCTGGTGTCTTGCAATATATCAAGGCATATGACGCCTTATTATATGCGGCTAAAGTAGACTGGAACTTATTTGTCACTTTTCTATTCTCCACTATTATTTTTAAAGCTAATTTTAGGCTAGATTTCTATTTTTATTTGAGCATTTTAGACAATAGCCTTTTACTTTTCCTGGTCCGCCATAATCAAGATATAACTTAGATATTTTTCCACAAATATAACATTTGCCTTTTCTCATAAAACCCCCCTATTTAAGATAATATAATTATAATTTATTTGAAGAAAAAGATTTTGGGGGACAGAGCACCGCATACACTTCTTCCTCCAGGCTTTCCCAATCAGCCCCAAACGTCCCGTTACCATCTTTTACTAAGACTTCAGCATCCTCTTCTGTTTCGACCTCAATAAAATAACTTGTGTAATGGCTTCGTTTCATTATAACCTCAAAACTCGTCTTTTTACTCATCTAGTATCAATACTCTCCTTCCTGAATTGACAGCCTCAATTCTATCAATAACTTGATTTTGCTGCTGTGACTGCAATGCCCCACTTGCCATTAACTTTAATGTATGATAGCAAGTTCTATCCTCATATTTATTGAAAATCCAAGCTGGGCAATTGCAAGTTAGCATTCCGGTGTCTAATCTTTTCTTAACTATGTAACATTTCCCAGGCTTAGTCTTTGACCTAAACTCTGCTATTACCTCATACTGAAGCATCGGATACATTCTCCTTATTATGCCCACTTCCTTCTCATTACCCTATCAATTACAAGAGAATAATAGTTGTTCTTTGATACTACTGTGTCATGAACTTTCTGAGAATGACCTAATCTTCGGGAGCAATACTGACATTCATACTGATATGGGTTGTATGGATACACTACTTTAGTTAACTGCACTTTTCTTTTCTCCCCTTTCAAGATAGATTAATTATATTATATTGAAAGAAAATGTTTTTGCCTCCAGTATTTTAAATTTTTACTAGAGGCAAACAATTAGATAGTTCTAATAGCATCTTCCTTAAAACTTATTTAACTAATGCAATTCCACCTTCACAATATGCGGGTAGAGATACTATCTCTGTCCCTTTACCGTGTGTGCCAATGGCTTTCTGTAGTGACTGAATATAATCTTCAACTCCATTATATTCACCAAAACGATTTAATTTTCTTAGCGTGACTGTCTCCTGATAAATGGCAAACTCCTCGCCCCATGCACCACCAGGCTGAATACAGTTTTTCCAGAGCAAGATATGCATAGCTTCATGTGCCAACCTTCCTGCCATAACAATATCTGCATTGCCATCATCTGGCAACATGATATAATCTGCACCGACTTTCCAGCCTGGTATCTGGTCAGCATCGGATGTCCATTCTATGTTCTCTATAACATTATACATAACTAGTTCAAACATAGTTGGATAGCGATCTCGTAGTAAAACCAATGCCGACTCATTCACTTCTACAAAATTAGGAGACCCTACAGCTACAAACTGGGCTAAGAATGCCAGTGTTGCCGAGAGAATTACTATTTTGAGAATTGCCATTCTACATATATTATATTCTTTTTTGAGAGCGCTCTAATCTAGAATGATTTTACGCTTCTGGTTATCTACAATTTCAATATTCTCTTCCTCTGTCATCTCTTTCTTAGCCCTTTGTGTCCAACCTATAGGTTTCTCCCACTTAGGCTCCATTGTATACATTGATTCAAATGCTTCATCATTTTTTAGTGGTTTCCAGGCTCCGACCCCTTCGATCATAGCTTCGGTCTTCTTTTTTCCATACTGAGCCATAAATTCTTCTAATGAAATATTTAAAAATTTACATACTGTAGACTGAAACAATTCTGTCTCATTTGTAATTTTGGAATTAATGTCAATTTTTAAAGTTGGATATTGATTCTCCCAATATCTCTTAAATTCATTTAATTGCTTCCAAGATAGATTCTCCATAGCATCAGCAAAATCACCAGGAGAAATTTTTTCTGAATATGCTAAATCAATTACTTCTAAGTCCCTGCTAGAATAATCTATTGGAATATCAGCTGATCGAACTTCCCAACGAGTTCCATTGTCAAATTCACACGCAATAAATGTCCCCTGAACTTGAATTCTAGCTATAGTTCTTCTAGGACGAATTTGTCTAAAATAATCTATTATTGCTTGTCTATTCTTCTCGTCCATCATCTCTAACCTTAGCTTAAATCCATTACTCTTTTAGCTTAGAAGACATCACTTTCTTTTGTTCACCATAATTCCAAACATAGTCTTTGTCTATCTTAGTTAATAATTTGCAGACTGGGACAGGAAAATCTTTACTGCGAAAAAATGTCAAATTTAGTTGGTGGATATATTGAATGGTATCTAATGAACAATAAAGCGCAATCCAAACCTACAGAATATTCAATCAAATGACGATTCAAATATCCATACAGCTCAAAACTATATGCTACTCCTGTCTCTGCGATCTTATTGATATTTGGATATTTCTTCAACATATCTTGCCACATACCAAAGAAATCTCCAAAACGACCATCAGAAAGAAACGGCCTTAGTCTTGTCTTATACGAAGTATATGTCTGTTTTTTATCTCCATAGACATACTGAACAACATTTGTTCCATCAAGCTTTTCATAGACTAGAATTTTTCTAGCAGACGGAAAATTCCAATTACCATTTTTATCAAATGGATAATGTAGTTTTGGAGTCCCTTGAATTAGTTGGGGGCATTTGGTTCCATTGACCTTTGAAATCATCAACGAACCATAATCATTAGCTGCTCTTGTACAAAGAAATCCTTCTACAAAATTATTCGGATTGAACGGGTCATTTAATCCAAATAATTGATAATCCTTGCCCCACATTTCAGACACTGTTTGTTCAATTGTCATAGCAAATGTCTCAAAACTGATGCTATTGATAAACCAATCCCAATACATAATAACCAGATAGGAATCCAAAGCAGTAACCATTCCCTTATATTTCTAGGGCTATTGAGATACTTCAATAAGTCGTTCATTCCAACTCCTTTATTGTCATTATAAATCTGTCGCTTTTAACTTCCCGACAAGTCTTTGATTGTACCTAGAATATAGACCAACTGGAGTCTTCACTACCACACCTTCAGCTTTAAATGACCCAAAAGTAGAAACTAATCCTAACTTCACCATATTTGTAACAACATTCAAATTATATTTCCCTAAAAATGGCACAGTCTTAATTTGCAGTTTAGATGCTATGCCATTCATATCATCTTGCAATAGCCAATAGTCCTTTATTAGCACATCAAACAAAATAAAATCCTTCCCATCTGGAAGATAATTTCCACCACCCTTTTGAATTCCTGCCCCGTATCCCTCTCCATATAAAGTCATGGATACATTAGGATAATTTAGTTGGAATTTTTCTACTGGGAACAATTCTTGGAGTCTAGTTACCAAAGAAGCTGATAGATTGGCATTGTCAGTTCTACCACCAAACACTACTTTTTGTCCATCCCACATAACTCGTATATTTGTCCCATCTATTTTTTCTGTTACAAGCCATTCATTATTTTGAAGATACTCAAATTCTGGGAGTCTCCATTTACTTGTATCAACCTTAAATGTGTCTTTATCCCTATCAAATAATGTTTCTATTTTTGGATATTCCATTGTTATTCCTCCTTGATTGCTACAACTGCTTCTGTAGTCAACAATATAAAAGCAACACTAACTGCGTTTTCCAATGCTACTCGAACAACCTTTGTAGGGTCTACTATCCCTCTCTCTATTGCATCACAAAATTCTCCTGTAAAAGCATCATAACCAGTCTGCTTTTTCTTTACTACTTCTATAACATATTCCCCGTTATTATATCCTGAATTATCTGCAATTAACCATAATGGATGCTGTAATGCATTGTAGAATACTTTAACTCCAAGGCTATCCTGTGTATTTGTTAGTCTTAAATTATCTAATAGAGAACAAGCTTGTATCAATGCTACTCCACCGCCAGGAACTATGCCTTCTTCCATTGCAGCCTTTGTTGCGCCAAGAGCATCATCTACTCTACTTTTTCGTTCTCGGACATCTACATCAGATATTCCACCCACTTTGATTACTGCTATACCACTAGACAAGTGTGCAATACGATCCTTATACAAATCCTTGTCGAATTGCGACTTCTCTCTACTGTCCGCATCCCTTATTTGACTAATTCTATTTTGTATTTTCTGCTTTTCTCCCTTGCCCCCAATTATAGTTGTTATATCTCTAGTTGATATTACTCTGCCTGCTCTGCCTAAATCTGACAATTCAATATTCTTAATACTTCTACCAGAAGCCTTAGAAATCATTACCCCACCAGTAAATACTGCAATATCTTCTAGCATATCAGTCCTACGAAATTCAATTGCTGGCGCTCTAATTGCTAGACTATTTACTGTCCTCTTCTGCACATTAACTAACAGCGTTGACAAAGCATGGCCAATAACATCTTCGGCTATTACTAATAAGTTCTGTTTCCCACTCTGCACTACTTTATCTAGAACTGCTGCCATATCATTTGGATTTGAAATAGGCTGCTCTGTAATTAAAATATATGGATTGTCTAATGTTACTTCATTCTGATTATATAAAGCAGCAAAGTTTTCCGTTAAATATCCCCTATCAATCTGCATACCATCTACATATTCAACTATATCTTTTAAAACTTTGGCTTCCTCTACAACTACAGTCCCCTTTAATCCAACTCTCGCTAATACATCAGCTACCATTTGCCCCATTTCTTCATCATGAGAAGCCAAGGCTGCAATTTGCTGGATTTGTAGTGTACTATTAACTGGAACAGACATTTTAGATAAGTCATATTTCACTAGCTTTAATGCGTGTTCAATTCCATTTCTAATGTCTAACGGAGAATGTCCTGCCTCTAAGGCTTTGAAAGCCTCATATACTAGCCAATAGGCTAAAACTGTTGATGTAGTAGTCCCATCTCCTACAGCATCATTGGTCTTTTGTGATGCTTCTTTTACTATTTGCATCCCCGCATTTTGTGCTCTGTCTGGTAATGACAAGTCCTTTAGTATTGTCGCCCCATCACTACAAATATTTGGATAGCCAGTTCTCATTTGCAAAACAGCATTTCTACCTTTTGGGCCTAAAGTGAATTTTACAGCATCATATAGAACTTTAATGCCTTCAAAAAGTTCTTTTCTTGCTTTGTCTTTAAATAATATTGTTTTCATCTTATCTATTTGCAGCTATTCCCAGTTCACCTAAATAATCAGCTGCCGTTTTCAGCATTAAGCACCAACCTAAACCTTCAAATCCAACTGGAACAATAATGCAATCTTTAACAATTTCCATCTGCTCGATTTCTTTTTCAGCTTCTTCTTTAGTAGAGACTTGGTATACATGATAACGCTTCAAAAACTCATCTTTTGTCATTTTATTCCTTCATAATCAAATGCTTCCACAAATTTTCTCAATGTAGCCCCTTGCATAATTCTAATGTATGTATAATCTCGATCTCCAGATTCTGTATGAAAATTAAGCCACACAGGAGAGCACTCCCCCTCCGATAAATAACTAAGTCTAGGAAACACTCTCTCAGCTATTTCTTGTATATTTGCTACTTCATCCCTCTGTCTTAACAAAATACCATGTATCTCCTTCATCGTCATTTAAATGATAAAACTTATTTAGCTTAGCTAAATTAGATAAATATGTATCATGTCGCTCAGCCTCTTCCTTATTGACAAAATGTTTTCTATCGGGTGTTTCCCAAACTTCTTTAATCATTTATCTCCTTCAAACTTAAACACCCTGTCCAATGCTGCCTGCCATCTTCAGGTATTCCACAATGAAAACATGCAGGCAGCATCCTGCTACACTCAGAACATTCAAATCCGTATGTAAATGTCTGAATCCCAACTCCTATATCTACTTCATCAGTTAATCTATCCATTTCCTTGCTACAACAAACTGCGGACGAAGTTAAAACTTCAAGATTATCCATCTATAAATAATTTACCTTTCTCAGTTAATCCCATTAGCTTGTCATATGGTTGCCCTTCTTCCCACAAAACAGGCTCAGCCATAATTAGTTTATTAAGATACATTCTCCTCAATGATCTTTTGTCTTTCATGGTAAGGCGCCGATCATCATCTCTTTCCAAATCGGTTGAAGCTATCATTCTCAAAAGCTCTAGCTCTCTATTTCCCATTCAATTACTCCAATTCAAGAGTCTATTTGCATACTTCTGAAGCTGTTTTACCCCATAAGGCTTTAATCCAAATTTATTATTATCCTCTTTCAAGGATTTAACTTTTTGAACTAAATATGTATACTCAATTTTCTTTCTATGCTCTGAAATACTGTGCCTAGTCTCAGAAGCATATTTGCCTAATCTATAACTACTATTGCAGCTTATAGAGCAAAAAACTTTAAAGCCTTCTGTATTTTGTACAAACTTAAAAAGATCATGGCAATTTAAACAAGGGACTTTTAAACTAAATTTTCCATTTCCATTAATTATAGCCATCCATTTCCCTTGACAGCTATTATTGCAGAAAAAATGGGTATATATTAGTGCATGCTTATTAAGTCCAGTTCTAGTTTCATGGTTACGATTAACAATCAAATTATTGCAATATGTGCATTTAACATTATGCAATACAGCTTGCTCTTGTCTTTCTTGTCTTGTATATTCTGACATACATGATTTATGAATATTAGTAGAATAAGACCTGTTTAATTTCCCGCAAATTTTACAAATAGTTTTGGAAGAACCTTTCATCCTACTAGAGCTAATTCCAAATGAAGCTAAAATCTGTCGGACTCTTTCTCTACTAATCGGAGGACTTTCTAATGCTGCTATTTGCTCAAGGGTCTTTGTCTTGATTAGCTCAGCAAATCTACCTGCTCTGACTGCCTTATTTAGCTTTGCAGCAAAAATGTATTGACTATGATATTTATGCATTCCTTTTACTCCACTCATCTTAATCTTTTCTCCTTATTTAGATATTATATTCAACTTTTAAGAATTTCTATAAGCCCTAATACTAATAGTAATAGCGCTAACCCAAAAATAAAAACAATGAAAAATGCTAATTGGACTTCTATGGCATTAATCCATATGGCTGTGGATTCTGGATTCGAACCAAAATTCTCAGGGTCAAAACCTGATGTACTACCATTATACTAATCCACAATGCATTCTCTCTTCCCCCCCACTTTAGATTCTATATTCTTACAATACGCTGCTTGGGAGTGTAGATTTTTGGGTCTACTACTAGGCGTTGTCAGGGGATCAATCTTCCCAGGAGGTTGGGATATCTGCCTTCACCATCCTCAAGCAGCGCAGACATATATTTATATTACTACCAAATCTCCTTTTACTTCTTTTCTAGCCAATGACATGAGAGTTTTATATGCTATTGCTTTTGTTCTTGCCCTACCCCCCAATAAAGAATCATAACCTATGGCCTCGTCTTTATACCCACTTCTAAAACTTTCAAATTCTGTGATGGAATTATAGAGTCCCCAGGCGGTCCCTTTCGCCGTTTGTAAATTTCCTCCAGTAGCATCACCATTGAATAAAGAATTTATAGCATTTCTCCTACTTGTTACTATTGACCTCTTTTTCTCGAAATCCCCTAATTCCTCTTCAGTAGGATTGTCTGGCTCTACTGGAAATGGATACGCATTATCCAAAACTGCATCAAGTGTTTCCTTTCCAACTTTGAATTTTGTAAGCATTTCAAATGCTTCCTTAATAGATATGATTTGATTCTTAGATTTATTATGTAGTTCTACTAGCCTCTCACCAATTCTCTCTGTCTCAGAAATAGTATGCTTAAACTTATAGGCTTTGCTTGCCTTTCCTTCTGCTAGTGTCAAGGTATTTTGGCACACAACCCTGACTGGACTGACCATTACCTTTGTTGGGGCAGCAGTTAGAGAGTGAACAAGAATCAAATAATTATCTACGTCGTCTTCTTTGTTCAAGGAAAAGGATTCGAGCTGCGTAGTTACAAATACTAATCTACCTTCTCTTAATACCCCTAATGTCTCTACTGGGTCTATGATAAATTCATCCCATACTCTACATATTGCTTCTGGTTGAATTACATTATAGTCAGAATCAACAATTCCAAACACAACTAATTTCTGATCATCTACTGTAGAGTCTCTAACAATCAATTTCTTCTTTAAGTCATGTGCATCCTCTGTAACTAAATCATCTAAATGCACTGTATATGAACCGACTCTCCTAAAAGCTTCTACTGCACTCATTGGAGTATCTAACACTAATCCCAAATTATGCCATGCTGGTGCTCGATTTGAATAGAATCTTTCCCCAAATAATTCGGCTGGCAATTCTTTATTCTCCTTTTCTATGCATGCCCGTCTCTAATAAAATGTTTGACTACTTCTAATCCATCTATAAATGCAGTTCTGGAAACAGATTCTTCATCAGAAATAGGTTTCTTCTCAGTCAACCCATATTGATAATCATTTATCTTATTCAATAAATCTGCCTTAAAGTCATTCAATACTTGTCTCTTAAAAACTTCTAGCTCTTCCTTATCCATTCGATTCAATTCCTCCAAAAAACTATCAATTCCATTAGACACACTAAGAACTTTTACTGCTTTCTTCATAGCTTAAATACCCATCCTCCACTTACATAATCTAGTCTATGCTTACTAATTAAATCCTCTACAACCTCCCTCATGTCTACTTTCGGGCACTCTGTAGTAAATCCTTCTCCCCATTGATGACATACAGAGCATTCAGGGTCTCCATAATAATCTTTTCCATAGACATGGTCTTGAGCAGAACTTTCTGCGCTATACCATTCCCTATCTTGAGAGTTAACAGTCTCCTTATGGTTCAGCTCCTCATATGGAACATATGTTATGCCATATGCTGTCCAAATTTGAGAAGCCTTGTCCATAGCTTCTTCTAAAGTTGTGCAACGAAACTCTTCCAAATCTTGATGCTCGGCTGCTCTTTCATCACTAGCAAATTGCATATACCCAACATACAATTTGCCTTTTTCCTTTTCTACAACTTCAATGTAATTATCAGCACTCATTTTACTTTTCTCCTTCTATTTAGATTATATAGATTTTTAATGATGATAGACTTCAGTTTCTATTCCTGCCTTTTTGGATATTTTTATCATATTTGCTGTGCCCTTACTATTTTGAAGGTTATCATGAAAGGCTAATACTAAATCTGGCTTTCCTTCTTTTAACATTTGTTGATTTCTAATAGGACCAGCAGCTTTACCATACTTTTTCCAATCCGCTGGAAATTTCAATACCTTAATTCCCAACTCCTCGGCGCATTCTCTAGCCAAACTATCTGCCCCTCTTGCCTCTCCTTCTATTATATAGTCTATAGAATTTTTACTAAGTAATTGTCTTAATACGCTTTTGATTAGTAGCTTATCAACCCAATTTCTGTCCCCGCAAACTAATATTCTCATTGATTACATCTTTGGGGCTCTAACTATGAACTTTCCAAGCCATGTTCTTTCCATTGTAAACTCTGCTTCATGTAAATCTAGAAATTCTATCAACAATAAGACCTCCTTATAGTTACATACAATTCTAGAATCTGCATTATACCATACTTTTCGAGAAAAGAGATCTTGTATCAGCAACAACCATTTTATTTATTCCTTTCTAATTATGACACTCACAACAAAGTTTTTTATTTATTATAACTTCATGCTCTTCACAATATTCACAAGGGCATGAGGGAAAAGACATTCTTAATGAATAGTCTTTACACCAGCATTTGTGGTCTAGATCAAGTATTATAGTGGGCTTTATTCTCATTTATAGCTCAATAAATTTTCATCATCTGGAGCCGAAATTGAGTAAACCCATTCTAACTCTTCTGTCTTTGGCATCACAGAAGAATCATTGTTCTCAATTGATATTGTCAAGTTATCATGACTATAGAATACATTATTCTCTGTTCTCATTCCATGCAACAATTTTGTTACTCTATCACTAATTTTCTTCAAGCAATCCTTGCAGCCCGCAGCATGAGAATCATAGGCATAAAAAGTCTCGACCTCTGCCTTAGATCCGCACATTCTGCATATTGAAGTAGCCAATTTACAATCTCCTTTCTAAGATACTTCTACATATTCAGACATTAAATTAAGTGCTTCTCCATAACTCCCACACTTAAATAGCTTAGAAGAAAACTCTTTGGCTTTATCTTCTTGTCCAGCTTTTCTTAAGGCCCTATTTACCAAACCAGCTAGGGCAAAGACATTTCCGTCTGTTCCAGTTAACTTTACTTTTGGCTTCTTAACTCCTGCTTGCATTAGTAGCTGGACCTCCTATTCCTTTCTACTGCCTGATTGTGCTCAATTTCCGTATGCATAACCCATCTAAGACATGCTGAGCAATCATTATAATCTTTACGGTCCCAACGAGCATATTTCTCTAAACCTAGCTTCCTTAAAACTCTGTCCTTGCTAGTCTCCATTTCTAATGCCTATCCTCCCATACTACTTGAGCCTCCCATACCAAGTCACCAGGAGCCATTGTTTTGATAGCTGTCCGTTGAACAGTTACCACATACCCCCTACGTCGAAGCCATGTGGCAATAGCTGTTGCTGGGCAACCCTTATGTCTAGTTCCAGGATAATGGGAATCTACACAAGCCTCCAACCATTCACCTGGAACATATTTGATAGCCATCTATTGAAGCCTCCTTCTAAATTCCCTATACAGATATTATATTATATTGAAAGAAAATGTTTTTATCGCATGTTTGAATACTTTTTGTTAATCCAATCTAATTTGTTAGTATCAAATATGGAACTCGATTTTCTAACTCGGTCTAGACTAAAGTATTTAATCAAATCTGCTCTAGAAATAATTGTTGTTTTATCGTCCAATGACCAACCAAGTAAAGCCAAGAAATTAATCATGGCATCAGGATAATAACCATTATCCCTATACCAAAGAATTGATGTAGCATCTCCAGAACGTTTACTCAATTTTTTTCTATCCTTGTCTAAAATTAATGGCAAATGAACAAAATTAGGTAATACATAATCCAATGCATTATAAATACAGATATGTTTTGGAGTGCTTGAAATCCAATCATTGGCTCTCATAACATGAGTAATATTCATTCTATTATCATCAATAACGGTAGCTAAATGATATGTAGGATAACCATTAGACTTCATAATTACAAAATCCTCTAACAGACTATTATCAAAACATATATCCCCATAAATCATATCATGAAATTTTGTGACACCATCCAATGGCATTTTAAAACGGATAACTGAATCCGTTGTTTTACGAAGCCCTAAGTCACGACAATGGTTATTATATTTATATGCCTTTCTGTTACTGACAGCGAACTCTCTAGCAATCCTTAAAGCATCATTGGTACAATTACAGTAATATGCATTATCTGAATTAACAAGCTTATCAGCGGCATATCTATGACTGTCTAAACTATCAGAAGCAAAAAATGGGCCATCATTAAAATCCATCCCCAGATACGCCAAACTATCTAAAATTTTATCTAATCCATCTGGCACATTTCGATTAGTGTCTGTATCATCAATCCTTAATGTAAATTTCCCCCCAAAATGTTTTACAAACAACCAATTAAATAGAGCTGTGTGCAAATTTCCTACATGAGGATCTCCCGTAGGGCTTGGGGCATATCTTACATGAATCATTAGAAATTATTTCCCAAAAAACTTCCCTCTATTTTGATACATATTCTATAGATTGAATATCTTTGTCCCAATCTAAACTCTTTTGAAATGACTTTACATAATGATTATACATTCCTTTTGGCACTGAATTGTTTATCTCATGGACACTAAAGCTAAGAATTAAGGAAGATATTTTTTCACTTGAATTAAATCCAACAAAATCCCCTAGAGAAACTTTGATTCTTTCTCCAGGTTTGATTTCTTGAATTGGTTTGTAGACCCCGTCTTTCTTATAGATTTGATTTATTGTATTTATTCTGATTGCCACAAAGTATAGGCTTGCGTTACTCTTATTCTGTATCTCCAAGTAATCTTTACTAACACTTCCACCAAGCTTAAATTGTAATGGTTCAGATACTTCATCATTAAATGGAGATATTTTTAGCTGTATTGCTTCATCTACACTCTCTAAAATTGGCTTTTTATAGAAATCATAATTTACTGGAGCGAGCTCTGGCATTAAGATAGGGGCTGGTTCGGGAGTTGGAATAGGCATAGTCTTAATAGTCTCCTCAGTCTTTTTAGAAATAACTGGGGGAACTACTACCTCTGAATAGTTGTACACTATTTTTTCTGAATCTTGATACATCGGCTGCACAGAAGAACAGGCAGTTATAAGAAGCATTGAAGACAAAACCATTTTTATATCCATACATATATTATATTATATTGAAAGAAAAAGAAAAAAGAATATTAGTCTGAAAAGATTTCTCTCTCCAGACTAATATCATAGATACTTTATTTAGTTTTACTTTTTTGGCTTTGGCTTAGGTTTTTCCTTCTTCGTTTTAATTTATTTGTATTCCTTCTCTAACATTTCTACTGCCCCATTGGCAAAGGCAGAAACTATCCGCAGTCTATCCTTCATATATTTTATATTATCTGCTTCACTATATATAGATAAAGCTATTTCATCATGGATTTCCTTAATCAAAGCTTTAACACTCTCGATTTTAATCATTGTGCTACCAAATGAAGTATTTTCATCTTTAAACATATGTCTCCTTTTCTATCTACAATTTCCTGGGATGTTCAATCATTCTCTTTTTGGCTTCCGTGATAGCTAAAATTCATAATTTCCAGGCCTACTGGATTTCCATCCTTATCTATGTTCACAATAATGTCATTCGTTATTTCTTCCGTAGACTCTGCCTTATTATGGTTAAACGTAACATATGCAATATCTACTTCTTTGTCAACTTCTATATGAAACATAAGCTTTATTCTTTAATTCTCCCAGAGGTATTAGCGGTCCACGGTTCATAATGATAAATCTCATCATCCTTATCTTCCCGAACATTTTTGTATTCACCATCTTCTGGAAAACCATACTTGTCTAGAAGCTCTCTATGAGCCTTTTGTCTATCATCAGCATCCTTTTCCAAGAACTTTCGTAGAGCATCAAATGCATTCATATCCTTATACTCCTTTGTAATATCTATACCCTTTTGTAAGTTTTTAGAACCAAATTCATTGGCTAATCTATCAATTTCAAAATTGGCTATATCTCCCAATTCTCCAGAGTCTCTGTCAGCTTTATTATGTACTATTACATATTCTTGAAATTCTTTAGTGTCGAACTCTGGATTTTCTTTTATAAACTTGTAATAATATCCACTGCCATAATCGGCATATTTGTCCCAATCTCCTTTAAATATTTCATCTAAGGCCATTTTCTCTCCCTTCAATATATCAAAATGTGCTCCTTGATTCATTCCTTTTTCGCAATTATGCACTACACAAGCCTCCGTAGTATATGAATTATCTTCTTCTACTGCTAAATTATACACATACCCTTTATAATTTTCTACACTAATTTCTTTAATCCAAACTTCTGTAAAGACCGAATTTTTATGCAAACTATCATACACATACACTTCATTACTTGGGATTAAATTCTTTATTGGAACCCAATTTTTATTAACCTGTCCATCAAACTCTTCTCTGACTAGAACCGGATGCTCCTTAGTAGCCTTTAAAACATTACCAAAATCTGTTTTTAAGACTACTATTTCTTCATCTGTAAATCTTTTAAAGGTCTTAACTACAGGCTTAAATCTACTTTTATGGGTAAGTACAAATTCGCCGACTTTTATGTCTTCAATATTTTTTAGCCCTACCAAAGTCCAAATTTTTGACCCGAAAGGTAAACAAATTGTAATTTCTTGTAGGGAAAGTTCATCTACTTGCGTATAATTCTGTGCCCCTTTCTGCACATTCTGTGTTTTTGATGCGCTCCCAGCTATAGAATATGATTTAAATACTCCTGCTTTTATTTGCTCTGCAACCCTATTTGCTATCTTATTGTCGTCCCTTAATTCTGATATAACCCATAGCCCCTTATCATCTACGCCAGACTGGAATACGCTACCATTTTTTGTTATATATGCAGGCAATGGCCAGCCAATTTGAACATCCGTATGGGCTAAGTTTATATCACGAGTTCTAAATTGATTCATAAACTTATAAAATGCTGCATCAAGAGCTTTAGCTGTGATTAGATGTCCTTCCTTATCAACCATTTCTAATGATGCGGGGCCACCAATAACCATTGGCTCATTCTCGTCTTTATCAAGCCCCTTGCTAATTACATCATCATGGTATTTCTTATTTTGCCCCCTATAATATCTATCTAATGTCAGCAATTCTCCCTTAGACCCTATTCCAGCATCATATAGTTTCTTATATTCTTCTATTGCTGGGAATATATCATCCTTTATCGTTCTTCCGACTTGTTGCTTTTCAAGAAATATCAAGTCTCCGTCACTAAGTAAAGTTGTAAAGAATCCCCTATTTAGTTTTCTGACATCATTTGTATTTTCCATACCTGCCAGTCTATCGAGTTC
Source organism: Candidatus Daviesbacteria bacterium (assembly GCA_016176405.1). Taxonomy (GTDB): domain Bacteria; phylum Patescibacteriota; class Microgenomatia; order Daviesbacterales; family UBA10151; genus JACOXG01. The sequence goes on along the minus strand of JACOXG010000010.1, from coordinate 71,854 downwards.
CGACTTAAATATATCTATGTCAGCCCCAGGATAAATTTTCTGTAATACGGAATCTCCATTAGCATGAATCTCATGAGCAATAGCATCAATAGAAATAATCTTATCTAGCTTTATCGGATATTTATTCTCAAACCACTTATTGAATTCTGGCTTGTCTCCAATATCACTAGACAAATCATTGTATAACATATTAACATCAGTTTCTGATGCTTTTTGATATGCTATGTCTTTATATACTCGAAGAAATGTGAATTCATTTATCATTGCTTATTTACCTAAGAAATATTTATAAGCCCCGCATTTTGGGCACGAAAATGTCTGATCAGATATGCGTGTCCAAGTTGATATATGAGACTTATGCCCGCACATTTGACAAGTTAAATACATTCTATTACAGCAGCCCCTTAATCAAAACTTTGTCTGCCAAGCCATAAGCAATTGCTTCTTGTGTATCCATCCAGTGCTCTCTGTTTATATCTTTCAGTATCCTAGCTCGTGGTTTTGTTACTCCATTTTCTATTAATATGTCAACTAAGACATCCTTAACTTTATCTAGCTCCTTTGCTTGAATCTTTACTTCCTCAGAATCTCCTGATGAACTTCCTTGTGGAAGATGAAGCATCACCTTAGAATGAGGGTACAAATACCTGTGCCCTTTTTCTCCAACAGTCAATAGCACAGCTGCCATACTAAAACAAGATCTTCCTACTGTATATACAGGAGCTTCTATAGTTTTAATAACATCATATATACCTAAACCATCATTTACAAAGCCTCCTTCACTATCAATAACTAGCCAAATAGGTTTGGTCTTATCCATTCTATTCAACACCAAAAGAGTATCAGCAATTTGGGAGGCATTGAATATATCCATTCTTTGGGGATAGCCTACAATAGCTCCGTACATAAATACTATTCGCTCCCTAGCTAAATATGCATGTATAGACTGAGAGTGTCTTAATTCAAATGGTTTTGGGAGTAGCAATTCTCCGCCCATAAAATTATTGTTCATCATCTATTCTTTCACCTCACCAAATCTAGCTATAAGCTCATCTCTAGTCTGATAAACCCTATTCTCCACTAATTTCTTCAACGACTTGCATTGCATCTCACCAGGAACAGCACTTTCAATATAGAGCAGAAGTTGCCCTATACATTTAGAAAATCTATCATAAATATATTGCTGATCTGGTGTTACTTTAATATCATTATTAGCCATCGTATCTTTCTCCCTTAAATTCTATTTCCTTTCTATGCATCAACTATTTTATTTCGAATTTTAAAATCATCGATTGAGTCATAAAATTCTACAAACTGAATTCCCAAATCGTCTTGGTAGTACGTATCTAATGCTTCTTTAGCAAATTTTTCATCATTAAAACATGCAAATGATGGAGAAATAGTTTCACCCTTTTCATTAATCTTTACAATTCCATATAACAATTTCATTTTCTTTATTTCCTCTCTAATTCCCGTAAAAAAAATTCAATGTCCTTTGGGAGCTCTTTAATTTCTTTTTGGAACGCCCGACCCAAATAGTGCTGTCCAGTTTGCTCTTTCTCTTCACTTATTACTCTAAATATCTTTTCACCTCTCTCAAACTTGCTTAATTTTGGTCTAAAGCCAATAAGTCTTTTATTAATGTATTTCTTTGTATGAGCTTTTACAATAACTCCATCTTTACGCTTAAATCGTCTAACGAAAACTTCCTGGGTTTCCGTAATTGGACGTACAGGTTTTCCAAATTCGACATCTGAATTATGAACAATAATACCATTCAGAATAAAAGTCCCGCCTCCAGAAGTTTGTATATCAAAAACTTCTGGAATTTTAGTAGCTCTTTTTGGGACTAATTCTCTGATTGAAACAATCTTTTCAGTGATCATCTATATTCCCACAATGGAATAACATTACTAAACATAGTTTCTAAATCTTTATATACATTTCCATCAATCTTAATAAAATTCAATTGACTATAAATTTGTTTGGCTTTTTCAAATCTATTATCTCCGTCATATCCCTTAAGTTCTAAATAACAATTAAGAGACGGAATTAAAAAATCTGGGCAATAAGTTCTTCCATCTTTCAAGTCAAATCGTTTAGCTTCATAATAATATGATATATTAGAATATTTTAACAGCCTAGCAAAATTAGCTTCCCAGCTACTTCTAACATAATGTCCTAGATCTTCTCTAAAGCCGCCCCTAGAAGTACCTTTTGCTGAACATTTTGTTCCAAATCTTGGATTTCCTTCTCCAGAATATCTAATTGCTCTCCAATTAGATTCGCATAGTTTTGAACAAAATGTTTTATGTTTCCTATAATATTCTTCTTGAGTTAGTAATATTTTGACTAGATTTTTACATTCTTTACTCCCACATTTAACATAAACTCGTTTAACAATATTCCAGGACTTACCTCCTCTTTTACTCCAATGATTTAGCTTCATTTTTTCTTTTACTTCAGGTTTTTTAAATGATGTATTTTCGATTAATTTTTCAGCATATTTTGCTATTCTAGCATCAGAAAACTTATTAAGTCCCTTATTCCAAGATCTATAGCCAATTCTTTTCCAATTTTTTAGAGGCCCATATAATTTCTTGTAGTCATTTTGAGTTAAACTATGAGTTTTACAATGTGTAATAGAAATAGCTTTCATTTTTTTATGACAGACTTTACACTCTATTACAGAATTAACCCATTTATCATCAATACCAATAGAGTCTCCAATAATCAAATTTTTTGCTTCTCTGAAATCATCACCTCCCATAGAAATTTTATGATTATCAGTTACCAAAATCTTTTTTCCAGATTCAGTAACAATTTCTAAAATTCTATATTTTTGTTTTGGTTGCTTTTTAATAGCTATAACTTCTCTTGAATTTCCAAATCCATCATCAATTAGATCTCCAATTCTAAGCTTGGTTAAATTCAATTGGGCCCCATTAGAAAGCCTTATTTTTTGTCGTTTCAAGTATGGAATACATGCATATGGGGCAATATAGCCAATTTCTACGCCGTTAGAAAGTTGCTTCACATATCCCGACTTTTTTAACATGCCCGTGTCCACAGGTACAAAACATTCAGAAGTTTGCTGGGACTGATTAAAAATTCTGTCTCCATTGCGCTGGATACCTTGCACGATAGCTTTGTAAATTAACTGGTTTAACTGAGATCTACTAATTGGCATTTTTATCTTAACTTCAAAAATCTATCAATTTATCTGCACAATCTTCACACAGAATATAGTTCCATACTTCTCTATCTTTTTTGGATTCATATCCCCAATCGGAAATAATTTTAGCATATTCAAAATTATAGGATTTCCTAGTAGTATTTTGGCATAAGTCACACAATATGTCATCAATGACATCTTGTTCTATTGTTTCTTTCTTATACTTTATCATGTTCTTGTTTCAGATAATCTGCTGCAGCTTCAGCAAAGGCAGACAGCCTATATAAACTACATATGGCCTCTTCTATGTTATTCTCGTATATTGATACATCTGTTAACAATGCTTCATTATGAATATCTTTTAATAAATCCATTGCAGCTTGCCTAAGATCATTACTTGTCTGTATCATCGTTATTATCCTCCTCTAATTTCTCTCTTGCTTGCTCTATTAATGTCTCTGCTCTATACAAACATTCACATACAACAGATAAATTTCTTCTGTCTAAGTTTTTGAATGACATAAACAATGCATTCTTAGCCTCACTTAATAGACTATATGTACTGTCTAGAATCTCATTATTTCGCTGCATATACTAATTATTATAAATCTTTTTGCTATAGATTTATATCTTTTCAGCCCACACATCTGGTAATGAATCTACAAAACTTCTTTCAGCCTTATCATACTTATCTAAGAAAATAATATCTTTGCTAATAAACCCATACTTGGGATGAGCATATAGTAAAATTTGCTTTGGCTTGCTAGCTTGATGCAATCGTCCAAAAGCATATTCATCTGCCCCTTTTACGCAACCACAAACATATGCTTCTCCTGTCCCTATATCAAATTCACTAACTGTATGAAAATGTCCTATCAAAACTGTATCAAAATATGAAGCTAACAAAGACACAAAACTAGAAGAAGACTTGCCTTCTGACTTGACTAATTTCTCTATGTCTTCTTCAAGACCACGTCTGAATTGCAATGTCTGTCTTAGTTGGCTAATAGCCCTAATAATCCCATAGGCTGGGATTGATTGCCACATCTTTATTGAATCACCGTGCATTATTAGGACATTCTTCCCTTCTACACTAAAGACGTGCATAAAGCTTCTAGGAATTTCAAATTTGATATTCTTTTGATTTCTACAAAAAGCCGCTGCCCATTGGAATAATAAATAGTCCCAATCAACAAATTTATCCTTTGCTGGAGGTTTTATTGTCATTCTACCGTGATTTCCAACTACACAAGGAACATTGACTTCATCAAAATGCTGGGATAAATTTACTAATGCCTGAGCAATCAAATTAGCCCCACGAATCATCTGCCCCATTACATTATCAAGATTAGTCCTCGTCAATTCTAAATGTATATCCCCTGAAATCATATCTCCAAGCATTGGGACATATAATTTAGGGACATCTACATATTTCTTTCTTAACTGCACGAGATTCACAACTTGGTCTGACCAACCATAGAGACGTCTATTGAAAATATCCATGTTATATTCATTTAAGCCAGCCATTTGGGCCAGGTCAACTTTTTCCCCAATATGAGTATCACATAATGGGGCTACTACAGATTGGGGAGAAGTGGCTAATATTTGAGGCTTAGCATAATGAACCTTTACGGCAGGAATAGCATTTGTTATTTCCTTTGCTACTTGTATGATTTTCTCAAATTCTGCCGCTTCCTTGATAGACTCATTGTAAAGTCTTTTATAATAATTAGCCTCAGCCTCTCTAGATTTAATCTGTATATCTTGTTTTACCTGGTCTGAAATAGAAATAGGAGAATTTACTATTCCTGCATCATAATCCATAATAACTTTTCTAATTGCATCTCTACTAATTTCTGGCCTTATGTTCTCCTTGACCCATTGGACAATTGTATCTTGTGTTACCCCTTTTTTTCTCCATTCTCCTATTATTTTCTTTACTTCTTCACTTACATTTTCAAATGATAACACTATGCTTATGCTCCTTAGAAACTAAAGTCCAAAGTCTTTTCAAAAATTGGCTGTCCTTCAAATCTATTTCCTTTATACTCATCCTCTCTTGGCGTTCGAGACAAACTACAACGACAATTTATATTTCCATTTTGCCACTTCCCATTAGATAATTGCTGTTTATTATGTGTCCAAAGATACAGAGCTTCATCGAATGTCAAAGGCGACCATTCACTGCGCATCTTTTTCATTTCCCTACGTCTTGTATCGGGACTACTGTTCCAGATATAATTATAAAAATATTTATACTTGTCATCTCCCCAGCCAAAAATTCGGCCTAGATTGCTAATATTCGAAGTTTCAGTCCTGCTTATTCTTTCCAAATCGCTTCTCTTACTTGGTACAGCTTCATTCATCTCCTTGACTAATGACTGTAATGAAAATATTCCCTCTGGTGTATATGCTTTAGTAATTATCTTGGCAAAGTCCTTTACTACATCATCTGCGAATAAGACTATTCTCTCTCCTATTCTATATTTTCCATTCTTTATTATATCCATTGCTAACTTATCATATGTGCCCATTCTTCCAGCTGACATTGTCCCAGCTTGGAATCCTGCCTTAAATAATTTCTCAAATGCTTCATCTGCTACTGGGCCATTTACTTCTTTCCACTTTTTCAGTACTTCTATCAGTCCTTCAATTACCTCTGTTTTTGGCTCAGTTCCAGTTAAACTAGACAAATACTTGTCAATAGCTACTTGCAATGTAGAATACAATCTCTGCTCTATTTGTCTCCCTATTGTCTTTGCTCCTTGTGGCTGCTTTCCTCCAATTACTAATCCTGATTTAATTAAATTATCATCAATCCATTTATACATCTCTTCTGAATCAGGATTTAAGGGATAAGCATCATTTTTTTCTAGTTTTAATGCATCCTCTTTTGTTGGCACCCCGTTCTTCCAATGTTTTGAGGCAACTCCCCATTTTAATTCCCGCTCTGAAGATATATCATCTGAGTGCTCTTTTTTGAATTCTTTATAGTGCTTATCACAAAACCATGCATGAGCCATCCCTTCTGCCCACAATAGTTCAATAACAGGAGACATCTTACATTCCATGCATTTATCAGAAGCATAAGACTTTTCTAAATCGATGTCCTCTTTATAAATAGCCCCAAATTCGGATAAATCTTCCTTATCTAAATATGCTCTGACAATAAACGGATTCATATAGGCTTTTCTTGACGTAGTCCAATTATGCCCCAATCTTTCTGCTATTTCCTTTATTATTTCTTTTACTCTATTTTCTCTCTTTATTTCATTGCCTTTATATTGGGGGCCGGAAATCAATTCGGAAAATAATAGTCTATTGGCATGATATGTCCTGAAATCCTTAGCGCTCACACCAAAGTCTGATAATACTTTATATACATCGCCTTCATCTACAGGAAATATCTTATCCATTCTCTTTGAGCTTAATTTGCATCTAGACAAGAAATTATAAACTTTATTTGGGACTATAAATCTTTCTCCTTTGAACTCGACTCCTTTCTTGCCAATGAAATTAAGTTCTATTTTGCTGTCTGGCAATAATCTAACTTGGCTGCAGCGAAGGGAAGAAATGCCATAAGTACCATGCTCTTCAGCATATTGCTCTTTTCCTATTCTAAAGCCTGTAATATCTAACAATGAAATAATAGCCCCAATAGCTCTATCTGACTCCTCTTTGCTATCTAATAGACTATTATATAGCTTCCTAATCAAAGGTAGCTTTTTAGACATTACTTTCATTCGATTCCATTTTTCTATGTCACTCTTTTCTTGGTGATTCTGTGAATAGGCTACCTGCTCTTTACCGTCTTTTGCCACCCACTTCACCAGCCATTCTTTGGCAGCAGACAGCATTTTAGGATTTGAAGATTTTAATAATTTTGGATTAAAAGTAACTTTCTTATCTCTATACATTGGCGGAACAAATGTTAATAACACTTGTTTCCTAGACTCTAGTGTAGGATAATCTTGTTCTGCTAATGCGCCAAACTTTTGTTTTGGCTTTGAGTACCATTTCTCAGCAAGCCCAGTCCTAGAAAGATAGTACTTGCCCCCTCTCTTTCCTTGATAAACTTGAACATTCTCAGGAGGCTTTTCTCCAGGCTGAAGATAGACACGAGCCTTTTCTAGAAAATCATTTAATAAATCTAGTTTATTCATTTCCATCTACAAAATGCACAGAATCCACAAAATCATCAAAATTATTCTCTGAATCTGACATAGCATCTGGCTCATCAACTAATATATTTCTATTTTTCAATTCTTGTTTCAAAGAACTAACCAGAAATGATTCTATTGGGGTATCCATCTCAAATAGGGAAGAACTTATTATAGAAATCTGATTGTCTTTAGTATATGTCGCTATTCCTACTATTCTATTATGAGACACAGCTAATAGACCATTGCTATTTTTGGATAATATTTCTTGCAGTGCAATTACTGGAAGCATTTTTCTATATTGCCCTTGGTAGCCTTGCAGAAACTTTATCCATTGCTTATATACATTCTGTAAGTCTCCTGTATATTCTTTGCTATCAACGAATTTAAGATCTCCAGTATAATAATTTACAGGAATATTCCTCCACCTTGTGGTCATAAACGGCTTCCCGCCAGTCTTTGGATACACCCATACCTTGTGTGGAATCTTTAAGCCTTGCTGTTTTTCAATATTGACTGGCATTAATCTAGTATTCCATCAAACCTTATGCGATTTATATTATTATCTATGATTTCCAATGCGTCCTTTAACTGTCGCTGATACAATACATCATTATCAGAATTCTTTAGTTGTTCTTTAATCTGCTTTTTATAGTCAAGCAATTCCAATAGATATTTCCTTGTAGATACATCTATTGACATACTTAATGCATCAAGTTCACTAGGGGACGATTTTTCTGATTGCTTTTCAAGACCGATATTATCTTTAATCTTTTTTATCCAGTCTGAATTCTCTATTGAATTGTCTAAATTGATGAGTTGCTTATTCACTGTAAATACCTATATTCTCTACTTCCCTACCTCCCTTTCTGTTTATTAATAGTATTTCTGTTTCATTGCCCTTATAGGCATGTGTCGCAAATGTTGACCAGATTTCATCTTTATTTACAATTGTTTTAAGCAATTTTCCGTTAGCCCCAGCCTCCAAAGCAAAGTTTCGGGCCACACTTTTCTTTAATGTCCAGCTACTAATCGGATTCTGGGTAATTTTGATTCTATCACCATTAGCTAATTTGTCTATATCTTTTATTTCGCTTGTCCCACGATATAACACAAATATATTTGTGTCTGGAAAAGCAATATCTAAAATCTGCCTAGTAAGAGCTTTATGTACTTTGACATACTCCAAATTTAGACTTTTGTCAGATATATTATATTCATAAGGAATGTCAATATCTTCCCCTATTAAATTTCCATGAAAAATAATATCCCCGTCAAAAACTTTTCCTACAGAATCTTTCAAAATATATGCCGCCACAACATGTCTTATAATGTCGCGATTATCATGCATAAAAGCTTGCAAAACATTATTTGATGCTTTTTCTAACTCATACATTAATTCATGCTTATCTGAAATCTTCTTCAGTCTGTCAATTTCTCGTAAATCTGTATCGTGCTGAGGTTTTACCCATCTGATTGCCTCAGTAACCTTACCAGTTTGTAAGTGAACAGGAACTTTCTTTGGGACAAGCCCAAGCTGTTGTTTCTCTAAAAAGTCCTTTAATAAATCTAACTTATTCATTTTGTGTTGGGAATAATCCTGGAGAGCTTGCTCTTAAAATTTTTAGTTGGGCTTCAAGTTGATTCCATTTAGCTTGCTCGATAGGATTATCATTATACTTATATGTAGCTATTTCTACATCTCCCTTTCTAGGCATTCTAGCCAGTCTCCCCTGAGCTTGGAGATACACGCTCGCATCCTGGGGGGTCCCAAGCACATCAAGAACGTCCCCTGCTTGCAAATTATACCCGCTAGAACTTTTAGTATCAATCAAGATAATTGGAATATCTTTGTTTGTTTTAAAATCTTTTACTCTATTTGCCATTTCTTCACCCGTAATTGCTGTCGTTGTAGCAGCAATATTTTTGATTTGGTTAGGCTTTAACCCAATATCCTTAAACATCTCCATCAAAGATACACGCTGTGTTCTAGAATCTATAAAAAGAACACGCTTCTTCTTTGGGTCTTTCTCAAAGCTTTCCTTGAACTTCATAAGCTTTGAATTATTCCTATAATCCCCATCATCCATATTATCCCTATGCATGTTCTCTACTTCAGTTCTTGCCATTTCTACGGCTTTTCTAGGGGCTGAAAATTGCCAATTTATTAGTCTCCTAAGAGGGTGTGCTGGATTTGCTTGCACTTCTCTTACAATTTCGTTCTTTCGCCTTTCTATATATGCGGCACTTTGAGACTCTATTTCTTTTTGTTTAGCAATTTGAGTGGAAGTACGATTAAAATTTATGGATTCTTGTTTTACCTTAAAATTAGGGGTTGTTATCCTATCACCACTAATATATGGCTGAATTGTATTGAAATATAATTTTCTAATAGCAGTATCTTGGGCATTTGTCCCACTACCAAATCCTGAGAATACTCTCTTGAATGATGCTTTATCTCCTATATCTTTTGCCCCGCTTGTCCACTTTATTAAATCATATACCTCAAGTGGATTTCTTCTAGCTGGAGTTGCTGTTAAACCTACTCTATGCTGCATTGGTAGATGCATTAGTCTTTTGCCAAGTTCTCCTATATTTCCACTTTGACCCCTTGCTTGCAATTCTTGTGGCTCATCAATTACTAATCCATGGAATTTCTTATCCGAAAATTCTTTGCTGGTTTGTAAAGCTTCTAATGTTAAATGAGAACGGGCTGCTTCTCTATGTCCTGTGACATATATAGTTCCTGGCTTACTTTTAGACAATATTTCATCTACCCTGTCTTTAGCTGTACCATCTGGAATTAACTCAATATTCAAGTCAGTAAACTTCTTTGCCTCGTCTACCCATTGTTGCGCTCTACCTTTTGGAACTACTACTAATCCTTTATAGTCTTTATTATCATTTATCTTGTTGGCAAAGAACCCCAATGCAGTATTTGTCTTTCCTGCGCCTACTACTCGTGTGACTAATCCCCCACCCTCCCCTAAAGGATTTTCCTGAGTGCTTCTAGTAGCATCAAGGAGCCAATTTATATCATTCCTTTGCTCTACTCTCCATTTATATTGCTGGGTATTGCCTTGTTCATCTATGTATTCATTTTTCCACCCAGGAACATCATATTTATCTGCTACTAACCTCCCATCTTCATCTTCTATAATTCCATCCATGCTTGTCTTTAGCTTATCATATTGGTCAGCCTTGGACTTTATATCCTTCTCTTCATTAACGAACTTTTCAAATGAAGACAAACCAGCCTTTATTCTAATGTTGTCTGGATCAGATGTATCCACTTCATAACCTTTGCGAAGTCTTAGCCTATCTACCATATCATTGGCATCATTTATATTATTACCAACATTTATCTGAACAATATCATCTTTAGCTGTCTTGAATTTAGTTAAATAATCATAGAATGTTGCTGATGCTTGCAATGAACCTAATGCAGAGCCTAGATTTCTCTTTTGCTCTACTATATTCTCCAACTCTAAGTTTGAAATTCTAATCTTATCTAATAGCTCTCCAGTAGACTTTTGTTTTTGAATCTCATCATACTGTGTTTTTAACGTAGCATGTCTATCTAGAGCAATTTTCTCAGTGTCTATCTGATTCTTAGCATTAAAGTCTTTTATTTTTACTAGTGCTTCATCATATGCTTTTGGATCTTTAGCGAACTTCTGCCTGATTTCAAGCGCAGTAATTGCAACAGCTGACTCCAAATTAGCGGTATTTATTAATCGCAATGTATCAAGTCTTGTCCCAAGATATTCTTTTGACAATGAAGCTAATGCTGTAGCAGCCCCAGAGCTTATATGGAACTGCATTGTAGAATCAAATTTATCTTTATTTGTTAATTGCTCTGACAGGCTTGTATCATCATTCCAATAGTCTCCCACTGCATCATAAAAAGCTAAGGCTGAATTATTAGTTTGCCATCTAACTAAATTCTGTTCAGCCTTATCTACTATTTCATCGAAATCCATTTCTATATTCATGCCTTTTAAGTCATTTCGTAGTTCAGCAATAGTGCTGCTACTTGACGGCTTTAACGGAATTCTTTTTAGGCTAGATGTTATTTCTTCTGCCTTTGATCTTGTCTCCCAATAATGCTTTACTTTATCTATAGCATTATGTAATTCTTCGGAAGATCTAATCTCTAACGGCTTTACCGTTTCTCCCAAAGTAATCTGTGGGACATCTTTCTTTTCAATATGGTCTATTTTTTCTGCGCTAAAGAAATCATTTGCCTGTTTATCAAAGTAATTAGCAATGACTAACTCTTGCTGTAGGGAAGAAAGACCTTTTAAATCACTTAAATCAGGCAAATTTATAACAGAAGAAGAATAGTTTTGAATAGAATCATTTACTTCTTCCAGCGCCTTTGGTAATTCTTCTTCTGAAAATCTAGTAATTCTCTTTCCTATTTTAGCAAATATTACTTCTCTGTCTCTTTGTATATGCTCTGAAATTTTGCGTTCTGCTAATACTAGATGCCTTGCCACTGTGTCTGTAAGACGTTTTGCTTGTCCCTTTTCATCCTCCCCAAGGATTGATTCAACATAATTTTGTATTTCATCTTTCTTTTCTAGCATTGTTTTCTTATTCATATCTGAAAGCCCAAATGCTTTTTTCATATCATCAGCAGCAACTTTGATTTCTTCTATTGCTTCTCTCTGTAACTGCTTTCTCTCTACTAATAGGGGCTCATTATATTTCTTTGCCTCATCAACTATTTCTTCTAATTCATCATCTCTCTTTGTTTTTCTAGGAGTTCCAGTTAAAATAAGATGTCTGCGTGCAGCTGTTTCTTTGTCAACACCCGCCCCACCCGTAATTGCCATAAGACCATCAGGTCTTTTTGTTATCATGACATGACGACCATGTAAAGGAGACTCAGGATTCCCAATAGTTATCCAAACACTCGCGCCTATTGGGACTTTAGTAGCATCAAACTTCCCTTCTTTATCAGTAGGAGTCGAAATTACAGCTTTTTCTAGAAATTCATTTTGAAAAAAGGTTTTGTCTAATATAAAATCATCATCTAGACTATCTTCTACTAAAATATTGGGGCACATGCAGTTATGTTTGCACTCACATGATTGTCCTTTTATACAATCACAGTCACTGTTGCATTCTTTGCAAATAGATATTTTTTTAATTAAATTGAACTTTTTTTGATTAATCCAAAAACTATTTTCTAAGTCAAAATCAATATTAGAAAAAATTACCATGTTAATTCCTGGCTAATTTCATCCTTAGAAAATTTATTGACAGCAGCCCCAAAGACTAAGACTTCATCTGGTTCAGAAGAAGAATGCTTATAAATACCTTCTGGGTACAAAAAAATATCTTTTACCAAAATTTTTTTTGATAAAACTACTCCGTTTCGTGCTTTCTCTTGTGGAAATCCAGAAGATGAAGCATACATAGAGGCTGTCTCTCTATTTAAAGCCCAGCTAGAAATCCCGCTATTTGGAATTTCAAATTCTTTTTCTCCCCTTTCTATTGAATTAATGATATCTACAGCAAATTTTCCCCCAACACCTCTATATACTGTAATTGTCTTATCTGGGGCCATAGATTTATTAAGAGCTTTTTGGGATATTATATATAATGGAATAAAATATTTAGCTATAGATTTACCTAATTCCCACTCTTTATTAAATATTTTTTCTTGTACTTTTCTTGTCTCAACAAAATATTTCTTTTCATCTTGATACCCATCTATATTTAATAGTGAATAAGCCGCTGAACGAATTGCTACGTATTCTTTGCCTCCTTGTGTAGCCTTTGGGTCCCCCTTTCCCCAAGTTGAAGTTATCAAAGTCCAAGCTTGAATCATTTTTTCTGGATTAACGTTATTTTTCTCCGCCCAATCCATAATCGTATCTTCTGCATCACGATCTCCCTTGTCATATTTTAAAGTATTAGCCTTACTAGCCAAATCAGTTAATTCATTAGTACTTTCAGCATCAGGGTTGATCCATCTTATTCCTTCTATCGTCCTACCTGTTTGTAAATGGATAGGAACTTTTTTTGGCACAAGTCTAGATCTATCAATAGCTTGTTTTTCAAGCCAATCGGCTAGCTTATTTTGTAGTAAAGTACTCATGAATTATGCCAGAGAAAACTCCAAGATTATACTCGTCAAAATGCTCTTGATTTATCCACCTAAAATTATTATGCTCTTTAGATAAATGAACTATTCCTTCCGCACCGGTTTTATAAAATACAACTGGTTTTGTCTCTTTCCCCAATGTTAATTCTCTAGTAAATAATTCTTCTGCACCAATAACATCTAAATTTGTTTCCTCTTTTACTTCTCTAACAAGAGCATCATGTAATGACTCTCCATCTGCTACATGCCCACCCGGAAGGTCCCAAAAATCAGAATATCTATCTTTCAATATCAACAATCTTCCTGCTTCGTCCTCTATAATTGCTTTTACAGATAGCTTAATGTCATCCCCTAATGATTTTCTAATTTCTAAATCAAAAGATTTTTGGATCCATGGGAATTGCTTTAACATTACTTTAGCCACGGCTGCTGGCTTTATCGATACTACTTTTCCTGGCCTTGAAAGTTGGCGTCTCTTTATTTTCTCTGCCAAAAAATGAGCTGTGTATATTTGACTGGGGGTTAGATGAATTGGAGAATAAGTGAGCAGCTTTCCTTCTTGTGTATATTTCTGCTCTTGATATTTTTGCTCTTCTAATTTCTTCCCATATAGATTTTTAAGATTTTCCCACAATGCACTTAAACTAATACCATGTGCATTTGCTATTGCAGGTATTGTAATATCTGTTAATTGCTCTTCCTCTTCTTCTGATTCTGGTCTTTGGAATGTATATTCTGCTGCCTCTTTTCCAGAGCCTGCCCCTACGGCTCTATGCTCAAACCTATGGTGCTGAGACATTGGATGGCAGCCTTGGATATTTGCATGTTCATGATAACCTACAGGACATGGAATATTAAATTGTTTTTCAAATTCAGATTCTTTATCCAAAAGAACTATATCACCCTTATTCCAAATGTATCGATCTTGCATTTTAAGAAGACACCATATCTAATTCATATATTGTATATCTGCCTCGAAAATATGGGTCCGGAGGAGGAGAATATTTATCTTTTACTATAAACTTTGATTCGCGACCAAAAATCAATTCTAGCTCTTTGTCTTGCCCTAAAGTTACGGGAGTCCCTGCCTTTACATGAATTTTAAATAAGGCACCTTTATTTGTAACAAAAAGACGCGCCATATTAGATGTTAATGTAGTAGACAAAAACCCTTTATCTATAAATATATCCCCAATGGATAAATCTAAATTCTCTGTCCCTCTATAAACAATCACATCATTAGGAATAGTTGTTTTTTGAATAAGAGAATCTAAGGCTGAGATTTTATTTAAAAGTAATGGATTCTTTTTATACCCTTGTCGTAAATATGTATTTGTCATCGTATTTCCGAATCCTATATAATCTCGTAAAGTAGCTCTTTCTTCAGACCCCATTTTAGACCCTCTAATTTTGTCTCTCCATTTATTTGCCTCTGAAGCATCATCAAATGATAAAGCTTTCTGAGTCTCTCCTTCAAATTTTTCTGGCTTAACCCACCTAATGCCCGAAACAACTTTACCTGTTTGCAAATGAATTGGGACTTTTTTAGGGACCAAGTCTGCATTCTGTTTTTCAAGCCATTCATCTAAAATCTTATTGGGGGAAGTCTTTCTCTTCGCATAATTCTTCCAATCCGGATTTAATGGGGCCCATTTATCAGCCACTGAGCTTGATACATCTTCTGATGTATACACTGTTCCGTTTAATTGCTTATTTATTGAATTGTTTTTTAGACCTACAATAACTTCACTTTCTGCCCTTGGATAAAATATTTCATCTGCTGCCCAAATTTGATCAGTTGAAATATCTTCCCCTATAATACTCCCATCCTTCCCCGCAAAACGAGCTGCTACAGTAGGGTCTGTCGTGTAGGATAATACATTTACAGTCTTAACTTTTTCTCCCTTTGGAATACCTCTATATAAATGAACTGTATCACCATACTTATTTTTCATATATAATGACGTTATTTTTTGTAGAATTTGTGTAGTCAACTTTACATAATCTTTGTCTTGCCCGATTTTTTTAATAATGCTATCAGAAATGCCATAGTCCTTCAATTCTACAATTGGATCCTTTCCTAAACTAACTGCAATACCATATCTAAGCATGGCAGCCCCTAATGATCTTTCCTCAAATTTCCATGAATAATAAGAAAGTAATGAATCATCAGAAGCATCAAGTTCTTTTTTCGAGGCCCCTAAGTTTTCTAATAATAAATGAAATGTGTCCAGATTCTTGTCTATGGCCTCTTCATCGTCCATAGATTCTATTGACTTTCTTCTAGATAATGCACTTCTAAACCTGTCTATTTTTTGAAAATTATCATTTGACCTATCTTTTACTTCTTCAATCTTACTTGGTCTAATCCATCTATATGGATATTTCCAATTACCACTTTTTGGGACTAGACCTGGACGAGGTTGTTTTTCCACCCATTCTTTGAATATTTGACTTAATGAACTATTAACCTTAGACAATGACGGCAACTTAAGTCCATATGACCTTTTCCTACGAAGATATGGATGGTCTGTCTTTACTTCGGTTAAATTCCCAGTTGATTTATAGTCCTGTAAATGAATGAAATCATTGCTTTTCCTAAGTACAATATCTGAATCATCGGGTAAGTTCTCTACCATATCTCCAACTTTTATGTTGTTCTTTTTAACTTCTCCAGCATTTAATTCTAAAATATATTTTGCTGGACTAATAGACTCCACTTGCTGTTTTTCTGGAGGTACGTTTTCTGTTATACTAGAAATTCTTCCATCATGCATTATCCAGACAAAATCAATAGGAAATTTCATTTGCAACGTATTAAAAATTCTTTGCTTACTACTAGGATAAATAAAAAGCATACCAGAATTAGCTTTTAAATCCTGGTGTTGTGAGAGACCGACAAATTGTTTAAACGGAGTAAAGGCTAGATCAACCTCAAACACAGACGAGTTAATCTTTAATTTTTCTGTCATGTAAAGCAATGCTCATTAAAGATATTCTTTCCTGTTCTTTACATGCCTTTTCAATTTCATCTAAACTATTAAAATCCTTAACTTTGCTAATTACTACTTCTGGACTCTTCAATTCATGCTCCCAGATTTCTATTGAATCATATCCAGCAGGTTTAAAAATTTGTTGACGATCTGGAAAATTATTTGATTTCTTAGAATTTGGGAAACAAATTTTGCAGCCATGCCAGTAACAACCTTGTAACTCAATTATTTTCTTAGATTCTTTATTTACAAAGTCTGGATTTTTATGATCAATAATAAAACTTCCGTTGCCAACATATTTAAAGTCTGTATTTAAATCTGATAAAAGTAAAGACAACCTTGTTTCTGATTTATTGGGTCTATTAAAATTACTTCTTAAAATACTAAATAATCTTCTAGCTGCTACTTCTGGGTTATTCCAAGACTTTTTCAGTGCTTCAATATGATGCTCCGATAATTTCTTACTTTTTCTAGCTATAGATATTTTAACTTTATCTTTTTCTGAAAACTTATATGCATATAAATGTTTCTTTCCTTTTTGAGACAAAGACATTTTAATTCTAGTAGATTCTGAGTGATGCTTGCCATACATCGGATGTTTATTACCTGAAAAATCTGGACGATTTAATCTAATAGCATTTTTATGCTCTTCGCTCAATACCCTCCCATATTTAGACTTAGAAAGAGCATCCCGATGAACCTTAGTAATTTCATATTTCTTTAATGTCTCGCTAATTTTGCTTTTAGTATTTTCAGAACATGCTATTCCTCTTATCTTAGCAACTCTCTTCTCAATTGTCTCTTTAGACTGTTTTCTTCCCAATCCAGCCAACCTAAGTTTTATTTTGTGTTCAACAGATAAATGAACATTCCTTTTCTGATGATTATGAACAAATCTCTTCTTACACTCTATACCACAACCACATTCACAACTATTCATTATCAACTTCGTCTGGCTCTTCTGCTTCGAAAATCTTGCTGTCACTCTGTAATTTTCTATCTACTGTATTATGGGGAATATTTGGATCATGAGGAGGACGACCGTCATGTGCATGAAGTCGGGGAAAGATTGCCTTACTTATATCCTTCAAAATATTATTATCAAACTTAGCCACATAATCAGTATTATTTTGAGTAAACCAAATCACAGGCCCAACTGGATTTACTTGTTTTATCATCGGAAAATATCCAGCTTTTAATATCTGGTCTGCCCATCCGTGTGCTTTTTCCATTAGTCTCAAACCTTGTTCAGGGTATTGCTGTGATTGGTTTTGACTTGGTTGCTCTTCTTCAGGTAATTCTAATCCAGGAATCCCTCCTGGCAGTCCTTCTCCCCCCATTCCACCTAGTCCCCCTTGTCCTCCACCCATCATTGAACTATAATCTATCTTCTTTGCTTCACCAGATACTACAAAATCAATATCAATTAATCCGACTTCCTGAGATTTAGCCTTTACATCAAAGCCCATTTGGAGAAGCATATTTGCTGCACTAATTTTTTGCTGAGCAAATGAAATTCTGGTAGCTTCTGCTTTCTCTTCTGGTATGGGAAGCTCTAACTCCCAATCAGTTATTCCAAATGAATCCATAATTCTAGGAAAAACTTTATCGTGAAATAATCTCTGATCTGTTTCTACTACACGAGACATCACTGTTAATTGTTGTGTCTGATTTGAAATACCACCAAATGCATCTGGGGCACCTTGCCAAGCTGGGGTAACTCCCCACATAGATGCTATTCTCTCTCTTATTTCATTTCTTACAGGCATATAGTCCATTTCTTGTAATGTATGAAATAACTTTACAAAGTCCACTCTTCCACGATTTCCTTTAGACGATACAGCAACCATTGGAATATAATTTGGGTCTTGTCTAGTCTTTAAGGCTAACTCTGCCCGTTCTTTTATAAGACTCTCTGGGTTATCCGTAAACACCATTATCATCCCTGCAGGCATTTTGCGCTCAAAGAAATAACGATACATATTACGATCCATGCCGATAATAGTCATTGCCTTTTCAAAAATAGTTAATATGGGGCTCCAACCGTAAGTTTCGCTCGGGTCAAATTTTGAAGAATGTATCACTTCAGTATCAAGCAAATACATCGGCTTATTTCTGTGATAGTATTTATACATTGCTGGGACTAATGTTCTGCCACATTCAATACAAGCCCCAGGAGTTGTGGCTACATTTATATCTCTATGAATATAACAAAGAAATGACTTATTCTTAGGAAGACCTTGTGGATCTAAATCAAACTCCATAAAGGCTGGATCCAATCGCCTCACTTCGATTACTTTAGATCTAATTTTTCCGTCTTCAGCAGCCATGTATTCTTTAACGAGATACAGGAATGCATCATCAAGTGCATTTAAGTCATAATTAAACTGTCTTAAAACTTCTTCTAAACTATTATCAAATATGTTACAGTCAATAAGAAAACTTTCTAATTTTTTCTTCTGTCCTTCATCTGGAGATATTAGGTCTGTAGAATGACATTTAGGACATTCTTTCATGACATCATTATATTCTGTCTGGCATTCCTGGCACTTAACAGCGAATTTTGGCTTCCATGAAATACCCCTACGAAATACTTCGGCAGTTATATGATGAATCGGCGCTCGTATTTCTTCTATAGTTTTAGAAATTCTCATTAAATCAGTCATCATATTTTGGCGATATACTAACTGATTTCTAAGCCAGGTATTTATAATTGTATCGAGGCCAAGGGACGGGGCACGATATGTATCTGAATCAGCTTTTATTAGAGACAATTGATCAGCAAGAGAAGTTAATCTTTGCTCTTGCTGCATTAGACCAGGTAACTCTGGAAGATATTCTGATATTTTCAAATTATTTCTCTATATTAAGTCTTATTCCTTTCATCCTTATCTTTTAAATTACTCATCCCGGCTAATCGTACTAGAGAGTCTACCACTAACTTTGTAGTCTCAAATGCTTCTGATCTAGGCTTTTCTTGTTTTAATAATGAATTTTCATCCTCCAATAATTTAATAGCCGCAGATTTTTCTGTTACACTTTTAGTAAGAAAATTTATTTCAACCTCAGCCCTACCTATTTTATCATACAATATATCAAGGTCTTTCCCTTTAACACAATTATCATGTGCCACTTCAGCAGACATTACAGCATTTTGAATTACCCCTTCCTGTACTGCTGATTTTACTAGAGCCAAAAATGCCCCCTCTGTCAATATAGTTACCGCAGGATGATTGTCTGGAACATCATCTTCACCAGAGGATAAATTCTTTAATTCTGGGTGCCACAAATTCAAAATACGCCAAGTATTCTTATCATCTTTTTTTGCTATATATTGCTGGTCTACCCGACTTAAATTATCTCCTATTGGCATATATCTCCTCTACACTTTCTCTGGCCAATGCCAAGTTCCAGGTTTTGGCTCTTCACTATATGGTCTGGAAGTTGCCCAACATAATGGGCCACTCATAGCATCTCCAGGAGAGTCTTTTTTATCATTTGACCAATCCATAAAAACAGTTAAATTAGCTAGACCATCATTGCCAAAAAGATTAGTTATTATAGCTGCCTTATGTTCTGGAAAACCATGATTTGTTTCATGAGGCCATAATACATAATGAACTATTCTACCTATTTGTAATCCGTCCATTTCATCTCCTTTTACTCACAACGAGTCCAAGAGCAATCTTTACAAACAATGCAACCTTCT
The DNA here is from genome assembly GCA_016176405.1 of Candidatus Daviesbacteria bacterium. Lineage (GTDB taxonomy): Bacteria > Patescibacteriota > Microgenomatia > Daviesbacterales > UBA10151 > JACOXG01. The sequence continues at coordinate 51,699 of JACOXG010000010.1, read as the reverse complement.
TTACGAATCAATTCTCCTCCACACTGTATGCATACTAAATGCCCATTTTTCTCTATAGACCCACCTATTTTATTATTATAACTTATTTCATCCTCTTTTAATACATTTTTAGATATTGCATATGCTATTCCATCTGCCGTTGATTTTATCATTGTGCCTTCATTCCATACTGGGCAGCAAGTAATGCCTTTTAGCTGTGCAATTACTTCTTTTGTATCAATTCCATATCTAAAAGCTAATGATACTAATCTAGATATTGCTTCTAAATTTGCCGAGTCACAGCCCCCAGCTTTCCCCAACGTAGTAAATAATTCAAATGGGTCTGTACCTTCAAAATTGATTGTTACATAAGCATTTCCGTGCCCAGTCTTTACTTTTTCAGTAACTCCAGTCATTACCGCAGGCCTGTCTTTGACAACTAGCTTTATATTGTCTATAACTTTTACTAATTCACTAAGTCCTTCTGCCTTATTTAATACTTGCATAGACTTTGATTTGTCCCTATATACAGTCACAGCTTTGCACTTCAATTCCCAAGCTAATTTAAAAGCCTCGGATACATCATTTACAGTAGCATCTTCTGGAAGATTTATTGTCTTGGATACAGAATTTGTTACATTCTCCTGCCATGCCGCCTGCATTTTTACATGCCATTCAGGAGATATTTCCATTGCTGTTCTAAATATGTCTGCATTAATTCCATAATATGCTTTCAGAATTGCTCGGGTTTTCTCTGGATTATTAGCAATAGCTATTAAAATTTCATTAACTTTCTCCGCCCCCCAATCTCGTTCTAGTACGTCTTTCACACTAGATGGGACATCAAGAAATTTAGTGCTTTTCCCATCATGATCTGTCCATAAAATATTAGACCAATAAGCTAAATCAAAACACGGCTCTATGCCGCTGGAACAATTAGCCAATCTCGAAATCGTGCCTGTAGGAGCTATGGTTATGACACTAGAATTTCTAACTGGCTTATTTTTAAATTCATACTTGAGGCTAGAATTTTTATACTCAGAATATGCCCCTCTTTCATCAGCCAATCTAAAAGATTCTAACCATGCTGAATTTTTTAGTTTTTTTCCTATCAATCTAGCCATTCCTAATGCAGCTTCGCTGTCATATGGCAGCCCTAATTTTATCAATGCATCGGCAAACCCCATTACTCCCAAACCAATACGCCTAGTCTTCAAGTTCATTTCACGTAAATGGGGAATTGGGAATGTATTAACTTCAATTACATCATTTAAAAATCTAATTGCTAAATAAACTACTCTATCAAAATCCTCAAAGTCAAACTTTCCCTCAATAACAAATTTACTTAAATCTATGGAACCGAGACAACAATTTGAGTAATTTTCAAGAAATTCCTCCCCGCAGGGATTGCTCGTCTGAATCCCCCCTAATTGTGGATTTGGGGCTGTTTCCCATACCCGGTCTATGAATACTACTCCTGGATCTCCTGTTTTCCAAGCAGACCCGCATATTTCCTGCCATAATTGTTTGGCTGGAATTGTCTGCATTACTTCATTGTTTTTAGAATTCACTAAATGCCAGTCCTCCCCTTTTTCTAAGGCCTGCATAAACTCATCAGTTATCTGTACACTAATATTGAAATTCTCTAATGTATCATCTTTGTCTTTACAGTGGATAAACTCAAAAATATCATTGTGAGAAACAGCTAATTGAGCCATATGGGCCCCGAGACGAAAGCTGCCCTGTGTTATATGCTTTGCATTTGTAGACAACATATGCATTATTGCTACTGGCCCTAATGCCTTTCCGTGAGTGGTACTGATTCTGTCACCTTTTGGCCTAATAATGCTTAAGCCTATTCCTACTCCGCCACCCCATTTCTCTATCATCCCCCAATCTTTCTGTGTTTGTAAAATTGACTCCATCGTGTCTTCTTCGGGGGAGCAAACAAAACATGCGCTTAGGCAACCTTTTCCTTCTACTCCAGCATTTACCAATGTAGGAGAATTAGGCAAAAATTTCAATGAAGTCATTAAGTCATAAAATCTTTGAAAATATATTTGTCTGTCACTCTCTATTGGCTCTCCATTAGAGACTGCCCTTGCCACTCGTTCAAACAATTGTTCTGGAGTTTCAATAATGTCTCCATTCTCATCTCGTCTTAAATATCTTTGCTCTAAAATATATTTTGCTTGTGGTGTTAAATTAGCCCCCATTTTTCTCTCCAGTATGAATACAATTATCATTACATCTATGCTGGCAAATCAAGCATAATTTTCTTTCTTCTATCCAGCCTACAAATTCTTTACAATTAGGGCATCCTGTGCCTAAATTTATTGGTTGCACAAATTCTTTAAAATTAATATTTTCTTTAGTCTTATCGTTTCCAAATATATCCTGAACATTTCCAACATCTTGCGTCCCAACTGTTGTCTTGTCTTTGTATGCTAATAATGCTAAAGCATTAGACCAAAATGAATCTCCATGCCCGAGCGGACTCTCTGCTGCATCTAAGTCATTATCCACTGCCAATATTTGCGATTTTTGACGTTCATCAACAATAAGAGATAAATTTCCTGATTGAACAAATTCTTCAAACACCTGGGCCATTTTTCTCTTGTCTTTCAAGGTAAAATTTAATGACTTCCACCTAGAATCTAGCCCCCTATCGTCTAATTCTCCTCTGGTGCTGTCATAGTATCCTACATCAAGAGCAAAATTTTTGGCTACTGTATTTAAATATTCTTTTTGAATATTATAATCCCATCCATCTAGAAATACTTGATGAACTTGTTTCAGTACACCTCCTTTACTTGCATAAACAGCTAGATGAGAGGGGTGCCTCTTTTTTCCCACATCAAACCCAGCAACTGTAAACTCACTGTTAAAATCCCATTCTTTGTATGGATCAAATGATGCTAAATCTTTATTTTCACATCTACTAATATCAGTATCAGTAAAATATCCCTTCACAGAAGACATAGGAGATAGCATCATTTCTGCTGCAAAAGCGTGAGGTCTTGCAGCTTTTTCTCTTAACAACTGGGCTTCATCTCTAATTTCTGGGGCTAAAACTCTTCTTCCTGGAATTGGGTCTAAGGCCGGCATAAAACGATACAAAAAACGATCATCTTTTTTAAGCTTTGATAATAGATCGTCCGGTAATAAGGGAGTCCCTAATACAAAGACTGGCACTCCTGGATTAGGAATATACATTGTCTCTGAAAAGAAAAATTCTTCAACCTTTAATATCTCTGTAGGCCTGGCTGGATTATCTGGGTCCTGTAAGAGATCATCCGCCACCACTGCCCCATCTACGTGGGTCCCTCTTTTGAATGACAAAACCCCACCATGTAAAATATTCTTTTGGAATCCATTTACAGAATATCTAAATGAAAAGTCAGCATTTGGACTCCTGTCTATCATCCATTCAGAAAGAATTGGATTACGCCTTATATGTTTCTTCATTTCAGATATATGGTATTGACTCATCCCATCTGAAAATGATGTATAAAGAATTGTACTGTCTGAATTTCCCATTTTCAATAAACGCCAAATACAAAAAGCATATCCAGGCACCGTTGACTTTAAAAACCCTCGAGGAAGAACACAAACATAATTTTTACCAGTAGCTAATGCTTCTTCTACATCATGGCATATTACTTCGATGTGGAACATCTTGAAACGCTCAGGATGCTCATAACTTTTAGACCAAATATCCCTTACAAATTCATAAAATCCACCTATTTTGATGGACTTTTCGTCTCTAGTTAATAAACTATCAGCTAGATTAGTTAGTGCTTGTTTGTATGTCAAAAGAGATTGGGACACTTGTAAAAATCCTAATCAATCCACCACATCTATGTCTAAATTGACCATCTCTTACTGTAAAAGCTAATTGACTTTCAAAATATTTATATCTCTTAACATAATCAATTACAAAAGTATCCTTACAAGACTTGCACTGTGCAATAAATTGTTCTAAATCCAAATCAGTGACTCTCACTTTCTTTAACCTTCCATCATTTCTGAAGCTAGTTTTTTCAGCCTAATAGCTATTTTGTTTAATACAGTTTGATCGTTAACTTCTTCTACAATTACCCCTAAGACATCCTGAACAAATTTCATATTAACAATGCCTAAAATTACTTTCCTCTCTCCCTGTATTCCCGCATCTATTGCTTTTATAGCATCGCTTGGGTCAAGAATTTTAGCAGGACTTTTTTCTCTTTCTAGGGCTTCCTCCCCCTTTTTCCACAATTTTCGGTATGTCTTAGCATGCTCTTCAGAAGTCTTAATAAGAGAGCTTTTGTTTCTTTGCATTATTTCTGCAATAGCTTGATTACGCAATTCTGCTCTAATATTCTTCCATTCATATTTATTGATCCATTGAGTAATTGTTGATGCCCTAATCAAAGAATTATACTCACTAGAAAACCTACGAGCAATTTTCACGGCTGTCATGCCGTCTAGGTATAAATCTAAAGCGAATTTTCTTTGATCTTCTGTGTAATCGTCAGACATACTATCCTAATAACTCAGAACCACCAATAGCAGGATCAACTGGATCTGGGATGTTCCCCCCTTCAGGAAACTTTCCCCAATCCATATGACCTGTTATTCTTTTATCACTTCGAACTGCACAACCTGCTAATTTATGTTTAACACGCAATGTCTCAACTTCTCTAGCTGTTAATCTAATTTCTTGCCTGGTGCATAATCCCTTGACATTATCATTAGGCAAGGACTTAAAATTATCATTAACTTGAACATATTTCTTAAAGGGTAAGGGATTCATATTCCAAACACAATCTACAGCATCACACCAAATGAATTTTCGATAGGATTCCAATGCCTTCAATGAACAACTATCTCCTGAGCACTCACAGCTAATATTTATCTCAGTCTTACAAGCTTTCATTCTCTCCCCTCCTTGGCCACATGTTTATTCGATTAGTTAATTCTGAAAAATCAGTAAAACGATTAATAGCTTTTGTATTTGTATTATATGGTCTATTATATAAAAAAAGTCGGTGCCCTAAAGATTCCACTAATAATGGGCAATCATCAATAAATAAATCAAATGAAAGAATCTTCTTTACTTCTGTATTCTTTACAGCCATGAAGCCCGAATGTTTTAGTCTATTCTTATTAATCCAATCAATAATTTGTGGCGCGACCTCATAATGAGCAGTCACAAAATAAATTCTATGCCCTGAATCTATTAACCTATCAATTATCTTTGGGATATTACTATCTGTCAAAGTCATAGTGCATTGTTGTTTCCATAGCTTTCTAAGAGATTCAATAAACTCTGATGTTGTTATTCCTAATTTTGTCTTTGCTATATTCCAATTGTCAATATCTTTAATCGTAAAATTAGTGTCATACTTAGTATTAAACCATTGTAAAAATGCTTCGTGCACATCAGCAACAGTCCCTTCAATATCTATAGCTATATTCATATTCTTATGCCTTTCTGTAATCCTATCCAACACCATAAAGTTCCATTTAGGAGACATGAAAACATTGACATCCATAAAGACAATGTCCCAAATGTTATAAAGAAACTGCCTAAAATACTGGCTGTTAAAAAACACGTAAACTTTGGAGGCTTAGTTTTAGCCCGCAAAATTGGAATTAACGAAATTGAAAATAAGACTTGGCCAATCATTATTACAATATCTTGCCATATCATTAAAATACTTCCGGTTCTATAAATCTACTACTACAAATCCATTTCATACCTTTGCATTTAATCCTTGGGCTAATTGAATTTCATCTGCATAGTTAACAGTCCAGGCTACTCTGTGTGTTACAGCATCAATTAAAGCAGAGGCTGAAGGCATCCCAGAACCACTCTTCTTTGTACCACCAAATGGCAAATGAACTTCTGCGCCTATGCTGGGAAGATTTACATATCCCACTCCAAAATCACAATTCTGCTGTAAATATTTAATCTTACGATAATCATTAGATATTACAGCTAATGCAAAACCATAATCAGTACTATTATATAGACTGACTGCATCTTCTAATGTATCAAATGGGATAATAGCCACATGAGGCCCAAACACCTCTTCCTTCAAGACTTTAGAAAATCTATTTTCCGTTTCATATACAAATGGAGACATGAAATACCCATCCCAATATTTCCCTTCTACAAGTCTGGAACCATTTAATAATATTTCAACACCCTCTTTCCGAGCCATATCATTATAAGACAAAATTTTATTAATAGCCTCTAGATTTATTACTGGCCCCATAAAGGTGCTTGAATCAAGAGGATCCCCAACTATTAAATTTTTAGCCTTATTTACAAATTTATCCTCAAATTCTTTCAAAATAGACCTATGAACTATCAATCTGGAAGCAGATACACATCTTTGACCAGCAGTTTTGAAGGCACTTAAAATGCATGCATTTACTGCTAAATCCAAATCTGCATCTTCCAACACAATAATAGCGTTTTTCCCGCCCATCTCGCACACTGCCATTTTGTCTATAGAACCAGCACATTCTTTCCTAATTTTAGACCCAACAGCATAGGAGCCAGTAAATAACACTACCTTAATATCAGTATTTGTAACTAAATCCCATCCAGTCCCCCCATCTCCCTGAACTAGATTTAATACTCCTGGGGGTAAACTAACTTCATCAAACATTTTAACTAAAAATTCTCCTACAGCAGGAGTGTCTTCTGACGGTTTGAATACAACAGTGTTTCCTTCTAGCAAAGATGGAATAATTAACCATAAAGGAATAGCAAACGGAAAATTCCAAGGAGTTATTGCTGCGATTACCCCTTTTGGTTTTCGCAACATAAATGCATCCTTACTAGCAATTTCTGATGCCATTACTTCTCCATATGGCATCCTTGCTCTACCAAAGTTATATTGAGCCATATGAATCCCTTCAATTACATCAGCTTTGCATTCATTTATTTGTTTTCCGCTTTCCCTACACATTAAATGCACAAGTTCATCAAAATTTTTCTCCACATTTTTTACAAATGCATTAAAATACTCCGCCCTATTAATTCTAGACAAACTTTTCCAAGATCTAAAGGCATCTTTTGCAGCCTCAACAGCTAAATCTACTTCAGAATATACAGACTGAGGAAAAATCCCGATATCTTCATTTGTATTAGACGGATTTAATGAATAAAAATGATTCTTGAGCTCCACCCATTGACCATTTATATAATTTTTCCCGATGACTTGATACATATTTCCTATCCTTTCTTCTCAGGAGTCCACAAACCTGATTCTGCTTGTTTTTCTAATGTAATTCTAGGTAAAGCCCATAGCAAAAAGTATAACCATTCTGCGTGCCTAAAACATAATCCTACTTTATTGTTCGACCTGCTTTGTCTGCTGGTGCACTCAGGCACTACACAACTATTTGTTATTTTCTTTTGCACTTCCAAACTTGTTGGGGACATAGTTTCTATCATTTTCTTTGCACTCCTGAATAAAATCAGCATCTCTCCCATAAAATTTAGCTAAGTCTTCCTCTGATACACTAAAACTAAGTATCTGTCTCTCATTGTCCAATGACTTATTAAACAAATAGCCTTCTAAAGTCATACACAATATATCTCCAATGCTCCATCCATACCAATTATATGACATGTGAAAATGTATCCTTTTGTTTTCACAAATCCAATTTCCCCAATGAATAATTGGAAATGGCACCATCGGGACATACTTTAAAACATTATGATTTATAAAATCTATTATATCAGATAAAAATGTCAAGATTAAACTTTTTGTCCCAATATTAATTTCAAACTCGTCTTTATTATTATATGATAAATACCATGTTTTCATCTTTTAAGTCCTAAAGCCTTATCAGAAAAATTTTCAATATCCTTTCCTGTACGATTAATTTCATATATTTCAGCTAAAGAATAAGATTGTCTAACTAACTTTACTTTAGTCAAAGTTTGAGCATAATCAAGTGACAAATTTCCAATTTCAATTTTTCCCAAACACCTCCCAGGTCTCAAAAATGCAGGATTAAGCTTTCCTATGTCATGATTGAAAGTAAGAATAAAAATTGTATCTGACAGTAAAGATAGGAGACCTGAGGTGGCGTTCAATAAATTTGATGTAATACTAGCACTTCTAGCGCTGCCATCAATAGCTAACATTTCTCCCAAGTCTTCCAAAATTACAAATGACTTGGGGTACTCAGCTATTACTGATTGCATCATTCCAATATCATTTAGAAAATATTCGGGGGGAGACAAAACAATGCTTTGACGACTTGATAAATCTGACAATAATGATCTGATTAAATAGCTTTTCCCAGTGCCAACTGGCCCATTGAAAATAACAATCCCACTTTTTACAGCGGCATCAGCTAATTGAGCAATCAAGACACCAATCTTACTTTGAGTCTCCATTGAATAGTTTTTTCTAATATCTTTAAATGGTAATTTAATAAAATCCCTGGCCACTGTTCTGGGACCTCTTTCCCCAGGAAATCCATATATGACAGTGGTCTTATTATCTTTTCCAGAATCAGTAGAAAACCCTAAACTATTAAAATATTCTAAAATAGACTTAAGACATTCATCTCTTTTTCCAACATGTGTAATGCTTATTGAGCGAACGGCGCTAGTTAATCTATATATATCAAAACTAATAGAAATAACTTCTAGGTTCTTAAAAATTAAGCAATTTATCATAGACGACCCCTGCAAATCCTCTGCATAAATTGCCGCCCCATGTTTCACTATATTAATATCATTAAATTTAATCTCATTAGTAGGACTCAAAACAACTTCTGTTGTATGAATAGATTTATTATATTTACGCACTAAATCTTCAATAGCAAGAGCTCTTTGCATATTAAATGCATTATACGACGTCAGTCTATGAGAAAAAATATCAATCATCACTGGCTTAATATTTTCTGACTCTAAAGTCGGGGCCTGTGTTGATTCTTTTGAAGTTATAAATATTCTAGTCATCGCCTATTTACCAAACTTACTAAAACCGTAATATGCTATACAGGCTGCATCGAAAAAGTCTTGATCCATTGTTTCATTTAAATCATCTGGCCATTTTGTAAGAGCAAATTTTTTTATCAAGCTTTTCTCTGCCTTACCAGAAGCTAATACGTCCTTTTTCCAGGACTTATTGTCAATCCCAAAAACAGCAGCCCCAAATTTGTTAAACACAAGCTTTGATGCTGCTACCGTTTGAGATATGCCAATTGTTGCTCTCACATTCTGAATATAAATGGAATTTTCTACTACTACAATAACCTTATGCTTAAATATGTATAAATTATCTTCAACGAACTTTATTAGATCATCATATAACATATACATGCGCTCATCTAAACCCTCTTTATCAGTTTTAAATGAGGCTATGAAAGCTATCTTCGCACTATCATTTAGACTAACGCAATGAATGCTTTTGGAGCTACAGTCTACGCCTATGTAATAATTACTCTCTTTCTTCAAGTCCAGCCTCTTGCAATTGGTTAGCTGAACCAATTATGTCATCCAAAATACTTTCCCATAAAGCTTGATTTGATTGCATTTGAGCATATCTTAATGCCCCACAGGCAAGCTCAATGTATGAAATTAAATCCTCAACTTCAAACAAATTTTCTTTATCCATTTGTCACACATCCTTTGCACAGAAAATCAGAATTTAGAACTTCTAGCTTACCGCATTTAACACAATAATATGATGGCATAAGTTCATACAGCGTCATACCGCATTTTTCACAGTCATTTCTTTCATAAAGAATCATGTTATTTCTTGCTGATTCTTTATACCGTCTTACATCCACATAGACTGTACATTTTGGACAGTACCAGTTATTTACTAATTTACTATCTTTGAGAAAAGACCTATGCTTATTCATAAAAACTACCCATTGGTATAATCTTCAAATTTCTCGATTAGAGTTTTTGAAAGAGGAACTAACATTCATTTTTTCTCCTCCTCTATCCTCACATGATCAAGATGTAAAATATCCTAGAATTTCAATAGACTTCTTAATGGTAGGCAAAATTATATCAACAATATCTGCCGGTAAAATATTACTATCTTCTGGAAGATACCTATCAATTGCAATTAAAAGATCTTCATAAAGTCTATAATTCTTGCCGCTCCCATCCTCAGTCATATAAATACTTATACTCCTTCCTTAGACCCCAGTCTTAATGCTATTACTCTACTAACTGTATCCCATGCCACCTTGTATGAATCTCTAAGTCCACGTATTCTATTATATATAGCCTCCGTCTCTATTAGAGTTTGCTTTATCTTTTTCAATGATGGATTCATTTGCATACTTTCTCCATGCATTGCTTCTTTCAATGGCTTTTTGCTATCTTTATACTTATCCCCAAGAGTATAAAACATCTTAGAAAGCCCCTCTTCAAATGAAGATTCTAATATACCTTTCTTTGCCTCTACATAAGATAACTGGGTCTCCAAATATGCTCGATAACCCCCAAAAAATGCTAGATATTCTGCTAATTGGTCATTAGTGCTATTGTGCAATTGAGATAAATCTACTGGAGGCTTTTCCTTTATCTTTATATCAATAGACGGAACATTTAAATCCTTTACATACAAGTCAGCTGTATTCATTGCTTTCTCTACTGTCCAATATTTCAATGCAGCTAAATATGGAGTTTCTAAGGTTATATTTCCATACTCATCTCTCACGCCACGAGTAGCAATCAAGTCAAAGTCTTCTGGATCTATATCATAAATCCATTTCGCCTTTGTATTTTTGTCTACTACATAGACTTGGTTAGGTAAAAGTTTATCATTACCCATTTTTCAAATCCAACAATTTTCGTATATCTTCAAGATGATACTTAGTGGCTTTTAACTCTGCTTCTAATGCTTCTGAATTAGATGTTAATTTTCTTTTAAGCCCTTCTAATTCCCCAAGTCGAGCCTCTAATGTAGGAATGATTCTCTCTGCCTCATCTATCTTAGTAAAACTCATCGGTGAAGCAACATAAATATCTGCACCATCCCGACAAAATATAACTACGCGTTCTGTCAATGTCTCTATATCAACAGAATATTCAATAGTGTACTTTTTAGACATCTTATCCTTTCACTAACAAGCATTTACAATACTTATCATGTGGCTCAACAATTTCTGGAGGAATTTGCAAATTCATTACTTTTCTGCACCTATCCAGTATAGTATTCCACCATTCAACATTCCGTTCTGTTGAAAATAGCTTCAAATCCTGATTATCTTTATTCTCATATAGTACCCCGCCCTTAGTTAAATTTGCTATGTTCAAATAGCATTGTAACTGTGCTTCGTGGTCTGGGGTTGCTTTTGTTAATTTCTTAAAGCCAGTATCATTTATTGTCTTAAACTCCAAAATATAATTTTCAAATGTGTATCTAATAATACCTGTTATTGGGTCTTTCTTTCCTTCTTCATCAGCATATTGAAGAATAAAATCTGCTCTACCTGAAATTGGCGGATTAGAATATTTTAATTGTAACTCACAAGAAATTAAAACTCGTAATTTTTCAAAATATTTTTGATACCTATCCTGAGTAACATTACCATGATCAAAAATTCTTCTTAATTTTGCACTAATTGGCTCTTGTGGAATTAGACCTCTATAATGATAATAGAGAAATCTATCGCACTTACTCCCCAATGAAGAAGGATAAAATACCCCCCCACTAGATTGCCTATTAGGAATTGCTGCTAAAGAATCATCTAATTTTTTTATCAGCCACGAATCTTTTGGGGTTGCTTCTTTTACTAGTTTGGAAGATATTTCTCCTAAGAGTCTTCTAATTCCAGGCATTCTTCTTTTATCCTTTTAAGAATATCCGCATATGTATTCTCAGTAGTATGAATTACCTTGTCTATTCCAAAGTCTGATACTAATATAAAGTCTCTTTTTATATCTCCCTTCTTAAAATGACCGTACACTCCGTCTGCCTCAATCACATAATTTAATTCTGGCAAAAATAAATCTACGGTATATTGACCTATATTGTATTGTTGCACATATCTAATTCCAAGATTTGATAATACATCAGCAATAAGATTTTCTTGCTTGGTATGGTCTTTAGCTATCATTTATATTTAGTGCTAGCTAACTTACTCAAAAGCACGCCTACCGTAAAACCCAGACACGTTATTATTACAATCTCTATCATCTATTCATCCACCTCTTTTGTCACCTATACACTTCCCCAATCCAACATATCTTGACACTTCTAAATATAGATTATATGGAATAGACACTGATTTTAAATGAACCTCTATATCTACAGCTTCTCTTGGCACAACTAACACACACTTCCCCCAAGTAGGCATAATCTCTACTGCCATTTCATTTTCTTTAATTAATCTAGTTGTTTTCTTTCCTGGCTGGACTATACATGGAATTGAATTCTTATATGGCTGACTTTCTATCCATCCTCTTAAAGGTAATGACTTAGTAGCTTCCATGACAGCAGATTTTAATACCCAGCCTTTTCCATTCATTTATATAAACTCCCAATTATTGTCCAAATAACTGCCCCACAAATAGCAATCATACCACCAATATATTGGATACTTATTATTATTATCAATTCTTTTATAGAAAACTACTGCAGTAAAATCATTAGATTCCAGCAGTGACTTAACCGCTGTAAGCTTTCCACTACAAGATTGACAAGTCATATTTAATTCTATTCTTTGATTAAACTTTCCAACTCTAATTTTTTATCTGGATTATTTATCAAATATTCTTTAACTCCTTTCATCCCAATCACTTTAAGATCTCCCCATTTAAACCAAGCCCTAGCTTGTTCTATTATACCTTTGTCTAATGCTTCTCTGATGACAGTTTCCAAAAGATCAATCCCACCTTCTAGTCTAAATGGGACTGTGCAAGATTGATACGGCTGTCCTCCAACCTTACTTTTCTTACAACTTATTTTTATGTCAAACCCCATCTTGTTTTTATCAGCATCTTCTATCCAGCCTTCTCGCCTAATCTGCAATATGAAATGTGCAAAGAATTGCTGTGCCACTCCTCCTGGCATATTATCTAATGACACGGGCCCAAGACTAGAACGGACTTGATTTATTACGATTAAGGCTGACCCGTTCTTTAATGAAGGAAATAGTTTAGGAATAGATTGATTAACAAACCTAGCCTGCCATGCTACAGGATTGTATGAAAAATCTTCTTCTTGCACCGCTGTCGGGACTATTCCTGCAATACTGTCTAGAACAATAACTCCTACTTTTTCATTCATTAACACTTTAATCGTATCAAATGCTTCTTCTCCTGTTGTCGGCTGAACTAAATAAATTTTATCAATATCAACCCCACATCTTTCCATCCAAACTGGATCCCAAGATAACTCCGTATCTATCCAAGCTGCTACTCCACCATTCTTTTGTTCACTAACTACAGCTTGTGATGCTAAATATGATTTCCCTGAACTTGGGGGGCCAGTAAACAATGACATTCTCTTTTTAGGTATCCCGCCGCCTACTAGCTTGTCTAACGACTCTATCCCAAATGCTACCCTATCGAATAACAAACTCTTATCGGAGCCATATTTCATTAAGCCGTTTTTTAGCAATTCTTCTATTGAATCATTCTTCTTCGACAAGATTAATCTCCTAGATTTGTAACTATAATTTCTTCATGAGACGAAGCTAAATGCTTTCCTACACTTACTTTATAAGTTTTCTTTATGTCAATATTTCTAAATGTGTCTTTTAATTCATTATGTAAAAAAGAATTTTTAATAGTGCTAAGAATAAACTTACCGTTACACTCATCTTGAGACTTAATTAGTCTTATAAGATTTAAATCTTGCGCCAAACCCAATTCCCAAAATCCAAACATTTGAGTTAAAGCCCCTGTATCAGAATATGGGGGGTCTAAATACAATACTGAAGTTTTAGACGGGACTATGTCTAAAAAATTCTTTATTGAAAAACTACTATTAGACTTAATATGTTTCTTATAGTCTAAAAGTTGTTCTTTCTTCATTATCCTATTTCCATACGACTGATTAAAACCATTTGGGCCAAATCTATATAGACCATTAATACATGCTCCCGCTAAAAGCATAAAACCTATATATTTAATTCTAGGACCTTTTTCTCTATTTTCATTCCAAAATTCTCTAAAATTATAATAAGCATCTTTATTATGGAAGTCCCATTTTTGTGTTACTTTGTTATAATAATCGCTTAAAATTTCATTTGAAAAATCTTGGCATATAAAATTTATAATAAGCGGAAATAAATCAGAACACTCATAGCTTAAAAAATTTCTTGAGACATTGAAATATGCTCCTCCAGACCCAAAAAATGGATCAACATAAGTTAATCCTGAACAATCTAATGGTAAAATAGAAAAAATTTGGTCTGCTATGCTTCTCTTATTCCCAGTTATATTTAACAAAGAATAAGATTTCATTCAATTATCTAATACTTCATCTATCTGGGCATCAACTTTCTTCTTTATGTATGCCCAGACTTTATCTAGAGCGCCATCAACTTTCTCTAATTGCTCCTTTATTGGTAATTCTGTATCTATTTCATCAATTTGTACTGTGACTTTGGCAAATTGACCTTTTTGATCTACCCCGATTCTAAATGTAAAAGAAAGTTGCTGAGAAATTTTTGCCAATTTATTTACTCCCCGTCTTCTCCGAATAATGGGTCAAAATTTAGCTTTTTACCAATCTTTTCTTTCATTTTTGTCTTCCCAAATAATTTATCTTATTTCTTAAAATCTCCGCTAAGCAATCTCTACAATAATCACCTCTCATTTCAGCTATTGCATGAACTCTCTTAGCATCAGGCTCTGGCCCGTAATGCTCTGAAAACTCTAATTCTCTTGTTGGTCTATAATCAAATAAACATTTACACATATCACACTTATAAGCTTGCGACATTTCTACCCCCTAAAAAATAAACTAGGATATAGGCCATCTATATACTTTTTCCAAACCTCGTCTGGCAGCTCAATCTTTAAAGTCACACACATCTTAAGCCAAATATCTGGATCATAAATAGATAAATCTTGAATATTTCCCATTTTACTTTTCTCCAATATGATAGTTCTTATAGACTTTTATAATTCCATTCCCATATTGACAAATTACTTCTTTGATTTTTCTATCTAACATCAATTCTTTACATGGTTTGCACGGAAAAAAGTCTAATGACTCTACAGAATCTTGAGAAGGATAATAATTCTTTACTGATTCATCGCTATGAGCTGCATAGTATTCGTACAAAGTCGCTTCCTTTAGTTGCTTTACTGAAAAATATTTTTCAGCCCACAAAATGGCATTTCTTTCGCCATGTACTGCCCTGACACAATGTCTGTCTTTTACATTACATCCTATATCTAAACACGTCTTTTCTCCAACAGGAGCCCCATTATAACCTGTAGACAAAATTCTCTTATCTAGAACTAAAACACATCCTGAGCTTGCCCTAGGGCATGAAGCCCTGCTACTTACAACTTTAGCAATCCCCAAGAAGTAATCATCCCATGAAGGTCTATTTACCATGGTTATTCCTCAATAAAGCACATATAAGAATGCTTATAGCATCTTCTACATCATCAATCATTTGAGCCTTATTCATATTTCCTCGGCTGAACATCGGTGGCTTTGCCTTATAATCAGCCTTGAAGCCATCTGAGCTCCCCAATGTCCACTCGGGCATAGACTATGACTTCAACTCCCTGATCAATTCTTCGGCAGATTTGAACTGTTTTGACCTTCCAGCCCGAGCATCCTCGTCTGCTCGTTTCTCTTTGGCTTGCCATTCAGGAGTCCAGTAATAAGACTGAGATATGGTCAATATTATTTGATGTACACTCTCGAGTGTGGCTTGAAGTTTAGTCAGCTTCTCTCTACAGTCAGTAATTATTTTTTCAAAACTTAATGGCTCTTGCAATTCTAGATCTCCTTATACTTTTCTATGTTTAGTTTTGTACCAATCAATTCCATTAACAATCTCGGTCTCATAGTCATCAAACAACGTCTTATATCTTTCCCTCATTAGTTTTCCTACTTGAGAAAAGACTAATCGGATTTCTTCCTCAGCTGAGGGATTAGTCCTCATCTCCAATACATGTCTAATTGTTCTAATATTTGCAGACCACCCGATATTTGTAGCTAACCCATCAGGGGCAAGACGTCTAAAAGCTGAAGTTAATTCCTTTTTCTTCTCAAAAGACATGTTATCTATATTATATAGGTCTGCCAAGTCTTTTTGAAGTTGACTTAAACTATTGAGTGTCCTTGAAAAAATCTCCATAGCCTGAACATCCTCTTGAATACAAATTGGGGCGTACCAGTTCAAATCTGTCAATCTAACAAATCTTAAGCTCTCTTGACTTATGGCTGTTCCGACACGATGCCTAACTAACTCATGGGTAAAAACTCTACTCACATCAGCAAAAAAGAAATTAATCATACCATGTTCTAATACACTACCGTCTCCTTTTTCTATAATGTTCTTTATGTATTCATCATTGTGCTTTCTTACACGAGTTAAATTAGGATTTAGAATAACATCAAATGACTTATAGCAAGCCCTTCCATAGACTTCCAGAAGTTTTTCTACATCGGTGTCAGCATCTGATTTCCATGCAGGAACACTCAAATGGTTTAATAATTGTTGCAAACCAACAGAATCAATCTTAGACTCTCCTATGATGAATACCTTAGGTAGAATTAATTGACTCAACTATTGTTTCCCTTTCAATTTCATTAAACGCTCTTCTACAATTTTACTTTTCTTATCATACACTTCTTCAAACTTATTTATGTCCATTCCACAAATATGCATCAGCCCCCATAAAAACTTTTGTGTGTCTATTAATTCCACATATAAATTCTCATAGTCTATGTCTGATCCGTAATCTTCTCTATGCCATTTCCAATTTGTGCAATGAAGAATTTCTGATAGTTCATCATGCAAAGACAGCAAATATTCTTTTATTAACTCAGTTTTAGATACATTCACACTTAAATCATTAATGATCTTATCTGTAAATCTAACTTGATCTTTGAATAATCTATCTATAGACATTAGTTAAAGCTCCATCAAATAAAGAAACTTTTTTATTGCTTTTTCTATGCTGAACTATTTTTATAAAGTCTGACCAAATTGACTTTTCATCGAATAAGTTTACATAAACCCCGTTCTGCCGAGTTTTTGATTCTGATTCTATTAGTCTATTTTCTACAGACTTATCAAAACAACTTTCTAATATAGAGTTCATTGGTAAACTAACAAAACTATTAGCTTGTTTTATCAACTGAACTTTTTCATAGTCTTTAATGTAATAATGACAATTTTGCATTATATGATAGTATTTCCCAAGTCTCATATTACAAGTCATAGCCATGTTCTCTAAAAACATTGTCCAATGAAAAACATCATACGGAAATCCTAAAAACATATCCTGAGATCTAATATACACGGTTAAATTTAGACTAGTGCCGTCTTGACTCCAAAAATGAAGAAGATTATTACATGGAAAATCTTTAGTCATAGCCGTAGAGTCACTTTTATCTATAATCGGTAATACTGCCTGTCTAGTTAGTTTATCAGATAAGATTCTTTCTATAACTCCAGACCATTGACTAGTCAAACGCTTTCCATATGCCCCAAATAAAGACTTTCCATTATCGGAGTATTCAATCATTTTTGAATTATAGAAGGATATAAAATCCAAATCATCTCTACCAAACAAAATCCAAAAAAATTCTCCGACTAACATTGATAGACTTATCTTTCTGCTTGAATTTTGAATTACTCTGTGTCTTGGATTAGACAAACACATCATTAAATGATAGCATTCTTTTACTTCTCCATTTCGTCTCTTATTTAAAAATCCGTCTTTATCTAAGATGTTTAATATCTCAGTATAGGCAGAATCAATTGATTGAAAGTCCAGCATTATCTCTCCAATTTAATCCATAATCAAATTTACTAGCCAAACTAGGATAGTGAATATATGCTTTAGAGGCCAATGGAACCTTTAGAACTGGAAATTCTAGAATCTGTTTAACTAGTTTAACTGAATAATCAATCTTATCTTTTGGACATTCAAAAATTAGTTCATCATGAATTTGTAAGATTAGCTTTAGTCCAATAGACCTTAATTCTAAATCATTATCAATCGCCACCATTCTATTTTTAATTAAATCAGCGCTCGTTCCTTGGATTAAATAATTTAATAAAACATATTCTCTGTCTTGGTCTGCATAATATCTCCGTCCAAAGTAATTGAAAACATATCCTCTAGTCTGTACCTTTTTATGAATCCCATTAATCAGATCTCTTATTCCAGGAATTTTAGCATAATACTCTTCTCTAAACTTCTTAGCTTCGTTAACAGTCTTCCCTAGTTGAGCCGCTAATAGTCTATCACCTTCTCCGTATATAATTCCAAAGTTTATAGCCTTGGCTAATTTTCGGAAAGCTGGAAAACTAGGATCTTTATCTGAAATCCCCCAAATTTTAGTGGCCACCCAAGAATGCCCATCCCAGTCTGGATCACTCAAATATTGTCTAGCTTCATCATTGTTTAGATAAAAAAATAAAATCTTAAGTTCCATTTGAGAATAGTCAAAACTAAGAAAAACATTTCCATCTCTAGGAACTATAGACCTCTTAGCAGAAATGTGTTTCTCTTCATCAAATATATCATCTTCATATGAAGACACAGACTTTATTAAAAGTTTACCGCCTCCTTGGCGTTCTTTATCAGCCTTCACTAAGGCTATGGCAGCCTTTTGAAATTCTGACAGTTCTTTAGTCTCATCTTCATCAAAAATTTTAGTCAATTCTTTAGGTAGCTGTTGAAAATTAGGATCAACACAAGAAAACCGTCCAGTAACAGTACCCCAGTTTTTAAATGAGCAATGTAATGGACTTTCTCTTTCTAAGTATGTCTCAAAATATGATGTCTTTAATTTTTGAAGTCCTCTCCAAGATAACAATTTCTTAGCTACTGGATGGTCTAATAAAATTAAAGAAGCCTCTCCCCAACTTTCGCCCCCCTTCTTAGTTTTTGTTGGAGCCTCTAATTTAAGACCCCTAAAAAATTTTGATAGCTGTTTGTTACTTCCTAAGTTTACATCTTCACCAGCCACTTCGTTAATTTCAGACTCCAATTGCTTAGACTTTAAGCTAATTACACTTAAGGCCGTGCTACAATATTTCTTGTCTATTAAAACTCCTTGTTTTTCCATTTTCCAAACTGTCTTAGTTACTTTAATCTCATGATTCCAAAGTCCAACCAAGTTTAAAGAAACTAATGATTGTTTAAATTTTTCATATAGACTAGCTGTATAGTAAACATCATTTAAACAGTAGATCCCAAGCTCTAAACTAGGGGACTGAGAATACAGCTTTATTTTATTAGTCTTTAAGAACTGCTTAAAGTCTATATCATATTGACTACCAAACTCTGAAATGTACTGTTGGATTAAAGGAGTGAGACCTAACTTAGGAAATCTTTCTATTGATAACAACCTAGCCATTACAATTGTGTCATGAATTTCTTGATTATCTGGAACCTCGTATCCTAGTCTTAATAGGCCGGCTAAGTCAAATTTTATATTATGGCCAATAATAACTTTAGTCTTTCTTAAAGAGTCAAATAGTTCACTTAAACTAATTTCATAATCCAAACAATCAGGACGCAAATCTAGAAAAAATTGTCTGTCTATATCTCCAATCCCAATAGCAGACACAAAATCATCTTGCCATAGTCTTAGACCTGAAGTCTCAGTATCTATGACTAGGCTTTGTGACTTTGCAATAAACCTTAAAAGATCTGAAAAGTCTAATTTAGACTTAACCAACGTCATTGATTTTTTAAAGTATTGCTGCATCTATTAGTCTCGAATAACTTTCTATGGATTTATTTTGATAGACAAACCAAGCACTCGGGTGAGGTATTTTGTTTATTATGACATTGTTCGAAATTTTTGGTTTAATGGCCAATACATTATTATACGCGTTATTTCCCAAACAGACTATGACTTTTATATTCGGCAAAGAACATTCTTCAATTAAAGCTTTTTTATTGTCAATTTCTAGTCCGATTTCATTTTTATTTAATTTAATTGAGTTAGTTATTATTATATCAGACCAAGACAGATTAGACTTTTCTAAAGCTAAAAATAATCTTAGTCCTGGCTCATTATTACCAAATGGAATTAGAGGTGGCAATAATTTGTCTCCATATCTATCTCCAACTATTAAAATAGATCCGAGTAAATTTCCTATTGTCCTATAGGACAAAAAATTAAGTCTGCGTCTTAAATTCAGTGTTTGTTTTTGTATCAAACTTACTAATGGACTAATATCATCTCCTAATTTATACGTATTCCAAGTTAAAATACTGGTCCTTAAGCAATTATCATATGACCGTAAAATTATGTTGACTTCGTTACTAGATATGTATTCATTTTCTTTTGATAAGTTTATTCTAGACTGAATTGAACTTTCCGAATCTATACAATAAACATTAACTGTTTTTAACATCAACATCAAAAGCTCTATTATCTTATATTGTCTAAAATCAAATCTACTTTTTCCACGTTTTATTGGTCCATAGACTTCTTCATCTATATGAAATCTATCTATTATCATTGGACTTTTTAATTCAGTTAACGTGTCAATACATTCTATAAAAATATTTTGTTTTGGAACTAGCCTATTGATAACTGGAAAATATAAACGTTTGCTTAACTCTCTAGCCAAAAAACTTTTTCCAGTTTTATCACAACCAGTTATTATGATATGCATAGCATATTAAGCTTATCTAAAATAAATTCAGCAAATTTTTGAGGTGAAAGATTCTTTTCACAAAAGGCTCTGGCTCTTAGCTTATCTTTCTCTAAAATTTCTCTATTGTCTAAATAAAATTCAATGGCTCTAATAAGATCATTTTCATCAGTAAAAAAAGAATGAGAGTCTGAATCAAACATTTCTAAATAAGCGTGTCTTTTAGGAATAATAGGAATACTGTACGCTGCCATTGGTTCTGTTATAGCCAGTCCGCCCCAAGTAGCCGGATATTTATGGTTACCTATACAGGCATCTACTTTCCAACAGGTTTTTATGTAATCTTCATGAGTCCAAGTATCTTTATTCACTGTCTTAATAAAATTATATTCAGAAAATAAGTCTTCTTGTTTGAATTTATTTCCAGGGTCTGGGACTATGACTTGAAAATCTTTTCGTCTTTTCCATAGTCTATTTATAGCGTCTAATGTCTCTTTCCATCCAGTGTAATAACTAAGTCTATTTGCAAAAATCATAGTAAATTCATCAAACTTTTCATCAGTTCTATATTGATCAATTTTATCTATGTCTACACATTCTATATGATCTAATTTTTTAGACAGTGACTCTATCGTCTCTTTATTCAAGTATTGTTCTGCATTATATAAGAATGAATCGACAGCAAATTTTGAATTGAAAGTAGCATTATCAGAATACAAAGCTCCTTCGCATTGTCTAAGAGCAAAGTCAATGTATTGTGGAACCTTATAGTCTGTCTTTCCGGTCACCCAGTGATTTCTGGACATCACTGGAACCGGTTTTGATAATAGACTATATAGCACTGTCTTATACCCCAGAACTTTGCATGGATCATTAGTATAGACAATATCAACTTTCAAGTTCTTCAGAGATTGAATTAAATCTCGACTAAAAAAGGACATCCTATCTACGAACGGATTTCCATAATATTTGTACTCAATAAAGTCTAAATTGGAAGATTGTATGTCACTTAATAAATAATTTTTAAAGTTTAGGATTTTAGACTTTGGCGGCACTAAAACATAAATTTTTATGTTATTAGACAAATTAAGTAAATTTTTTATCAATACAGTGGCTACATTTACATTAGAGTCCGTAGTCATAATAAAATTCCCGTCATCTAATGAGTCTAATACGCTTAGCTGTAGATCATATAGTAAATTAATCATTTATTCTATTCAATCTAGTATAGGTCCTATATACCATTAGGTCCATTATAGGTCTTGTGCTCTAATGAGTCCAATACAGGTCCTTATATATACTAATACAGGTCCTGTTGCGCCATAATGGACCTATTTATGCTTTGGACTATACTATAAATAAATATTCTTATCTTATAATCATCTATTAAACTATAAAATAATGAACTAAAGAACTAGATTATAACTCAGAAAATTTAAAACAAAGATTCTGTAGGGTCTTCATCTATATCTCCCAAACCTAGTTCATCATTTTCTTGAGTTAATAATTTAGCATCTTTATTGTCTTCTGATGTTTGAACTCTAGGAGACCATTGCTTTTTAAAGAATTCTCTAATCCCAGGCAATTCTTTCACTTTAGTCTGCATTTCTTTTGGCAGCTCAAATATTTTAGTGGTACTGGTTATAGCATAAGATGTATCTTTCATACCAGAACCTGTCCTTTTGATTCTAATAACATATTTATTCAATGAACCATACTCATTGAATATATCTACAACTTGATTGAAAAGATAGTCTTTAGACCCAAACCCATGAGAAAATACTCTAAAGTCATTTATGTCTTCTTTATATTGTACTTCTCCCGAGGCCCTCTTTTTCACAGCTTCCCAGGAATCATTCTTCTTCTCTTTATGTAAAATATAATTTACATACATCCAAAACCCAAATTTTCTCGCTGGTCTAACATCCTTATCACATAGTTTACATACTTCTTCCTCTTTAGAAGGGCAGAGAGAATTCTTCCAAAGATTCGAGCCATCATCTCTTTTTCCTTGGACAGAATGGGTATAGAACTTATCAAATCTTAAGTCATTATCATCATTCCCGTCAGATACTATTAGGCCAAATACTTCATCTCCATCTTTTGGCCAGAGCTCTGAACTAGATTGTTGTGATTTCTCGTCTGCTGCTTCTGACTTTATTCTGTTAATTCCAGGCATCTAAATAACTCCTTCTTTGAACATTGTTCTGTTTTTAATTATGTTTGTCAGTAATTTTGGATCTTTAATGTCTTGAACATCATTGTATTCATTTGGGATTTGTATAAATGATATTTGAAAGTATTTTTTCATTATGGCATATATTTCATCTCTTCCTTTTCTTCCTGCTTCATCATTGTCTAAACAAATAATTAGTTCAGTTATTGGTGCTATTGATAAAAGTTCCTCCTGTCGTCTTGATAGTCTTGCCCCTAAAATTGCCACTGAAGAAAAACCATGTTGATTTAACCAAATTGTATTTAATGCCCCCTCTGTTACGCATACTATTCTTCTCTGCTTAATATTATATAGGCCAAAAACTATTTTTGATTTTTCTAGACCCGTAGAATTTATGTACTTTGGCTCTTTTCCATTAGGCTGTCGGCATATCCAACCAACTAATCTTTTCTTTTCATCATATACTGAAATTACAAATGAACCACTATCTGGATTAAAGCCACACTTCCATTTAGTTAGTATGTCTTTGGTAAAGCCTCTATCTAATATCCATTTTGGAAAATTATTTCTAACAAATGGGAATTTAACCTCTGGAAGCACTAAATTTGTATTGTCTTCTTCAATGTCTAAGTCGAAATTTATCTGTCCAGGCATCTCATCAGATATTAGTTTAGTTGCTTCTAATAAGCTAACATCATATACTTTTTGAACTAAAGAGACAAAATTCCCTCCACCACAATTAGAAAAACAATTCCACAACCCTGTTTGTAAATTGAGACTAAAGCTAGGATGTTTCTCTCCGTGTAATGGGCAGCAGGCTATGTATTCATTTCCACTAAAACGACCATCAATTCCAATCTTTTTAACCCAGTCTAAGTAGTTTACCATAACTCTTTTAAAGAACCCCTGCAGATTTCATTCTAGGAGGTTCTAGGGGCATTTTCCAATAGTTAATTTAACTGGTGCAGCAAGAAGGATTTGAACCTTCAGCCTGGATGTATATAAGACATCTGCTCTACCTAATTGAGCTATTGCTGCTCTTAGTGGTTTTCTATAAATTATATTTAAGCCATACACGGCTTTGTCTGGATGAACGGGACATGGATGAATATGTTGGCCTGGTTGAATCACAATCCGCATTGGTTTACCACATTTGCAATTAGGATTTGGTAAGTCTTTTTTTATTGAATTAGGAATATGATGTGTTGTTTGTTTCTTCATTTTAATCCTATGTTTTACTCATGTTTAAAATCATTTGATCTTAGGAATATTCTTATACAGTTTTGCTGGTCTAATGTCAATTCTTTCATCCATGAATAGAAAAGCTCACTACCTTCTTTGTCGTCTAAAATTCGGACTTCTTTGTTGCGTTGTTTTTCCATTTTACATCTCCTTTATGCTCTTAAAGTTTTAATTATTGTCTTGGGAGACGGGGGTTGGATTCGAACCAACGACCTTTGGGTTATGAGCCCAACGAGCTGCCGCTGCTCCACCCCGCCATGTAGTATTATATAGGAGGTCTAAGATACATTGCATAATATTTTTCTTCATTCTCCACACTTTTTTTAATTCTATCTACTAATTCTTCAGTAAAACAGATTCTACATTTATCTTGTATTCTTTGTCTAGGATTACATATTTCATCATGGCCCCCATAGACACCCGCCCAATCCGCTATTTCATCTGCTAATTCATATGGAATTTCAAGATATGGCATTATATTTCTTTTATATCTCCTTTATCTACGTCCCAATGCATTGTTACATAATCGGCGGGAAAGGCCTCATCCCTAAATTTTTGAAATTGCACTAATAGCTGTAAGGGTTCATTTCTGACTCTGCATAGAGACATAGCATAATCTGATGCTTGTATTAAAGCGTCTCCAAATGCTACTTCTGCGACTTTGGGCGGTACAAATAAATCAGCAGCTTTTCTATTCGCTTGAGTAGAAACAATGCTAGTTATTTGTGATGATAATGATAGGGTCTTTATGCCATAGAATAAGTTAAACATTTTTTCCCATACAGCATTTGATGATTTTTCAGAAGCTATTAATTGTATCCCATCTAGAACTAGCAAGTCTGGTTTATATTTCCTAACTTTTGAGGCTATCCCATTATATGTTATAGCATTTCTTTCTATGCTATCTAAAACTATTAGACGCTTTGAATTTAGCTTTGTTAGGAATTCCTTGTATTTTTCTTTATCTAAGCCTTCTCCTCTCCTAATTGACGTGTGTGAAAAGTCATATCCATACATCTTCCCTAGCATTACATCCATCCTAGCATTGATAGCAGCTTTGGACATCTCTGTAGAAATGAACAACACCTTGAACCCAAATTTATAGGCCACTGCTGCTGCATGAATCAATAAAAAAGTTTTTCCAATGCCAGGCCTAGCAAAGATAGAAACTAAATCTCCTTTCATCCACCCGATTGTAGTTCTATTTATTGTTTTGAAGCTAGTTGGAATGCCTAGTGTTTTTAGTCCCTTATTCCGTAATTCTACCTTTTTATTATAGTCTTCTAACCTACTGAGTGCCCCATTGTCATATATCTCTATGTCATCATCAAATGATAATTCTACGTCTTCCAGGCCGGACAATATTTTCTTTATGGCATTTTTAGGCTCTGATTTTAATAGGTCTTTATTGCTATTTATTACTTCTACTGTCTTCCGGAATATTAGTTGTTTGTCAAATTCTTGGAGGCAATATTCTATGTCTAATCCAACGGCATTTTTATCAAGGTCTGGAAATTTCTCTAATAATAGAGCTTCAGTTGGAAAATTCTCATAATTTTCAGAATAGTTTAATACAAAATCTATTGTTTTTTGGTGAACCGAGAAATCTTTACTTTGGTATTTAAACTTCTCTAATGATCTTCTGTCTTTTAATGAAAAGACAATTCCTGACTCTATATAGTTATATGACTCCATTAAACGCCTTTAGATAACTGATCTGCCCACCTTAACATCATTGGTTCTCCTGTTTGGGATTATTCAAGAAGGCATTAGCGTTTTCCAATGCTAGGTAGACATCCGAGTATATAGAATCAAAATCGCCTGCACCACCCATTATGTCCCATGCCTTACTAACGTAACCCGCTAGCATGTTGTATTCTTCTCTGACCTGTTCGGCAGCCTTCCGTAGTTGACACAATTCTTTTGTCAAGTCACTCATTGGATGTTTGGGACAGGCTTCTATATGCTTCTTTAAGACATCAGCCATTGATTGCAAGTCAGTAACCCAAGCCTTTAGAGTAGCGGTATCTTTATCCGCAATAATAAGCTGTTCTTCTAAGTATTTCACTCTATCTGCAAGTGGATTAGTTTTTGATGGTGCCTCAACGGTAGAGACAGAGGCGAAGACACTTCGCAAGGTCAGCGTAGAAGCATCCTCTTGGAACTGGGGGCAGTCACACGTTTTACCGTGCAAGTTTCACAAGCACCTTTTTAGGTTCCCATAGGCATTGTAATGATGGGCTTTATAGTGAGTGCATTTGCAAATTATCAAGTTGTTCATTTTGCTTTCCATTTAAACATGTTCTATTTCTTCTCCATAAAAAAGGTAAATGATTGTGGAATACGTTTGACAGATTGTTTACAAACTAGACATATTTCTAATTGCTTAGTCCAGTCTTCTTTAACTTCCATGATGTGACCATTTGGGCATTTATAAACTCTAGTTGGCATTAATCAGTCCAAATTTAAAGTATTTATCCATTCATAAATTTCACTTGCAATAGTTCCTTTTCTTTTCAAATCATTTGCTGTTGGTAACCACTTTGCTTCTAAAACTAATAAATCCTGTAATTTATGCTGTATTTCTTTATCTCCTTTTGTGAGACAATAAAACACTGCTTTTGGGAACTCATAGTTAGTAATGTATTTTTCAATTTCTGAGCAAAAAATATTTATTGAATTACATTCTTCTAGGGCTGCTGGAATTGCAAGTAAAATAGTATAGACATCATAATCTTGTAGTAATTGCTTTAGATTCTTTAATTCTGTGCCACCATATCCGTGGGTAGAATAATCTTCTTTATGTTTCTTATTATATTGCTTGCGCCAATATTCTTTCAAATCTAAAGCATTGTAGTCTTCTATTTTATGCTTACTTCTGACATCCATTTTGGTACAACCTTCGTTACTTGAGACAATAGACTACAATTTATATAACAATCAAATAATGGGTTGTGCTTTTTTAAGTGTGGCACAACTTTTGATGCAAATTCCATAGCTGGTTCATAGTATCTAGTTTTTAGTTTTGTGAAGTCCTCATTCTCCTTTAATGCTTCTGCAAAGAATAGCGCATTCAAATCAAGACTTCTATATCCGAATTTTTTAGAAATTTGTGGAAGATATTTCCTTACAAACTGCATATCAAAGGACCCTACATTCATTCCGACAGGGATTGGCTGTAGTCTAGACAATGACAGCTCTGGGCTAGTATTTCTATCCAACCACCACATTAGCTGCTCCTCTGCTTGTTCTAAGGGATCTCTTGTATCAGAGTCTAGCATCAAAGTATCAATTTGGTTAACTCTCATCGCTTCAGGAGTTAATGACAAATAACGATGCCTGATATTTTTTTCTATTCTATCTCCTGTGTTAAAACTAACCATTGCTATGGATAACAAGACTCCTGTATTTACATCACTAGTGCTTGTTTCTATATCTAGACTAATTAACTGTGTTTTGTTAGTTGCCATATATCATCCTTTCAAAATCAGTCCTTGATAAATTTACTTTAGCCATCAGTTCAGTGCCTTCTTCAAACTCCTTTAGATTGTCTCTCTCTTTCTGCCATTTTTTCATCATGCCTTCGTCTATTGTCCCTACGTAATAAGGATTATATACATTTACTATTGATTTTTGACCGAAACGATGTAGACGATCTTCTCTCTGCATCATTGTCGCTGGATTATCAACTGAACCGAAATGCACAATTGTATCAGCCCCTGTAATATTTACTCCATATTTGCCAGCATCTGTAGAAACTAATATGGCTTTCTCTTCTGCATTGAATTCGTCTATTATACCAACTCTTTTGTCAGCATCTACACTTCCTGAAATATAGTATTTAGTATTAAAATGCTTTTGAAGACGTTTTATAGATTCATCAAAGAATGAAAATACTACCATCTTATTAGTTGCTTCATACATTTCATCTAGCCAATCTAATTTTGGATTTGGAACTTTTAGATTGATTATATCAGCAAACTCTACAAACTGTCTTAGTTTGATCCTTTTTTGTAAGGCATTTAATCCCCAATTAGTTCCAGTTTGTTTTCTAAGCCATTCTATAAACTCTGATGCTATTGCTTTATAAGCCTCTTTTTGCATTTCATCTAAATCTAATGGGACATAATTGTAAATCTTCGGAGGCAATTCCGTTAATACTTTGTCTTTTGTGCGCCTTAGAATGAATGGGGCAGTTAATGTATATAACTCTGTTAGCTTATCTTTCTTATAATCTATTACTTTTCCATTGAAATCAAATACACAATATCTGTATTTATATCTATAAAAAGGCGGAAGTAACCCAGGAATAGCCCAATCTAAGACAGAATGAAATTCAAAGATATTTTTCTCAAACAATGTTCCAGACAATGGGATCCTAACTTTACTGATTAGCTTTTTAGCTAATTTTGTTCTAGTGGCCGCATGATTTTTGAGATGCATCACTTCATCACATATTATTGCATCCCATTTTTTCGGTATGATACCCCAGTCTCTATTTAACAAATCATAATTAGCTATTAGAAATTTATTATCAGAATTCCATAATTCTTTTCGTTCTTCTGCATTTCCAGTAATTACTAATGGTTGAATATTAAAGTGCTTTAGAAATTCATTCTCCCAGTTGCGTTTTAACGTGGCTGAACATAGAATTAAGGATTTTCGGCAGTCTAAGTCTAATAAGGTTTGTATAACTTGAACTGTCTTCCCAAGCCCCATTTCATCATTCAGAAAACCGCGATTAACAAAGGCTAAATAAGAAATCCCTGCTGATTGGTATGGGCGTAAAAATCCTCTGGCTTCTCCTTTTTTAAATTGAAAGTCTATACATTTAGATAAAATTCTATTGATAGTTTCTTTAGCAACTAGAGCCTCTTTTGACCAAACCGTATTATTAAGCTCTTCTAGACTTTTAATTGCTAAATGATAGACTTTCCAGACTTTTTGTTTCTTGTCCCATTCTCTAACAGACAAGCTTCTTACAAGGCGTAAATCTTCTTCATTGTATGGGAATGAAAGAATAAAATTTGGCTTTTCATATGAGATTGAAATCATTTAAATCTTCTGATATTCAAATGTCCCAAATGAACCACCATTAGCTTTGTGTTTCCTTAATTCTGCTATAACTTTAAATCCCAACTCCGTAAATTTTACTACTGGTTTTCCACCCCATTCATATCCTAGAGAATTCTTCTTTCTTTTAACATTTGGAAATATTTGTCCTCTTTTTCCTGGGACAATGTTTATAACAAAGTCTTCTGGAAAACCATGCAAAGTAATAAGTCCTTCACATGCAGCATCATATAAACAATCCCAATCATCATGATTTGATTGCAGAACCTCATCTTTTAGATATGTAGGGTATTTTGTTGCCCCATATGTAATTCTTGAAGAAGCTAATAATGGATGTCTTGTAGGATCACATCTCATTCTTTCTAAATGTAAATGTTGTCCTTCTACAGAGCAAGTCTCTGCATAAGCTAATGTGCCCCAATGGTCTTTTCCCCATCTATTCATTTCTATAAAGTTAGGCATTTATGCTGGCGCCAATCCTTTCTGTTCTGTATTATACGTAGGATTTTCTATTAGCTTATCCCCGCAAAATGGGCAATATGAAATAGGAATTCCGAATCCTGGAAAATCTTTTGATAATAAATATACTTGATTTGGTTTTACTGACAAAGAAAGATAACCATCTATAAAATCTTGTATAGCTTCACAGAACTTATGAGTCATTTATCTAATGCATTTTTTAAAATTCTGTGTAATAAGTCCCATGAACCTAAGCTTTTTCTGGGAAAGTCTTTGACTTCTCCTTCTCTAAAAACTTTACTGCGCTTTTTTAAATAGTCTATACCGATAATTTCCCCTGATGTTAGTTCCAGTGCCATCATTTGCTATTTCGGCTTTAGCAATTACTTCCTTTCTAGCTTCATATCCATGAGGAACTAATTCAATTGTTATCCTAATCATTTTACTATTTTTGGTGAAAAAATTTTACCTGTAGACGAATCCTGCGGAATTTTAAAGACGAATGGGATTTTGCTTTTTTGTCTTGCTATTTTTAAAACTTCATCAAAATTTAATGAACTAGCTATAAGCCCAGAGCTGTTAATTGCAAGCCACAGCCCTTTGTATTTAGACCATATTTCTGGATGCTTATATATCCATTTTTCTGCCATTCTAATCATTTTGCAATATATCTTCCATATGAATTAATTCTAACCCTTCTTTTAGACAATCTTGGCAAATATCTGTATAGTGGAGTACATCGTATTCATATCTTATGAACCGACGAACTTTTTTTAAACATACATAGCAATAATTTGATTCTTTAACTAGCTCAATCAGTTTCATGGAACTCCCACGTTTCTAATGTATTATCGTTAGTTGTATAATAGACTTTCTTTATTGTAGTGTCTTTGATTAGACCTTGGCATTTCTTGCAAGGCTTTGCTATTCCTAATCCTTCTTTTGTGATTCTAATAACATACATTATAGAATTCTTTATCTTTTCTGAGGACGCCTGGTCTATGCACCTGGCCTCAGCATGTTTCCATCCAAGATTTGTAGCAATAGAAAATGGCTTACCATTACGAACAAGGAATGCAGTTATCTTATAATTTTCCTCTGAAGACTTACTATATTTACGTGCTGTAGAAATACAAGATGCTATTACCATTTGAAAGTTTTAAGTCTTTTCAGGCATCCCTAATCTTTTTCTTAAATCATTAACTCTGGCGAGTTGCATTTTATATAGAAAGTGGTTTTTTCCAAATCCTAATTTCCACTTAAGATCTTTTTCTGCCTCAATTAACTCATCGCCAGCTTTACTTCGTTTTTCTTCTTTTGCTTTCATTTATTCTCTCTATACATTCATCTAGCATTTCTTCCAATTTGTTATCTTCGAAATAAAACGGGTCGTCCCTCCATCCAGTGTATCCTACTATATTAGTTAATAACTGCATTAGACGTAAATCCGGTATTACTTCCCAGACTATTTGTAATTTTCCTAATACTATTGGAATTCTAGCTGGATTTCTCATTTTATCCTTTCTATTAGTATATCTTCGGCCCATTCTGGAAGGCCAAAATTTCTTGTATAGGCCAGTCCAAGAAAAAATCCGAAACACATATTCCCAGCCATGAAAGATCTTGTTTCATTATCATCTAAACAAATATTTTCTACAGTAAGAAAATTATAGACAAAGTTCATAAACTCAACTTCAGATATCCCGGCATCTGTTTTTATATATTCTTTAGCTAACTTTGCAAATCTGTCATTAAGCAGCTCTTTTTGTTCTAAAATTAAGTCCATGTATATCTCCTATCTTAGGCAATATAAAACTGAAAAATCACGCGCCCAACAGTCATCTCCTTATTGTTTACTTTTTCGGGGCTACTGTAACACTTAGATATTTTCCTTCTAATTTTGGATTATCTGCTAAAATAGCTGTGTCTATAAGCCTTTCAGTCACAGTTTTTAATAATCCAATTCCTAAATCTGTATGCTGCATTTGACGGCCTTTAAAGACTATAATTAGTTTAATTTTGTCTCCTCGGGATAGGATTCTTTTTGCATGCTTAATTTTATATTCTACATCATGATTATTTATATTGGGAGACAATCTAATTTCTAAAGTATCTTGCAATTTCTGCTTTGTCTGTTTTTTCTTTTGTTCGTATATGAATTTCCCATAGTCTAAAATTTTACAAGTTCCTGGAGATACTTCAACTAAATCTAGACCTGATGCCATAGCCATATTTAAGGCTTGCTGTATTGGGTGTATCCCCTTGAATTCTCCTTCTTCATTTATTAGCTTAACTTCTTGGGCTTTGATTTGATAATTTATTTTAAGGTGCTTTATCATTGAGTAGTTATAGAATCTAATTTCGGTAAACTATCAAGAGAAATTATCAATATGGCTGCCAAAAAGACTATAAAAAATATTATTTTATCCTTCATCTGTATAATCTCCGATTCCTTCATAGGCTACTTTTCTTATTTTGCTTTCTCTGAATGTTTTTTGATCTATTTTGAATCCCCATTTTTTCCTAAGTCTTCTATTTTCTTTTAATTTTTGTAGAATAAAGCCTAACTCATCATCGCCTAATTCTCCAGCCCATCCAGGAATTAATAGTCTGTCATCAAACTCTAATTTCTTTTTCATGGCGGCTCGCTGCCATTTTTCTTTTAAGACTATTATAAACTTTTTTCATATTAATAAGATCATCTGTCATTCTGTAAAGCTCATTTCTTTTGTACCCGCACATTACTAAATCTAGCACAATAATTTCTGGATTTGTTAATTTAGCCTCTTGTATAAAACTCCAATCATCTTGTTTGTCTGAGAAACTATCTTCGTGTTTTAGATAAGCATATCCTAAATTCAAATGGGCAGTAGACCTCAGAATCAGAAGAGTATTTAATAATGCTTTATGGAGATATGTATGAAACTTAACTCCCCTACTTTCATCAAAATGCTTTATAGCCTTTATGATAGTTGCTCTCATCTCCTGTAATATTTCTTCTTGATCAATGCCATAGACTGGACAAGTTTGAAGCATTTTATGTAATTTTGGTTCCCACTTAACTATTATATCTTCATACATTCTTTATATGTCTCTTTCTGAAATCCATCCTTCATCAAAATGAATAAATGGCCATTTTAAGTTGAAGGCTAGAACACGACAAATAATTACATTGTTTATGTCTGTTTTTGCTAACCATAGAAAAAATAGTTCTTTATTGTGAAAAACAGGGCCACTACAAATTGAATTCCCGTTTTGTTCAAGATTTAGTCTAGGATAATTCATGAATCTACTTTTCTGTGCATTTCTTCTATTTCACTCCAAGTTATGAATGTTTTTAGGACATTTTTCAAGGTTTATTACAACCAACATATCTGTGTGTTCTTTTATTGCACCATATTGGATACTCAGCGCCATTCAGTATTTGTATCATCCAAACTTCTTTCATTTTTATTCTTTTCTACTCTTTGCTTCTGCCTTCATTTGTTTTAGAACAACTAGACTTTTCTTTTTATACCATCCCTCATTCCACTTAGCATACCACATTGGAATTTTAGCCCATTTGTATAAATCCCATGCAATTCTCCAAAATATACTATCATGATGATGAGTTGGCGAAAAGCAATGAGCAATTTCATGGGCTAGAGTAAGTTTATGATTTACACGAAGACTAATTTTATGCTTAGAAAATTTATGGAGATATGTCCCATATCTGACTATTACTAAATTTTTATCTGTAAAAGCCGAGCCAGTAGTGACTTCATTCTTAGATTTTTTCCATTGAATAGTTGGAGTTCTATAGTCTTTGCCTGTTAATTCATTATAATATAACGTAGCTTTTTCAGTGAAGTCTAAGGCCCATTGAGGTGGATTAGCCACCTTAAATTTTTCCTTGTAGATAGATTAAAAGTGCCATAAGAAGGGCTCGAACTTCCATGAATTTTCATTCTACAGATTTTAAGTCTGCTGCGTCTTCCATTTCGCCATTATGGCATGTTATTGGTGGTAGGCGTGTAATGACGCCTCGTTATTGTATAAAGCATGCGAGGAGACGGCCTTTCACCGTCATCTTCGTCTTCACAAGACGATATTTTATTACTTAAACTATCCCCCCTTGGGCCTTTATACTCCACCAACATATATTATAACTAATCTAAAGAAAAAGATTTTTAGTCATAGACTTTCTCATTGTTCATCCAATTATCATAATCCTGCTTATATACAAGTAATCTTCCCTTGTGTATAACGCCGGTTTGTCCGAAAAACCATTTTTGAAAACAGTGGAAATCTTCCAGACTAAGAGTTTGTTTAATGTCTTCTAACAAATATCCACTATATTCTGATGTTTCTATTAATTCCATTATTCCCTCTTTGGCAAATCTTTTAGCGCCCTACTGATCCCATCTGCTATACTACTAGATTTTCCTATTACTACATGTTCACAAGCAATATTGCTGAGATGGCCAACTATTTCTTCTACAGGAGCCCCATATTTCAATGCTACATTTATCATTCTAGCTATTGCTTCAGTATCTGCACTTTCGCATGACCCAGATTTCCCAATTTTTAGATGGACATGTAAGTTATTCTCTAACCAAAATGGATTTACGTGTAGATTCCCATGCCCCGTTTTGATAACTATAGAATGTCCATTACTAGTTGTCATATTCCTAATCTCCTGCTACAGATGGTTCACTACTTTGCATATGTAAAAACCAGGATAAATAATGCTTGCATCTATGAATAAAAGTCAATCCAAAAAAGCACCCACAATCATTGCATTTTTGCTGTAGAAGTTTCACTTCAGAATATTCTAATTCAAAATAACAGCAGCCACAGTACTTTTCTGGTCTAAACAAAAGCTTAACTCCAGCCTAATCTTTTACCTATATAATAACATTTAAAACTACAATAAGTATTATATAGCCCTTCTTGCACTTTTTTCCTATAAACTATAGTTTGTTTTCTAACTTCTAATTTTTTCTCACAAATTCTACATTTAGTTTCAATCCAATATTTCTTGTGCCAGCAAGATAATGAACAAACTTTGTATCGCCTTACACCTGAAGAATTGCCGCAAACTTCGCATATGCCGACTGGATTATAAAAATGAGTAGACAATCCAGCTTGATATAACGCTTTTCTAACCCATTGTTTTGTTTTTCCTACTTCATTCCCAATTTGATATAACTTCCATTCAGGATGAAGTAATCTCAATTTTACTACTTTGTGATATGTAGTTTTTATTTTTCTATGTCTTATTTGTTTCTGCATTATTTTTTAGGTTATTATAGCAGTTGAAGTAAATTCAAAAATTTCTCCACTATTTGGCTTAATCCATATTCTACCATCTGTTGCTGTATTTCCCAAGTCTCCAAGAACTAATTCTCCTATTTCTAAATTGTCAATAGTAGGAGGAGAAGTTCTAGTTCGTAAATTTCTATGCGGACGAGAATTGAAATCAAAATAAGCTGCTGACCCTATTTGCACAACTGGATTATCTCCGTCTTGAATTAGGGAGCCAGTTACTTGCCCATTTTGAGCAGTATTTGCTACTTGAAATAATAAATCTCCTGAAGAACTGGTAATCCTATTTTGTAATCCCAACCAAATAGTATTGAAATAGTTTGTTCCAGAGCCTATGTCTCCTCCAGCCCCACTCCTTCTACGAATCTCCTGGACATATAAGTCTGTCCCATAGATATTTCCAAAATAATACGTAGCATTTCCGATATTCGTAGAACCAGCCCCTGCTAAACCAGTTAGTATTTCTCCTGTTCCAGATACAATTAATCTTAAATTAAAATTGTTGGAAGCTGCTATGTTCATGTCTGTAGCAGTGGCATAGAATGAAGAAATAATTGTATTTAATGGGCTGTGAAATTCTAATCCAGCATTAGCCGCAGTTCCTATTAGTCTTAATTTTCCATCAGTAGAAGAGATTTGTACATGAAGAGTTGATACTCCCCCAATATTTTCATATCCCTCAATAGCTGTTGGATAGATTCTAAAGCCAGCAAAATCTACCCCGATAGCCCCCGACCCAACTCTAACTTCTCCAGCAGTTAAAAGTCCCATATCTGCCGATAAAGCACTTAATTGATTAGATATTATTCTAGTTCCAGCAATAAATGGGGTCCCATGATTCAAAGAAACAAGGTCTGCGTTTAACCCAGCGGCTGTACTTACTGCAATGGCAACTAATGTCCGATTCGCCCCAATTGTATCAGAAAATGTAGCCGTATTTTGTAATGTTGTATTCCCTGCGATAACATATAGGTATCTAGTTCCAGCCCAATTTAAACTTCCCGCTAAAATTGACTGGCTTGAGCCATCTGCCCAAGTAATAGTGCCTAATGGCCATGTAATGTCATTGTTATCAACAACAGTAAATGCAAAATTTAAATTTGCTGTCATTGAAGCTTCAGCCAAACCCCCTGCTGCTCCAATACTCGCAAATTGAGAATCATCAATTTCTTCGTCCATCTTTTTTATAATAGACTTAGAATAGCTCAAACCACGGTCAGTTTCTACAACTTCAATTATTGAATAATGCACCCCTGGCCCATAATCATATACAATACTAGTTACTAACATGTCCTCATTAAGAGTGGCCACCCCGCTTCCTATTGGGACATTTGAATTAATAACTCTAACTAACTCCCCAGCACGAACTAAATGATTGTAAGTTTGGAATACTTGAGTCCCTAATGGCTGAGTAACCATATTTGTGAAGGCTGAAATTCTAGCTCGAACAAGAAATAAAGTATCTAAACCAGATGTGCCTTTACTCCAATCATTTGGGACAGTGAATGTAATAGTATTACTTCCAGCATTATGAAAACCATTTGTACCATCTACAACTCCAGATAAAGCTGCCCATGTCCCACCAGTACTATATTCCCACGTGATTGTCCAAGTTCCAACTCCAGCAGTTCCAACATTTAAAGTTAATGTGTTAAATTTTTCATTTGACCCAAAGTTATACCCATCATTGACTCCAGCACTTCCAGCAGGCGGGAGCAAGGTCATATCATTTGCAGCGGCATTATTAGCAGCTGCGGTTTCATTAACAAATACCCCACTGTCTTCTGATTCAGCTTTGTCAATAGCAGCATTTGTTCTTGTATATCTAGGCCAGCCAATAACTCTAAATTTTCCGCGTGTAATTGAACGAGTAGAAAGATTTGTACTTTTGAACAAAAGACTAGCAGCTTTGTCTCTTGCTTCGGCGATTTGAGCTACATGATAGCCAGTAATAATAAGCTCTGTATTTATGT
Organism: Candidatus Daviesbacteria bacterium; assembly: GCA_016176405.1. GTDB lineage: Bacteria > Patescibacteriota > Microgenomatia > Daviesbacterales > UBA10151 > JACOXG01. The sequence continues at coordinate 14,685 of JACOXG010000010.1, read as the reverse complement.
TAAAGGCTTGTCTGGGTACTCTGTCTATGACTCTAGTTGCCCCACTTGTTCCTCCAGTTATAGTTTCTCCAACTGTAAAATTTCCACTCCATGTAGAAACTGTTATAAATGATGTAGTTGCCCCAGTGAATTGCACAACAGCTGTTACTCCACTGGCCCCTCCAGTTATGGTTTCTCCTAAAGTAAATGTCCCAGCTCCCCCAGAGACTTCAATCAACTCAACTCTTAAACTTTGATTTGCCCCACTTGCATCAACATATTCAATTCTACAAATTGTGCGAATATCAACTGCGGCTTTTGGAAACTCATAATCTGGCAGCATTTGTAAACGCTGGCTTGTTTCTGTCGTATTGAACTGAACTGTTAATCCATTACCAGAAGCCCCCCCAACTGGTCTCGCACCTCTAATAAAATAATGCATATCTGGACTTGGTGTATTTCCATACATTTCTGGAGTTAAAAAGTAATCATAACCAAATCCAGTTGGAGTAGCGTCCCATGGATCCTCTAATGCTAATTCAGCTATGGCCATAAGCACAGGTTTTCTAGAATTTAAATAATTTGTTTCCAGCTGCCCAGCAGGTTCAACAACTACAGAATCTTCAAATAGAGCAGCACTTGTAGGAATACTAATTGTATCAGTAGAGCCAGTTATGCGATGGTCTAAAACAATTTGTTCTATTAAAGCACTACGCTGGACAAACCCAGTATAGTTAGTATTAATAAATTGTTTTAGTAAGCTTTGAAAATTGTCTTTTCCAGATAAGGTCAAAACTTGCCCATATATATCATCGTAAAATGGCTGAATCATGTCAGCCTTCCCTAAGAATATGATTTGATTCGTATTTATATCATCAATAAAACGAACACGGATATATTCTGTATAAGTTCTTTCTCTGGCATTCAATGGATTTGCTAATGTCACATTTATAGACATTGGCAAGCCGAGAGTGTCTTTTATTGTAGCTCGAACTAAATTATTTTCAGTAGTCCAAACTCCGCCTAGACTTGTAGAATATTGAAATGTCGCTGGCATAGATTAAACTTTAAGTTCCTCGCCCCTGGCCAGTTAATTCTAATGTAAACTGCCATCTATCCTCAAGAGATCCCTCTAGTTTAAAAACTAAAGATCTAATTTTTACTAAATAGGTATCACCTGATACAGTCAATCTTTGTGTTGTATTCCAATCTGCAACCCCTACTGCATCCTCGAGCGCAGTTTTATTTTGTATTGTTGCTGCATCAGAATCAGTGCTTGATGTCTCATTAATTCTGCCTTCTATTCTAATCATTGTTACAAATTGCCCTAAGTCGAATAGAATTGGCTGTGTTGCTGCTCCAGTTGGATTTACTACTGGAAAACGGTTATAAGAAATCGTTACACTATCAGCTTGCAAACGATATGTAATTGCATTTGATAAAAGATTAACATCTAATGGCATAGTAGCTTAAAATCCAGGTATTGTCATTCCATAATCTGAAAGGACTTGCCCAAAACCTCTTTTAGCGCCTTCTCGCGTCTTGATTCTAGTCTCTTCTTCCAATTCTTCTTTGGATCGAACACTAAAATTTTGAGTTATTGTAACATTTGGGCCAGGTCTTCGATCTATAATACTTTTTTGAATACTTTGCAAAGCTCCTTCACGAGATAACTCTCCTTCTCCAGAACGATACCTTTTCATGAACTCTAAGATCTCTTTCTCGTTTAATGTCGGAATAACTAATCTTTCTCCCCCACCATAAAGCCTAGACAACTCTGGAGTTAATGGTGAAATAGGTCTTTGTCCAATTGGGAATTGCATAGACTTTTGTTCAGGAGATAGTATCTTAATGGGAGGCTCTTTAGGTTTAATTCTAAAAAAGTCCATTATTGCTTTAATTAAATCTCCCCATGGCTTAATTAAAGAAGCTAATGCACTTAATCCAGAGACAATTGCAGGTAAAAATGGCATTAAAGCTATGTCTACCATTGTTCCTAATATTGTAAGCGAGGAAGATAGAACAGTGTTAATTATTTTACTTTGACGTATTAACATTCCAATTCCAAAACTACCCCCAATAAGGGGGAGCCATTCTTTTAATGTATCCCACATGCCGTTTGTATTTTTATCTTGTTTCTCTGCCGCTACTCCAAGCACTAATTTATTGTATCTTAGCGCTTCATTTTGTATTCGTACCGCTTCCTCGGCAAAGGCTAATTCTTGTTTTTGCTCAGGAGTTAGTTTAACAAATGCCGGAGGAAAATAGGCAGCTGGCCCAAAAGCTCCCATTGGAACTCCTCCAGCACCTGGGGCTCCTGCTCGTTGCACTCCAGAAGTAGTTACACTTCCTTCTTCTGTAGTTATTATATTTACTTTTATCTCGCCGCCAACATTTTCAACCATATACTTTTATCTCTGCAATAAATTCTCAGCTTCTATTTCATTTATAGAATCAATAATAGTTAAATATTCTAAGGCATCTTCTTCTGACATGAGATCAATTTGCTCTTTGCTAAATCCGTGCCTCATTAAACGGATCTCTTCAATTTTTGGGAAAAGGCGAATTTTAAAGACTACATCCTCTCCTCTTTTATTAGATAGCGTGTCCTCCCCTTTTAAGACACGCTTGACTCTTTTTTTAGTTCGTCTCTATTAACATTACTGGGTGCAAATGCATTTGGGACTAATGTTTTAAGAGCATCCCCCAAATCATCATTAAGTTGGATTAAAAAGACTTCATTCGTAACTCCCCAAGGAGCTTCAACAATTCTATATTTCAAGACTTCTTTGATGTATGTATCTCCGTCAAACTTTATTTCTCCGTTAACAGTGTATGTAGTACATCGGGATACAATCTGATTTTTTAGTGCCCACGGTAAATTTCTTACTTTTAGTTTAAAGACATCATCCCCTACTATTAAGTCTATATCCTTAGGTTCTTTTGCCACAAAATATTTTTGATACTCCAATTTCTTTCTCCTTTTCTTTCTTTCTTATGGGTAGTATGCTAGACTATCAACAACATTAATACTCATAGACCTAAATACTATTTCAACCGGAATATGAATTGGCGAGTCTCCCCCCAATGGATGATGAGCTCTTGTTATAAATGCCCCTTGTGCATTATTTCCAGCGGCTGCGGCAGAAGGTGGGATTGTAAATGTTATTGTATCATTAGTCCCTCTGGTAAAAACTAACGTCATATCAAATCCAGCAAATGTAGCATATGTTCCTTCGACAACTAATTCCTTCCACAATGAACGGGTTGTAGCTGTTGCAGCAAATGAATCTGGTAATGCGATAGTAGCTGACATTCTATATGTTCTAGGATTTTCTTGTATCTCCCTTGGCACTTGAGAAGGAATATTGTCTCTAATATAATATCGTGGCTCTAAGTTGTTATCCACATCAATTCTAAAATTACGTACTCTAGCAAATGCTACTCCAAAGGCTGTTAATAGCCCTTGAGAAAAATAATATGGTTCTGTAGTTGGATATGTTACTCCAGGAAATGCTGCAATAGCATCAGCATGATAATTAGAAATATCTGTTGCGCCACCACCAATTGAACTATGAAATTGCTGATTGTGCACCATGTCTTGAGCAATTCCGTCCCAAGAAACTCGTAAGGCTCCTCCGTCATCAGCAGAATATGTAGTTCTCCCAATTTTTACCCCAGAATGTAATCTAACAAAGTTATTAGCTGCTGTTGAATCACTGTCTGTATATCTTGACCATAATGTCATTGAATCTAAAACATTTGTTTCTCTAATTTGATGTGTAAATGGGGCAACTACTTCATGAACATTTGCATCGGTGGCAGCTGCGTGTGTAAATTGTAAGGGCTGGTTTGCGAATGTCAATGTTCCCCCAACACCACCAGTAACTAATGTTATCGTTCTTACTTCAGCAATTGCGCTGGTCCCAGCAATCCTAATGTTGTCTCCAGCAATAAATCCAGCAGTATCGGCAACAGTAATAACAGTCGCTCCCCTAGCTACAGGTAGTGTAAATGTCGTAGCTGTTGAAGTTGTAGCCGTCGGTGTTGCCACACTACCTATGGACCATCGTAATGCAGTTCCATCAATTGCCAACATATTTGGGATAGATAAATTATGAGACCTTTTGCCCCTGTATATGAAACGAAAGTTTCTATTGGCATTTGTAGAGTCTGCTACGAAATAGTGTGGTTCAAACCCCATATCAGGATCTGGTAAATCAACTGTTTCCCATATCCCAGGCGTTGAACGGATAGTTGCAGCCGCAGCTCTAGTCCCAAATGTAGGCTCGAATCCGAGAGCTAATTCCGTTTGTGTGTTTAGAAAAACTGCCATATATTATATCTCCATTTTTATATTATAACTTATTAGACTTCCAGAAGTATTCCAAAACTTTCTAGACGAACCGTCATGCGCCCTTCCCAAATATTTGCTTGCTCCTGAGTTAATTCTGCAAAGTTCTTGTATCTTAATCTGTGAAAAGGATTAATTCCAGCAGCATGCATATTAGAATGGCAGACTCTTCTGGCTTCTTGCATTAAATTGTGTAGTCTTTGTCTACTAGTCATAGTATAAAATTTTAATTCAATATCTACATAGCGATTCCCATAGGTCCAATTTCCAATGGGCTCTTCAGCGGTTCCTGTTATATCCATTCGAATTATAATCTGGTCTCCTGGCCTCATGTCTACGCGTATTGCCTGACCAGGCTCTCCAACATCTCTGAATGTCGGAGTAGGGGCAAGGCCTCCTTGAGTATTCCAGTTATTAGAAAGAAGATTCTTGATTAACTGAGTTGGAAGAACTTCATTTGGCATTTATAGAATATCCCACGAGCGAAGGCGGTCCATTTCTTCGTCTGTCTCAATTCTCCAGCTTTCTATTTTTCTATCTAATGTTACTCTGTCTGAACCAGATACAGCTAAGACTGAATAATCATGTGATGTATATACATCAATGGCAGCAAGTTTTGTGGCTATATTCCAAATTATTTGAGCTTGCTCATCTCTATCATAATCTCTTCCGTGTATATAGCTAACTCTAACTGGATAGTTGTATTCTCCCAAGCCCCATACCCAAATTGGGGTCCCCCCTCCAACTATTCTAGCGGGCAGCAAAAAGAACCTAGAAAAATAAATTTGTCCTAAATCATTAACTACAAAATAATCACTTGTTCTTCCTTGAGTTCTAGTCTGATACGAAGCTCCGTCCCATACTTGGAGTCTAGTTACTTCTCTAACATGTGACTTTCGCAATGGGATCCCATTTATGTCAAAGTCATACTCCTCATCAAATATAATATTTGGTCTCCAGCTTGCCCTAGTCTTAAAATCTATAGTACTTTGAGCACGGTTTATAAAATCTTCAATCGTAGCTAATGTAGGAGTTGTTGAAGAAGAAAATGCTGGAATTTGTAATAGTGTTGCTACATCACCAGGAACAGTATATGCAGCATATGGCCTCATTACTATTTCTTGCACAGTCGGAGAAGTCGTAATACTAGATACACTTAGTCTAATCCAAAATCTAGCTGTAGTATCTGGAGGAGTAGCAGCATGAGGCACTGTACCAGAAAAAGCTAATGTTGCCCACCCTGATAGTCTCTCCCATTGATTTCCACCATTTATTGTAAAGTCATATTGGTGTCTAGGATAAAATCTAGTCCATGCGGTACCATTATAATATTCATAAATAATTGTTCCCAGACTCCCAAAAGTTGTCATAGATAGAGTAAATAAGTCAAATCTAGTCTCATTTCCGAGATAAAGATAATCAGCGGTGGCGTCAAAGACTGTAAATACAGTACCGCCTACAGTTGAAGATTCTACAGTATTATTAATGTATGCTGCTGCACTAGCATCAAAGACCCAGCAAGCTGAAAAATGACTTGGCATTTTTATGCTAAAACCTCCGCCAAAACTACTCCGTTTGCTCCCCCAGTTTTTGCTTCTAATGCTACTCCTAATATTCTCTTTGCGTCTGTTTGAGCATTGTTTGTCATTGCCCTCCCAGCAGTAATTGAGGAAGTCACTAAAATATCTCCTGGGGCTACATCGCTTGTATCTACTAATACTTCTGTTACATCTCCAGGCTTTGCAATTACAGCTTTGCCCCGAGCAGACATTCTATCAATGGTGGGATTGGTCGTTACCGCCGCCGCACCAATTCGTATCCAATACAGTCTAATATTTGCTACAACTGTCGGCACTCCGGCACCCCATTCTGTTTCATCGCTAGTTGCTAGCACTTTAGCTACCCAATTTGCTGGTTCATCCCATCTAGTAGTCCCATCAGCAGCAAATCCATATCCGATAGTTTCTGTTAGAGTAGCCCACGAAGACCCGTTCCAATATTCCCAAGTCAACGCTCCATATGAGCCAGCAATAGTTAGATCAACGTCAATTCCAGCAAATGGTTTGCCATGCCCAAAATACCATCTAACAGTGGGGGAAGTAGAATTTAAAAATGTAAATGTAGTGCCGTCTGTTGCTTGAGCTGCTGCCCTAGAGCTAGTAGTTGAAGCCCCATTTTTTAAGGCATTGGCAGGCAGTCTCTCTACCAGTCCATTGGCTAGAATAACTCTTGGGTTTATTTCATTGCCAGTCCCAGCAGGCTGTATAATCCCGGCAAATCTGGCAGTATTTATTAATGCAACTTGGCTCTGCGCGGGAGTTCCAGCAGAGTCCCAAGTAAAACGATATTTGTCTAGCTCTACTTGTTCTAATTCTATTTGTAATATCCCGGCAGCACCTTGACGCTGTCTTCCCAGTTTTTGGATTATTCCTGCTCTGGGCTTAGACCACACCAATACCCCACTTGCCCCTACATATATGTTTCCGCTTTCTTGAACTCCAGAGCCAGAGGGATTTCCTAAATACATTAGGCCACGCCTTGCAAAATACCCTGTGCTTTGGGTAGCCCCTCCTGAAACAGTAAACACCCAAATCGCTTCCGCTGGCATAGTAGAAGCATCATCCTTATTTGCTAGACGATATAGTCCACTTTCTGTTTCGGAGCCACTGCCTGCTATGTCACTATAAATAGCTACTGGTAGTGTAGGATTTCCAGCTCCAGACATAAATTCATACTCATCCATGACATATGCAGAAGCATTACTGCTCTGTAATGTAATTTCAGCCATAGTCTCATCATTAAAGCTGAAATATCTAGCTGTGCTACTACTAACTCCAACTTGTACGTTTAAAATTCTGGGAACATCACTACTTAATTGTAGTCTTCTAGTATGAGTCAGAAAAACATCCCCGCACGTCCCACTAGTCCCTCTTAAAACAACTGCAAGACTGTTCGGGGAAGCCCATGCCCCATCATTGTATGACCCAAATGAGCAATCATGAGCCTGCATTCTCCCATCACTTGCATTGTGAATTATCATGGACCCTATTCTATCAAATAGACAACTATATAAATATTGTACAGTAACAGTATTTGCAGATGGATTAAAAGAGTTGTTCCATGCCCCTACTTGAACCCCATCAATTCGGCAATTATAGGCTCTTAATAACGCATCAGACCCTGATGTAAAAAAAGCTCTGCCTCCATCATCAGCTTGACTAGTATATGTATATTGAGCAGTTAATACACAATCTCTAATATCTAGGATAGCTCCCCCAGAAACAGAAACATTTGATGCAAAATCTGTAGCCCCTGTCCCAGCTACTAATCCTAAATTATTTATGCTGCAATTTGTGGCTGAAGTACCAGTTGTAATAACAGCAGTTGCATTTGTCCCTGATACAATTTGTGAAGCGTAGGCTCCCAGACCCACAATATCAACATTGCTGGGAATTGTTACGTTGTCTGTAATCCGACCAATTACTTGTATGGTAAATCTACTAGTAGATGAGGCAGATATACTACCTAAAGCTCTAGTGACTGTAGGAAATTCTCCTCCAACTCCCACTGTTACTAGATTTCTAACATCACTATATTTTTGAGAATATTGTAATCCCTTATGCATTTGTATTTCAGCCAGAGATCATTTTTTATATATTTTCTTTTTCTTTTAAGTCTTTTAATAAACTTATCTTTGCTTCATTTATCAGATTCAAATAATTATTTGAAATAAATGAAAACCTGAATCGCTTTTCTATTTTTAAGTCTGTATCAGATGCTAAATAATACCCTACTTCAGCATTAATATTTTGACCATCAAAATTTAAAGATATATTATTGATTATAATATTAGTTAAAACAACAGTTTTACTCATCGGACTTATTTAATTTTTCTTCTTTAATCATACTTTGCAATAGTTCAATTGCCCCTTGTTTTTTAGCCAATAACACTGTTAAAGTATTCTGAGTTTGCATTACTTGACTAAGCTGTCTTTGCAGTTCTTCGGAATCTTTAACAGCTTGCTGTAGCTTTTCTTCCAAATTAGTCATTATTATCCTTTTCTAATCTATCTATTTCAGCCAAGGCATCACTCTCTTTAAAACCACCCTGTAAAATAGATAAGATTTCTTCTCCTTTTTCTATAATAATAGCAGGAGTAGTAACAATCAGTCTTTCATATCTAGGGGGAATCCCAAAGATAATCTCAGTACATCCATAAGATAAAGCCTTGTCTTCAGCGACACTACGTTCGGCAATATTTTTAGTATCAATAAACTCTGTAATATACGCTTTCCTAATCATTGTAGCCTCCTAGCTCTTTATAATTATAGCTACACCAGCTGACCCATCTACCCCCGCTCCTCCAGTCCCTGCTCCTGACCCTGCTGTGCCACCATTAGCTTGAACTGTGAAAGTTGACTGACTAATTAATTGCGAAATTACTACGACATAACCTCCGCCTCCTCCGCCCCCACCTCCCGCATTTCCACCAGTACCATTAGCACCTGCCCCACCATTAGCGGAAATCGTTAAAGCTGTAGAAATTTCCCTAGCCGCAAGAAATAATATACCTGCACCTCCTCCTCCTCCCCCACCAGTGTTACCATCAGCCCCACCTCCTGCCCCACCTGCTCCCCCTCTCCATTCATCTTGGTCTGCATATCTCCCAAATAGAAGAGCAGAGCTTCTGGGTCGCCCTCCTCCAGCCACAGCAAAGGTTCCTCCAGTCCCACCACCCCCACCTGCTGTAGCTGCCCCCCCATTTCCACCAGCAGCGCCAAGTCCAGAGGCTAAGTTGGATCCATTAGCTCCTGCTCCACCAGAAATTCCACCCGCCCCACCAGCTAGCCCACCAGCTAGCCCACCAGCACTATTAGCCAAAGCTGCTCCTTCAGTTCCCCCAGATGCAGCATTCCCATTTCTATTTACGCTACTTGTCCCACTAAGTAAGTTTCTGACAAAGATTCTATATCCACCAGTACTAATTACAGCATTAACTACTAAAGTGTTATAATACATGTTCCTAGTTAATGTTGTTGGCGCTGCAATAGTTACATCCCCATCAGAACCATCACCATATAAAGCATCAGATCTACCTGTATAAACTGCAATTTGATCATTTGGAAAAGAAAAGCCTGCACTAAAAGAGCACCCAGAAGCTACGATATTTCTAGAACCTGCCCCAGTAAGATTAAATGGAGTAGTCCAGGCATCCAATTTGCTCCCAACTACTATTATTCCGCCATTACTATCAGCTTGAAATCCAATATTTGGATCTCCCCCTGTAGCCATAGCTTGTCCACCTACTATTCGTATGCTTCTACCAGAGGCTGCCCTATACCCATTTGTTGTGCCGCCAGCCCCTTGATGCAAAATATGGCAGTCTACAAAACTAGACAAGGCTATATTAGTATCTGTTACCCACATTGTCCCCGCTGATTTTGTATTTTCAAAGATTATATTTTCATATAAGCAAGCTCCCCCGCCCCCAGCAACAGCACTTATTGTGCCACCCCCAGCACCTGAAACTCGAACTGTTAAATTAGAAATCTTCGATAAAAATGTTGAATTTGTCTGAGTAAGAACAGTAGCATCAGCTTGGGTTATAACAGTAGTTGACCCGCTCCCTTCAATATCTACATAGTCTTTGATAGTCACTGCTTCAGTATATGTACCTGGTGCAACTTTGATTGTATAACGTCTTGTAGTCGTGTTATCAGTTATAGCTGTTAGCGCAGCCCCAATAGTGCTGAAATCTGCATCGTTGTCTGGGCCAACTGTTTTGATTTGTGTTGGAAGATTATATTTATCAAATATAGCCATTTTATGCTACCGTCCTAACTACACGATAATGAGGAATTCCTGCATTAGCATTTAATGCCGTAGACATTTGAACTGTAATTTTAGTGTCTCTTCCAGTTGTCCATGACTTGAATTCAACTGCTGGATCGCTGCTTGGCGCAACTGTTATTGAATCAACCCTTCGATATGTTGCATCATCAACTTTTTCATATTTTCTAACAGTCGCTGTAGGTGTATTTGCATCTCCTTGAACATTAACAAAATCCATATATAGAGACATAATTTCTAAAATTGTTGTCCCAGGTGACAGCTCTATGACATCAGTTTCTGTTGTTCCCATTGCTACTGTAAACGTGAATGTTGCCCCTGTTTCTGTCGGAACTTCTCGATCTCTTAACTCTTTTATTCTAGCAATTAAAGAGGCTGTTGCACCACTAGAAGAAGCATCTGTCTTATTTCCTATTACATGAGCAGGAGTTTGATTAGAAGTAGAGTCTGCTGCTGGGACAAGTTGAGAATTAGGGGATACTATCACATATGTTACTAATCCTGGCGCAGCAGAAAATGGTTGATCGGAGTCAAGAGTAAACACACCCCCAGCATTGGCAAAGTCTACAATTAACCTCGGCTGGAGAGCTACAGAACCAGTTAGTGGAATAATCCAGCTACCATTCCAATAATCATTAGCTTCAGCTCTGCCAGTATCTGCGGGCACTGTTGTAGAAGAAGTAGTAAAAGTGCCGTTAGCTACAATCTCAATTGTATGCAAACCTTTCAAATACCGCATCAATGAATTAGCTGAGTTACGAGAATAAGAAGCTGTGTCTGCCTTATTTCCTACTGTATGAGGAGTTGTCGTATTTGTCGTAGCATCAGCAGCAGGCTGTAATGGAAATACTGGAGGTAAAATAGCATATGTTACTAATCCTGGGGCTGCTGTAAGCGGATTTTCAGCGTCTAGTGTGAATACTCCTCCAGCATTGGCAAATCCTACTATTAATCTAGGCTGCAAAGCTACTGCTCCGGTCAATGGCAAAAGCCAACTCCCTCTCCAATAATCGTTAGCTTCAGTTCTACCAGTATCAGCAGGAACAGTTGCTGAAGAGGTAGTAAACGTACCTGTTGCTATAATTGAATTTGTTATTAATCTCTTTAAATAAGCTATGGCACTAGCAGTTGTAGAAGCTACTGATACTGCTGCATCTGTCTTATTTCCAATTACATCTCGTGCTCTAGTATTTGTGGCAGAATCAGCCGAAGGGACTAATAAATCATCTTCAATGGCCTCCATAGAGTCAGTAGTGTTATTGAAAGTCTCACTAACTGGTACTCCATTAGTTAATGCTCCTTTATTTTTAAGGAGTGATAGTTGTCTTGTTACTTCAGAATCCATTTTTTACCGTCCTTCCACTATGATGGACTTCATTGTACTGTAATTTGCAAAGAAGCATTCCACCAAATTCTAAAATCACGTTTTATCCAGTCTAGAAGTTCTATAGTTGTTCTATATGTTGTAGCTAAAGATGTCTGTGTTGGAGAGTCTCCCTCTTGGAATGTTATCTCATTTGTGTCTTTAGAATACGAAACAGAAAGATCTCTTGTTGCACTAAAAGAAATGCTTGCCTCACCGTTTATTTGACTAAATACTACATTACGAGTTGAATCTACGCCCGCTATTGCTCCATATTTAAACTTTAATATGCTAACCCAATCTAGAAAACGTTGTAATATTATTTTTGCATCTTCCAATGGCACTATTAATTCATCTAATTTAAATAAGTTTATTATGTCTTTACCGAATTGCTCCGAATTATACTCCACCTTTCTCTGTCTTCCTCCTCTCTTTACAAGAAAAGTAGAATTGTCATCATCTAATGTTATCTCAAGTGTAACTGGTAAATATGCTGGCATAGTTTATGCACTCTCAATTATTCTCCATGGTATATCCCTATTGACAGTAACAGCAGAGTTCAATTGAATTGTAATCCTGGCTGTCGTAGTGCCCTCTTGTACCCATCCTCTCACTGTAGGATGAACTTCATTAGCCCCGCCAATTGTAAAATCAACCCTGTCAATTATTCGTAAAGTAGCCCCATCAATCATATTTAATAGTCTAACAATTACTGTCCCGCCTTCAGCGGCTGCAATCAATGTGTTTATATCTAATTCTACTGCTATTTGTCCATGCCTAATCGGAGATATTTCTGTTACTGTGTTTACAGTTGTCCCCATAGCAGCTGTTTGAGTAAATGTTCCAGTTGCAGTTCTACCTCTTATTTCTTCAAGTCTTTCTAGAGCAGAACCATCACCATTTTCAGCTACAAGAGTTGAAGCAAATGCGTTATTAGCTGTGTCTTCTCCAACAGCCTCCATTACATGTCTCAAAACTTCTGCTATTGAGATACCATTGGCAGCTACTGCTGCAGCTGGAAATGTTACTATTCCAGTAGTTCCAGCTAACATGTCTGCAAAATCTTCTAGTGTCTGCTCAAGGTTATCTCTAGCAGCTGCTCCAGGATTAGCGGTTACAGACCATGCAGCTCCAGCAGCTGATAGATAGTTAGCTAGTCCCTGGATCATATTTTCTACATCAGTTCTAGCTACTCCTTGTACAGTAGAGCTGAATGCATCAGCAGAAAATCGTAATAAGAGCCTTCTTAATTTGGCCTGAATTGATGTAGTTGTTACATCTGCCAATGAATCAGCAGTAGCTGTGTCATCTCTTTGACCAACATTAGTTAATATAGAATCGTCTGGGTCAGCTGGAGTAGCCCCTACTCTCTCTAAGATAGCTTTTAATTGACGTACAATAGAATCATTTGCTGGAGCCAGGTTCATTGCAGGTATAGTATCAGATTTATTTCCAACTACATGAGGAGATGTAGTATTAGCAGCAGAATCAACTGCTGGAACTAAAGGATATTTCCAATGTATTATTACATAGTCAACTAGTCCAGGAACCGCTGTAAAGGGGAGTTCAGAATCTAATGTGAATACTCCTCCAGCATTAGCAAAATCAGCAATTACTCTAGCTTGTCTTACAACATCACCTGATATTGGTATAATTATGTCGCCATTAAAATAATCATTTGCTTCAGTCCGTCCAGTATCAGCAGGTACTGTAGCTGAAGAAGTTGTAAATGTCCCCTTTACAGCAGTTATAGACTCCCATAGTCTTCCACCAGTTCCATCTTCTTCAAAACCAGTGGCAGTCCCAGCATCGGTTATTTGTAATGCATTTACTAATGCTGCAATTCTTTGTATTACAGCAGCATCTCTATTACCAGTCAATGTTGTGATGTCAGCTTGAGCAGAACTATCTGTTACTAATGCGTCCCACAAATCTGGAGTGCCATCTAACTCAAATTCTCCACCAGCAGAAGTATTGACAGACAAAGCAGCTTCTATTGCCCTTAATCTAGCAATAATAGAAGCAGACCCTGCGGTAACACTAGCAGCGTCAGACTTATTGCCAATGACATGGGCTGGAGTAGTATTAGTAGCAGCATCAGCAGTAGGAACAAGTTGACTATTTGGGGCCAATATAACATATGCTACTAAGCCTGGGGCAGCAGTAAATGGCTGCTGGCTGTCAAGGTTGAAAGTCCCTGTAGCATTCTGGAAGTCTGTTATTAGCCTGGGCTGGAACGCTACTGCCCCTGCTGTAGTCATTAACCAGCTACCATTCCAATAATTATCTGCTTCTGTTCGCCCAGCATCAGCAGGATTGGTGGTATCTGATAAAGTTAATGTCCCGCTAGCTAATATTTCTCCCCTATGCACTGCCCGTAATAGTCTAACGAGAGAACTATTTGTGCTAGTCCCATCATACTGGGCTGTATCTGCCTTGCTTCCAACCACATGGGCACTTGCAGAATTACTTGTTGCATCTGTGCCTGGCTCTAATGGATATTGGTAGGCTACAATAGCATATTCGTCGCCAACTGCTGGGGCAACTGTAAATACTGCTTCTGGGTCAATTGTGAATACACCACCAGCATTAGCAAATGCAACAATTGTTCTTGGCTGGAATGCAGCCACTCCATTAGTAGGTATTATTAATGTGCCATTCCAATAGTTGTCTCCCTCTAGTCTTCCTGTGTCAGCTGGGACTGTTGCAGATGAGGTAGTAAAAGTACCAGTAGCTAGAACTAATGTAGAAAGAATCTGGTCAATCGCACCAGAGCCAATATAATATTTCCAATTGTCAAAGTCACCAGTGGCAATTTGAGTATCGGTGGTCCCAACGCTTTCTGCATATAAATAAGCGCTGGTGACAGATGTCATATCCCCATTGGCATCTTCATATTGAGTTAGTTTGGTCCATACCCAGTTCGGGTATTGAGTCAGGCTGTAGAATAGATTCCAGACATTACCATAGCGTTCTATTTTGAAAGCTACGGCATTATCAGTAGTGCTAAAATTAACATCAGTTTGTGCGATGTTATTAAATTCAGCATGGGCTGAAATTCTATTAAACCCACTGGATGCTTCTCTAGTTATTATTATGTAGTTAGCGGGGTCATCAACATCACCAGCAGATATTCTC
>JACOXG010000030.1 GCA_016176405.1 Candidatus Daviesbacteria bacterium | reverse complement strand
TATTCTACCCAAATTCCCCCTTGACGTCCAGATTAAATTTGCCCCACAATAATATTAGTGCTGGGACGGAAAGCAAATATTATGCTGCACCGTCTATTACCTCTAATCTTAATCATCATTGCTTTTTCGTACCTCACATTTAATTTTCAAACATTAAAAAGAGATCTATCTTACAAGTTTGGTGCATCTGGAGACTCAACCACATCTTGTTGTAGCGAACAAGAGGTACTTTCAGCCAGTGGTAATTTTGATGAGAATGCCAACTTGGCAATTTTTAATAATGAAACAATCAACTATCCAAAAACGTCTCTGGCTCATAATTTTACCCAATCAATAGATGCTCAAGATAATAATCAAGAGGTAGTCTTGGGGACTACCGCTGCCTCTGGAGAAGAAAAATGGATTGAAGTTTCTTTACCAGAACAAAAATTAAGAGCTTGGGAAGGCAGTAGAATTGTCATGGAATATCCAATTTCATCAGGCAAATGGGCCCCCACCCCCAAAGGCACTTTTTATATTTGGTATAAGACCAGATCTCAAAAAATGTCCGGCGGTTCAAAGGAATTAGGCACTTATTATTACCTACCCAATGTGCCTCATAATATGTTTTTTTATAAAGGTTATGCTATCCATGGAGCTTATTGGCATAACAATTTTGGCAATCCGATGAGCCATGGTTGTGTCAACCAGCCTTTAAATTATGCTGCCCAAATTTTTGATTGGGCCGGACCAGTTGTACCAGCAGGCCAAAACGTGGTTAGAGCAAGCCCGGAAAATCCCGGTACCCGAGTATACGTCCACTAAGACACATCTCTATGCGTTGTGTACATAAAAGCAGCATCTTTATTGAGACTCATCAACTCCTCTGAAACTTTTTTAAAAATTTCATCGCTGTTAACTTCTACTTTCCCTTCAATCCATTTTTTTATTTCTCTACTCACCAAATTGGCTACTGCCTCAGCCTCCTCTTTATCAGCGTGAGCAGATAAAGAGGCAGCGTAAACTGAAGCATAGATTTTCCGCTCATCAAATTCCTGTTTATGTCCTTTTCTTTTAACAATGTGCGTCATTTTAGTTATCCAAAATTAATCGTACCATTTGCTATTAATATCAATAACCATCCCAATCCAACTAATAATAACCCTATTGCCAGTCTCATTACCCCTCTTGATTCTTGTTTCCACTGCTTTATTGCAGGAAGCTTTGTTCCTCCTGCCACTAAAAGTAAAATTACCACTAAAGGCATCACAAAAATAATATTATAGAGAATTAATAGCAGTAAAGCTGTAAAATTAAAATTGGTGGAGAGTATGGCAATAATTGCCAAATATGGAGCACCTGTGCAAGGCAGCTCTACACCAGCCACAAAAGCCCCTGTTAATATAACCCCTGGAACAGAGATATTTTGGGCCATTTCATGAATTTTGCTGGTAAAAACTAGGGGTATTCCCAAAGAAAAACCCCGTGCGTACCAAAAATAATCTTTAATCTCAACCAGTGCAAATAGAACAATTATTGTTCCCACAGTGATAGAAATGTACTCAGTTACAAAAAGTGGGATTGAACCTAAGAAATATAACAGTCCTAATCCTGCCAAAAGATAAGTTATAAAAATAGAAAAAATATAGAGCCCTCCTAAAAATAGCATCTTGCCAACTGAGTGTTGTCCTCCCAAAATCACTGAGATCATTAAAATTAAAACTCCTATAGCACAAGGATTAATGGAATCAATGGCAGCAGACCCTAAAACTAAACCTAAGGTTGGTAGATGCACATCAATCATGCAGCTCTCCTTTCTCTACAGCTAATTTATAGAAGGTGCAAAGTTTATCTGTTTCCTCTTTTTCTTTATCAAACTCAATGATGATACAATCACCGGGTGGAACCTGGCCAAAGGGCGAGATAATATAATCTTGAGGTTCATCAGTCAATTTTTGCTGGTAAAAAGAATCACCTTTTGTTTGTTCTGCGACAGCAGTCCGATAAACAAAAACTTGCAAGGCTCCAACTTGACCATTACACATCTGACCATCCTCCATCTCCAGTAACCCTTCCTCTGCAGGAATGGACAGATGACCCTCATGTAAATCTCCTCCCAAAGCCTCAATAAAATGCCCAATTGAGGCATCATGTTTTTCTAAAATTACCCCCTCAATATGGATTCTGTCATCATTATGTTCATGGACTACTTCAGTCCCTACCTTATTGGAAAAACCCTCGGGATTCTCTATTTCAACTTTTTTCCCACAATTATAAATCTCAAAATCCGCATGCCAGTGCACCGGGCCACCGGTTGTTGATTGTTGATTTAAATAAATGGTGGAGAAAGACAAATAAATGGTGTTTCCCAAAATTATTAAAGCCATCAATCCAAAAAAAAGATATTTTAATTTTTCACTTTTGTCTTTAAAAAGAATGGATAAAATTACTAGTACAAACAGTACCCCGGTTGAAATTAATGAATATTGGATTGAATTAGTCCGAATAACTTCATCAAGAGATGGCTGAACTGCTTCTACAACTTCCTCCCCTTCATGTGCTAAAACTTCAAATAATCTCATTTATTCATTGTAATCATATGTTATACCCTTAGTACAAGTCTTTGTTAACCTGGGAGGTTGATTAGTCCGTATTCCCACTTGACGAGTGGGAACGTAGATATAATAATACAAAGCAGAATGTTGAACCCTCCTTTTGCAACTGGTGAGTCTTATCACCTCTATAATAGAGGTGTTGAGAAAAGAACTATTTTTATAGACAAGTGGGATTATTTAAGATTTCTTGAGACTTTAAACTTTTATAGAAAAAACCCTACACCAATGAAACTTTCAGATTTTAGAAGAGGGGTGATTAAACTAAAAAAGATTAATACTCAAACTGATTTAGTTCAAATCTTTTGCTACTCTTTAATGCCTAACCATTTTCATCTTTTAGTTAAACAACTAGAAGAAGGTGGGATTTCCAAATTTATGAGAAGAATGTCTGACAGTTATACTCGTTATTTTAATACCAAACATGAAAGAGTAGGCTCTTTATTTCAGGGTAAATTTAAAGCCAAGCTGATTGAGACAGACGAATATCTCTTACAACTTTCGAAATATATTCATAGAAACGCCTTCCCACTTCCGAAGTGGGAAGGTAAAGTTTATCCATACTCTTCCTACAACTATTACTTATCTGGAGAACAACATCCATTTTGTGATACTGATTTTATTTCCTCTTATTTTTCTAAAACTAACAAGAATTTAAGTTATCAAGCCTTTGTAGAGGAATTTGGGATTGAAGATCCTGCTGTTTATAACCTAATGGTTGATCATGATGATCATTAATCTGTATTCCCACATTGTATTCCCACATTCCAAGTGGGAAGCTAATTATTTAGTATCTCTCTGGAAGGTGTATTGAGGTAGTAAATTATATATTTCTTTATATCTTTTAGCAGCCATTTCTCTTCCGAACATCTCCCCCTCAAAGCTAGGATGTGATTGAGAGAAGTAGTGTAGTTTTGCAACAAAATCCACAAGCGTAAATAGTGTTGGATCTTTATGTATCTCCTCTAATTCTTCCAGTGCAATTCTTGCTTCCATTTGCCATATTTCTGGGTTTTCACTCCAGCCCCAACGTGGGTGAGTACCATCACTGTGTGGCATATGACCGCGCATTAGGAAACTTGGCCGGTTATTTTTAGGATCTTCTAAGGTTTTCCTAAGCTCTTCTTCTATTTTTTCTTCCTGTTTTGCTAGGTTCAGAATTAGGGCTACTTCATATGCAAGTTTTCTGAATCCAGAAACCGCAGATCTCACTCCTATAAGATAACCTGCATTATGTAAATTTTCTGCCTCTACAAAAAGGCAATTGAGAACTGCTTCTCTTAGAGGTATACCTAGTCTTACCTCCTCAGGAAGTCCTATTGACCATGGTATTTCATGTTCCTCTTTCATAATTCAACTCCTTCGGCTATTCTTTGCATTTTACACTTAAACCTATAATAAAGCAAATTACACAATTTAAGCTTTCCCCTCCTCTTTTGTTCTAATTGCACAACAGTTACAATGGAATATACATGGAAAAAGCATTTGCCCTAGATCCTCAATCTATTGCTGAACAACTTCAAACAGATCTTAAGAATGGCTTATCCACTCAGGAGGCACAATCCAGATTACAAAAATATGGGGCTAATGTTTTAAAAGAGGAAAAAGGTAAAAGTCCTTTTTTAATATTGCTTTCTCAATTTTCCTCATTTTTAATAGTTATTCTACTTTTTGCCTCAGCCATCTCTTTTTTCTTAGGAGAGTTTATAGATGCAGGCATGATTATGGCCATAGTCATCCTAAATGCCATTGTTGGCTTTGTCCAAGAATATAGAGTAGAAAAAACCATTCAGCAGCTTAAAAAATTAGTCACCTCAAACTCTCTAGTTTACAGAGATGGGCAATTACAACAAATTCCCTCCTCTAATTTAGTTCCTGGAGATTTAATTATTTTAGAGGAAGGCCAAAAAGTACCAGCTGATATTAGGCTTGTCTCTGTCATTAATTTACAAACTAATGAGGCCTCTTTAACTGGTGAATCAACTCCTGTTATCAAAGATTTCCAAACACTTTCAGGTGAGGTGATTGTGGCTGAACAAAAAAACATGCTTTTCTCAGGTACTTCTGTTGTATCTGGAAAAGGTACAGGCATTGTTATTTCAACCGGTATGCAGACTGAGATTGGCAAAATTGCCAATTTGGTTTCTAAGGAAAAAGAAGAATTAACTCCTATGCAACAAAAACTGAATAAATTAGGGGCTTTGATTGGCAAGATAGTTTTAGTTATCGCAGCCATCATTGGTATTGAGCAAATTATATTTGAGCAAAACATTATCAATGCCTTTCTTTCTGCCATTGCTTTGGCTGTAGCTGCTATTCCTGAGGGGTTACCAGCAGTTATTACCATCTCTTTAGCTTTGGGTACCAAAAGATTACTTTCTCAAAAAGCCCTCATAAGACACTTACCTTCTGCAGAAACTTTGGGTTCAACAGATGTAATTTGTGCTGATAAAACCGGCACTTTAACAGAAGGTGAGATGAGTGTGGTGGAGGTTTTTGGAGATAATAAAAAATTACTAATGGAAGTTGGGATTCTGGCCAGTAATGCCCGTTTAAGCGGAGACTCGCCTCGCGGCGAAGCGGGAAAAGTGGTGGGTGATCCTACTGAGGCTGCTTTAATCAGAGGTGCCTACCAAAATGGTATTAACCAGAATGAATTGATCACAAAATATCCTCGAGTACAAGAAATACCCTTTACCTCTGATCGTAAAATGATGACCACTATTTTAAAAAATGAGGGTGATTATTTAATTACCAGTAAAGGAGCCACAGAAGTGATCTTGTCTCATTGCACAAAGATAGAAAAGAATGGCCAAATTATCCCCTTGGATGAGACTCAAAGACAAGAGATTTTAAAAATTAATGATCAAATGGCGGGTAATGCTTTAAGAGTACTGGCATTTGCCTACCAAAAAACTGAGAAGCTCAATGAGAAAGAGGCTGAAGAGAATCTAATTTTCTTAGGTCTTCAAGGTATGAAAGATCCGCCCAGAGAGGGAGTCAGAGAAGCAATTGCCACCTGCCAAAAACAATCAGGTATTAAAGTCATTATGATCACCGGAGATTATCTTTTAACAGCAGAAGCTATTGCCAAAGAAGTTGGAATAATTGGTGAAAGTATCACTGGAGCAGAGCTTGAGAAATTAACTGATGAGCAATTTG
This sequence comes from Candidatus Daviesbacteria bacterium, assembly GCA_016176405.1. Classification (GTDB taxonomy): domain Bacteria; phylum Patescibacteriota; class Microgenomatia; order Daviesbacterales; family UBA10151; genus JACOXG01. The sequence goes on along the minus strand of JACOXG010000030.1, from coordinate 8,457 downwards.
CTGCTAAAGTTGAGAGCATTGGTATTTATGCCAGAGTTAATCCTGAACACAAAATCAGAATAGTTAAAGCTTTAAAATCTCACGGGCATCAGGTAGCCATGACAGGTGATGGAGTCAATGATGCCCCGGCTCTAAAGGCTGCGGATATTGGGGTGGCCATGGGAATAACTGGTACAGATGTGGCCAAAGAAGCCTCGGATATGATTTTATTGGATGATCATTTTACAACCATTGTTCAAGCTGTCAAAGAAGGTAGAGCTATTTTTGATAATATCAGAAAATTTGTCAATTATTTACTTTCCTCAAACATCATGGAAGTAATGGTCATCTCAATTGCTGTCATTTTAGGCAGTGGACACTTACCTTTACTACCCATTCACCTGCTTTGGATTAATCTAGTCACTGATGGGCTGCCTGCTCTAGCCTTAGGAGTGGATCCTGCTAGAAAAGATATCATGAGTTTGCCTCCACAAAAATTTAGAGAGCAAATTGCTGGAGGCAGATTTTTAGGACCGCTTATTGCTGTTAGTGTGCTTTTAACTGCTGCCATTTTATTAATTTTTATGATTTATGAAAAAGATCCTATTTATGAACAGACCATGGTTTTTTCCGCCATAGTTTTGTATGAAATGCTAAGAATTATTGCCATTCGCTCAGAATATAAGCTGTCATTTTTCTCAAATAAATATCTGGTGGGAGCAATTTTTACCACCTTAATTTTGCAAATTCTGATTCTTTATGCACCTTTATCCTTTGCCGGCCTTTCCTTACAGGAAGTTTTCAAAGTACAACCTTTATCTCTTAAGGATTGGTTACTGCTTGGTAGTGTTGGAATATTTTTACTCTTTGCCATGAGAATCATAGTTATCAAGCCTATCTTTAAATTTATACATTCACTTGACAAGTGACCTACTTTGATACACAATAATATTTAGGTAAGCTAAGAATGATCAGAGAAGCTATAGAAAGAATAGGTTCCATAATTTCTGGACGGGGACAAGTAAGTAAATTGGAATCTTATGATCATATTGGTGATCTGATTAGCCAATTTGACAATTTAGTTGCTAGAGTGGGCGGTATTAATGAAGACTCGGCGAAGTTTATGGGAATGAGCCTAGTTGGATCTCCAGATTCTGACTACCCAGATTTCCTTGAACGTTTCCAACAACATTTAAATAGGCGATACCCCCAATCTTATGAAATCATGATGAATGGCCTTAGAGAGGCACAACAGGTTCATGAAGCTGAGGAAGAAGCTGCATTAAGTAGACGTCCTATTTTTATACAAGATCAAATCAGGAAAGCTAGATCTGCTGCTTAAAAATAATATGGCAAATGATGTAAAAGAACATAGATGTGTTAAATGTGGCAAGGTTATTAAGCCTGGGCAACAATATACTCACCAGGGAGAAGTTTATTGTTGTGATAAATGCTGCCACATTAAAAAGACCCCTGGGGTTTGTGAGTTTTGCTAAATTCTTTTAAACCACTTACTCATCAAATTCTTAAATTTATTATGATCTACAATTAGTTCTGAGAATATAGCAAAAGGTAGGGCCACAAAGAAAGCTATCACAAAAACCCTTAAATCTATCTCTTTTTCTGTTGCCAATGATATGGCTATTAAATCCTCAACCACGCCCAAGACCAGTCCAACTATAAAAAATTCTAAAAATCTGTTTAACATAATTACACTATATCATCAAATAGATCCTTCGACTCGCTTCGCTCGCTCAGGATGATTTGAACAAAGTTCAAATCACCTTGGCAACTGATGCAATCATCAAAATTCCCACAGAATTGGAAATATAGGAAATCAAAATAAATCTTGCCTCGGACATTTTGGAAATACCTAAAAGAGACACCCCCATCTCATCTGGCAAAGGTGAAGCTATAATAAAAACGCCAATAATTGGCAGCATCCAGGCAATATATTTTGAATGAAGAAGCACCTTAATATGAGAAGTTTCTTCCTTACCAAAAAGTGTAGATAATTCTTCCGTTAAGTGATCCCTGACCAATTTAAAGATTAGATAATCCCCCATCACAGCTCCCACACCCCCAATCAGAGCCAGAGCCATGGGATTAATATTTTCCGTCATAATAGCAATGACAGCAATAGAGATGGCTGCAGTAAAGGAAGAAACAAAAATTATGCCTGCAAATAAAGCTCCAATATACTCCAAAGATCCTAAATTAAGAATCCAGTCCTTAAAGGCCTGATTTTGAATCAAAATAATGGCTATTAAAATGCTTATGAAAACAGCAGTCAGGTATGGATATCGCCACTTTTTCCAAAAATTAGGTACCATCTTTAAACTTTCTCCTCAGCAGGACTTTTCTTTTTTCTATTCAGCAAATAATTATAAGCAGCCAGGGCTGCTCTGACTCCATCTCCTGCTGAGATATTGTTTTGTTTATAAGGGTCATCGGTCACATCTCCGCAAGCAAATACTCCTGGATGGGAAGTAGTGGCATGCTGAAAATTAATCATAACTTGTTTGTGATCATCTATTTGAACTAAATCTTTGACAATTTCTGAGTTGGGAACAGAACCAATTTCCACAAAAATTCCACCCACTTCCAAAGTTTTTTCCTGACCACTGACTTTGTCTTTATACTTTAAGCCAGTTACCAAAGTTTCTCCCACTACCTCTAAAGTTTGAGCATTTAAAATAATTTCTTTTAGTTTGGGATTTTTCTTGATCTCCTCAACAGTTTTAGGATCTCCTTTTAAACTTTCCCCATATTCTAAAAGATAAATCTCAGTTGCATAAGGAAAAAGGTCTTGGACAGCTTCTAATCCAGCATTTCCTCCACCCACCACCGCCACCTTTTTATCTCTAAAAATAGGGGCATCACAGGTTGAGCAATAAGCCACCCCTTTTCCTTCAAACTTATCCTCTCCAGGAATTCCCAACTTTCTTCTTCTGGCACCAGAGGCCACAATGACTGTTTTCCCTTGATATGCTTGTCCTGAGCCTGTCGAAGGATCTGTGGTCACTTCAAAATCACAAATTCTTTCCCACTTTTTCTGGAGATTTAATTTCCACCATATTAGGATAAGCCCTGACATGAGCTTCCAGTTTTTTGGCCAAATCTAAACCAGAAATATGAGGTTCTCCAATCCAGTTTTGAATATCATCAGAGACAATGGATTGCCCACCAAAAGATTCTGTGATAAGAAGGGTTTTCAGCTCTTTTCTGGCTGTATAAACAGCCGCAGCACAAGCTGCAGGACCTCCACCAATAATAATGACATCATATAGTAACTGAACAGTTTGTTGATCCATATTTTTAATATAACGGAAAAGGAGCGAAGTCACAAGTATAAAAGCAATTAGAAAGTTTTATGTGCAGATATCCGTCATAAAACTTTCCCATAGTGAGACTGGAGTATATCTTTAATGATTCAGTATTACTAGTCGAACGGTGCTTTTTACTGTGACGAGCGACTATCTTTGTACTGGAGTAAGTGGGGGTTGTCCAGATAAAACTGCAATAATATTTTTGGCAGCCAGCTCTCCCATGGCAGAACGAGCCTCTATGGTGGCTGAGGCAATATGCGGAGTCATCACCACATTATTTAACTGATCCAAACCAGGTGCATGATTTGGCTCCCCCTCAAATACATCCAAAGCTGCTCCTTTAATTACCCCAGTTTTCAAGGCTTCCACCAAAGCTGCCTCATCCACCACTGGTCCACGAGAAGTATTAACCAAATATGCAGTAGGTTTCATCATTTTTAATCTTACGGCATTTATTAAGTGTCTGGTAGAATCTAAAAGGGGGACATGAACAGAAATTATATCTGCTTCTTTTAATAATTCCTCCGGGGTGGCTTTAAAGACAGCTCCCACTTTTTGCTCAAACTCGGCATTCTGTTTAATGTCATAGTAGATAATATTGGCTCCCATTGCCTTTCCCATTTCAGCCACTCTGGAACCAATTCTACCCAAGCCCAAAATCCCCAAGGTCTTTCCCTTAATTTCCATCCCCAGTAATACTTCTGGCCCAAAAGCGGGAGGTGATCCGGATCTGGCTAATTTATCAGCCTCAACAATCCGTCGGGTAATAGTCATTATTAGGGCAAAGGTATGTTCAGCCACGGCTTCTGTTAGAACATCAGGAGTATTGGTACCAACTATATTATGTGAACTAAGAGCTGCAGGATCAAAATTATCAGTGCCAACTGCAAAATTTGCCACCACTTTTAAATTAGGTCCTGCAGCATTGATAAATTCCTCATTCACCTTATCTGTCAGCATACAAAGTATTCCGTCAGCTCCTTGAATAAAATTTAAAAGTTCTTGTCTTTCTAGCACTCGATCATGGGGAGAAACTACTACCTCAAATCCTGCATCCTGAAGCATCTTAATGCCATTACCTGGAATTTTTCTGGTCACCACAACTTTGGGCATACTTAAATATTAACTCATTTTTGCAATATCTGATATAGTTTTAAATCTTTCCGGCAAAGTTACCTGCAAAAACTTTTGTTTTTCTTCTCCTTGTAAGGAGCAAACTTCCTGCCACAAAGCCCTTCCTGCTAAAAAGCCCTTGGCGCCCGCCGGGATAGCCTGCTCCAGTTCTGGCTTAAACTGGTCAAAAGTTTGTCCTCCTGTTAAAAGTATCCAGGGGATAGTATGCACCAAATTTGTAATCTCTTTGCAACCCTCTTCAGTGCCCGGATATTCCAATTTCCATACATCTGGCACCACGCCTTCATCTTGTAACATTTTCACTGATTGATAAACTTCACCCTTACCACTTCCATAAGTGACAATTTCCAAAAAGAAGGGAAAATCATTATGTTTACAATTTTGCATTACCTTTTTGGCTGTTTCTATTTGTTTTTTGGCACTTATTCCTTTTGGATTGAAATATAATAACAGTTTTGCCCCTGATGCTCCTAAATTTTTAATTTGCTCAACTGTATATTCAAGTTCAGTCACTCTCTCACCTTGTTCATCCGTATAGCCGGTTTTTTCCAAAGGTAAAAGAAATGGCTTAGATCTAACCTGATATGCATCTAATCCCCAAACCTCATCAATTAACAGCCCGCTAAACAGATCTTTTAGAGATTCTATAATTTCTTTTTTAAGTTGAATGGCTTGATCATCTGAAACTGATTCAGGATCCTGAGGATTCATTAACTTCTTAAAAGAACCTCGATGATCCAAAGCCAACATTAAAAATTTGCCATCAGATGTAAATTGAGAAAGATTCATGATCTGACCTTTGCCACTCTGGTCCTATCAATATTTTCAGAGATAGTTTGGATGGTGTTTCTCATACTGTCATAGAGTGATTCAGGTACCTGATAAAGAAGTCTTGATAAACTTTCCCGCTCCTCAAATAAAATTTTTTCAAATTCGTCCAAATTGCTATTCAATTTATATCCTTTGGATTTTCCCGTTTCAATATATTGTAAAGTTTTTTTCTGACTTAATATTAATTTATCTAAAGCTGTTTTTATTTTATCATCGCTACTTTTTTTGTCTATCAGTTTTAATACCTCCTCAAATCTTTCTTTGGTTAAATCTGTATAAATAACTGCTCCTTTATAATAATCTGCTATAAAACTTGTTAGTGAAAGATTTTCCCTAATTTCTTTGATGGGATAAATTATCTCTCCCGGCAGACTATCTGCGGCTTTAAAGTAGATAAAAACTGCTCCAGCAATTAGCATAATCACTAAAATAATCCAACGAATAAACCCTTTTTGATTCACGTCATTAAATTTGTCTGGCTACTATTTTAGAATTCGTCTTTAATCTTTGTTGCATTTCATCATAGGTTAATAATCCTGCCTGAGGACCAATTTGCTCAACCACTGCTGCACCATTGGCTGCTCCCCATCTCATAGCTTCAGATAAATTTTGCCCATGAAAAAGTCCGGCTAATACTCCTGTGGCATAAGCATCACCTGCTCCAGTCATCTCTACCAACTTAGCTGGAAAAATTCCCAAATGATAATATTTTTCTCCATCAAACCCATATGATCCTTCTTTTCCATCAGTAATAATGGTCATTTTCGGCCCCAGATCACAAATACCCTTGAGTAATTTTTTAATGGGAAGATCTTCCTCATCTTTGTGCCCCAAAATTCTTTTGGCCTCTTCCAAATTAACAATAAAAAGTTCTGTTAAAGATAGTAACCTGGGATTTTTCTTAACTCCTGCCTGGATCTGATAAGTACCTGGATTATACAAAAGTTTCGCTCCAGCTCTTTCTAAATAAGCATTCAATTCATTTAAAAGATTTGACTTTGTAAATGAGTCAGACAGTGAGGTCAGATAAATCCACCTAGTTTGTTCCAAATCAGGCAATTGGTATTTCCAAGCTTGATGGTAAACAAAAATTGTTCTTTCCCCTTGAAAATTTAAAACCGTGGATAAATTAGATTCCATACCTTTATTCACCACAATATATCTAGTACTAACTCCCTCCTCTTTTAATTTATCCACTATCTGCTTACCAGAGGGATCGGATCCAACATTAACATAAATGGCTGATTTTAATTTTAATCTTGATCCACCAACCGCATTATTGGCAGCATTTCCTGCCACCAGATGAACTAAACTATCAACAGCAATTTTATCTCCATAATCTACACAAAGCTTGCATTCAGTTTTATCAATATTGCACCTGACCTCTGCATCATGAATCTGGACAAAATTATCAATGGTAGCATCACCTATGGAGATGAGGTCAAGCATATAAATTAAAGGTATCACATGTGGTACTTGTTATTCCAGAGGAATAGCTGTGTAGCCGGATTTTTTAATATTTTCCAAAATCTTCTGATCATCTAATTTATTTGTATCAAACTCTATCTCACAAACCGAAGCTGCGTAGCTGGTTTTAGCAGATTTAACTCCTTCCAAATCCTCTAAATCAAAATCTATACTGATTGCACAAGAGGTACAATGCATATCTGTAATCTTAAATTTTTTCTTTATCATAGAGAGATCCTTCGTCGCTGTATCGCTCCTCAGGATGACTTCTTGACTACGTCTACGAAGTCACCTCAATTACTCCGTAATACATCCCCATTGAACAAGTCCAGGTAATTTTGCCGGGATTGGTTGGGGTAAATTCTACAGCTGTGGTTTGATTTTGGGCAAGCGTTCTGTTTATCCCCAGTTGGGGAATTCTAAAACCTGCTGTACAACCCAAACCTCCCACTGGAGTCAGATTTAATCTAACTGGAATACCGACCTTAACTTGGATTCTGTTTGGAGTATAACTGGTAGGATAAACTGTGATATTGGCAGTTTGAACTCCTCCCACCACTGTCACATTAGAATCATCAGATGCATAGGCCCCTCCAGATAAATCTATATAAATAGGAATTGCCTCTTTAATGGTTTGCAAAGTTATGGGAGATCCCGCCAAAATTAGACTGCTGTTAAAGGTGGTGATCCCTAAATATAAAACCAGCACTCCTGCCAATTTAAAAAATTTACGTTTAAAAGTATCCCCCAAAAATGAAGTTAAAAATCCTAAGCCAAAGAAAAGTGGTGCAGTACCCAAGGTAAATGTGCCCATAATCGCGGCCCCCAAAATCGGACTGCCGGAGGAGATGGCAAAAGCCTCCATGGCTAAAGTGGTACCACAAGGAATAAAAATAGTCATCGCTCCCAAAAGAGCCGGGGCAAAAATATCTTTAGATTTAGTGGTATTTCTAACCAGTCTGGTTAAAAATCTGGGCGGTTGAATAATGGCATATCTAAAAATTGGATGAATGTTCAAAAGATTTAAAGCTACAACTATCATATAAACTCCTGCCAAAAGCTGCATGACAATTCTGGCATTATCAGATAAAGCCAGGGCTGAACCAAAAGCTCCTAAAATAAATCCTAAAATGGTGTAGGCCAAAACTGGCCAAACACTGTATCTCCTTTTATCCCCTTCTTCTAGATCTTCTTCCTCACGTGCGGCAATGGTGGCAGACAACAATCCACCCTGAACAGCTAGGCAAGTTAAACCTCCCACAGTTAAACCGGTTAAAAATATCAGCCAAAGATCCATATGTATATTCTACCTTTTATTCGTATTTAATTTCTATATTATCTCCATCTTTCATTAAATAATTCTCAAATTCTTTATTTTCTTGACCATTTACTCTCAAACTTACCATGCCTTCTTCTCCATTGCATTTATCAAAGATGCAATTCGAGTTAAATTGTTTACCCCATAACTGAAACCATTTTGAAAGTTTTGTCTCATCTTTGGTTACCAAGCCATTCAATTCCATATGCAAAATACCTTCCTTACTATCAGCAGCGTGAGTATGGATTGGCGAATGTACTGCACCTAAACCAAAATCTGCCGGTATTTCCTGCTTTTCACCCTTAATATAAATTGAAAGTCGAGGATGCCAGTGAATCCCTTTTCTTGAAATAATCTGATCTTCGGGCACGTTAACTTGTTCTTCTTTGGATAATAGGA
>JACOXG010000019.1 GCA_016176405.1 Candidatus Daviesbacteria bacterium | reverse complement strand
AGTTAAATTCGATGAGATTGGGCATGTCAGTTACTTGCTACAAGGCAGAGTTGCTCCATTTTATGAACCTTTAGAGATTGGCATGAGTGAGAAACTGGTTGCTTCTGCCATGTCCAGGGCATATGGGGTAGATAGGGAGCAAATACTCAGAAACTATGGTAGGTTAGGGGATTTGGGATTGGTGGCCCTTCGACTCGCTACGCTCGCTCAGGGTAAACTAGCTAAAAAAAATAAGTTATCTGTTAATGAGGTATTTGAGATATTAAGGGGGGTTGCAAAACTTACTGGGGAAGGAACTGTTGAGAAAAAAGTGTCCACTTTAGCAGAACTTTTAAAAAAAGTTGATGGAATATCAGCCAAACACATGGTCAGAATTCCTTTAGGTGCCTCAAGGCTTGGAATAGGGGACCCAACTATTTTGGATGCCTTTGCCAAACTTAAATTAGGTGATAAATCAAAAAGAAAACTTTTGGAAGGAGCATATACCTCTGATTTAGGTTTAATTGGAGAAACTCTTTGGAAAGGTGGATTAAAGAGAGTTAAAAACTTGGATGTGACTGTAGGTAGACCAATAAGATCAGAGCTGGCAGAAAGATTACCAACAGCTGAAAAAGTAATTGAGAAAATGGGTACTGTTAATGCTCAAAGAAAATTAGATGGATTTCGGGTACAGATTCACAAAGATGGGGATAATGTCAGGCTATTTTCCAGAAATTTAGAAGAAACAACCTTGATGTTTCCTGAGATTGCTGAGGGAGCCAAAAAGCAGATTAAAGCCAAGAAAGCCATTTTAGATGCAGAAGCAATAGGGTTTAATCCAACCTCAGATGAATTCCTACCATTTCAGGAGACTACTCAGCGCCGCAGAAAGTATGGAATAGAAGAAATGGCCAAAAAGATTCCTTTAAAAGCTTTTGTTTTTGATATTTTATATAAAGATGGAAAATCCTTGATTGATGAGCCTTTAACTGAGAGATTAAAACTTTTAAGAGAGACTCTGGGAGATGGGGAAGTATTATTTCCAGAGCCAGGAGATGAAGTTAGTGATGCCAAGCAGTTACAAGTCATGTTAGATGATGCTATTTCTCATAATTTAGAAGGGTTGGTGGTTAAAAGGCCTGATTCAAAATATGAAGCAGGAGGCAGAAATTTTAATTGGGTGAAATTAAAAAGACACTCTGGTGGAGAGCTAAAGGATACTATAGATTGTGTGATTTTGGGATATATTTTTGGCAGGGGGAAAAGGGTTTCTTTTGGGGCTGGGGCTCTGCTTGTTGGAGTTTATGATGATAAAAAAGATGAGTTTGTGACAGTTTCTAAAATAGGGACTGGTTTAACAGATGAGGAATGGAGAGAGATTCATAAAAAGGCAGATAAAATCAAGGTAGATAAAAAACCTAGTAGGGTAAATTCTATTTTAACTCCCTCTGTTTGGATTACTCCGGAGATTGTGATAGAAGTTTTGGCAGATGAAATCACCAGATCTCCTGTGCATACTGCTGGAAAAAATGAAAAAGAGCCTGGATATGCTCTCAGATTTCCCAGACTTGTTAAATTTAGAAATGATAAACAAGCTGAGGATGCAACTACTGTTAAGGAACTAATAAGTATGTATAAGCAGCAAGGAAAGAAGTGAAAGGGGGTGAAGTAAAAAATGATTAAAGGATTAGATGCTGTAATGATTTCTAGTGAAGATACTAAAGCTTTAGCCAACTTTTATAAACGAAGTTTGAAAGCTCGCTTTCAAACAAGTTTTCAAGCTTCGCTTATAAAGAAAAAGTAGGGTTAAAGCTTAAAGATGAGTTTGAGATGGGGGAGGATGGCCAAACAGGATATAGTTTTAGCTTAGGAAATACTGAGCTTTATATAAATCCACATTCAGAAATAAAGGGTAAAAACTCAAACCCACCCAGAATTATGTTAAATATTGAGGTGGATGATTGTGAAGCTGAGGCCAAAAGATTAAAAGAAGCTGGGGTAAAAGTAATTCAAGATACATATCATGTTCAAGGTTATGGACTGATTGCCACTTTTGCAGATCCTGATGGCAACTATTTCCAGTTTGTCCAGGTAAGAGCAAGTTAATAGTCGCTCGTCACATCTAGGATAGATGTGAGAAGTGGGAGGTGAGAGGATGAATTATTGAAATGAGAAGTGAGATTAATCACACATCACACTTCATTATCCATATTCACATTTCCCATATCCCATTTCATCTTTGTGACTTCACCACTTTCTATATGATAGAATCCCAGTAATATGGCATACGCTGCTGATTTGCATATTCACTCCAGGTTTTCTAGAGCTTGTTCACAACAGCTAAATATTCCCAATTTAGTAGAGTGGGCAAAGTATAAGGGGATTAATTTATTAGGCACTGGTGATTTTTTACATCCTCTTTGGTTATCTGAGCTTAAAGCAAACTTAAAGGAAGATGATTCTGGGTTCCTCATATACCCCAAAGATCCTTCTGTAAAGTTTCTTTTAACAGTAGAAATTGCCTCCATGTATTCTCATAAAGGTTCAGGTAGAAGAATCCATAATCTAATCTTTTTACCTTCTTTTGAAGCAGCTTCTAAATTTCAACAAACATTACTTGCAAGACGAGCCTCACTTTCTTCAGATGGCAGACCAATCGTGGGCATTCCCTCCAAGGAATTATTATCTATGGCCCTTGTTGCCTCAGATAAAGCCCTGTTTATACCAGCTCATGCTTGGACTCCCTGGTTTGGGATTTTTGGGTCAGAGTCAGGATATGACTCTTTGGCTGATTGTTTTGAAGATTTAGTGGATTATATTTATGGTATAGAAACAGGTTTATCTTCTGATCCTGCTATGAATTGGAGGGTTTCTGAGCTTGATAATAGGAGTATTGTTTCTTTCTCTGATGCTCATTCTTTGCCAAATTTAGGTAGGGAAGTCACAGTAATAGAAGGGGATATTGGGGATGGGTATGATGGTTTATGGGAGGATTTTAAGGATCAAAAAATAGCTGGAACAATAGAGTTTTATCCAGAGGAAGGTAAATATCACTACACTGGGCACAGAAATTGTAATGTTAAATATGCTCCTGAGGATACTTTAGCTAAAGGGACAACTTGTCCTGTTTGTGGTAAGGGATTAACTGTGGGGGTAATGGAGAGGGTAGAAGAGATCGCTTCAAGGTCCGCTGATGAGCTAGGAGTGATGAGTGATGAGGGAATAATAAAAAGTAAAACACAACCTAGCAGAGCAGGTTATAGAAAATTAGTACCTTTACATCAAATAATAGCAGAGGCATTTGGTAATGCTCCAACAAGCCAAAGAGTCATAAATGAGTATAAAAAATTAGTAACCAGTTTGGGGGGAGAAATTAAAGTTTTAACGAAAGTTTCAATAGAGGAGATAGAAAAGGTCTCAGGTCCCAAAGTTGCTGAGGGAGTTTTAAAGGTTAGAAAAGGAGATTTGAAGATAGATCCAGGATATGATGGAGTTTATGGAGTGGTAAAGATATGGTCGGAAACAAGTAGTGAGGAAGAAAAAGAAGTAAAGGGACAACCTCAGCTGGGGTTATTTGATTAAAGGAGGTCGCAGCTCGTCACATCTAGAATAGATGTGAGAAGTGGGAGGTGAGATGGTGGATAAAGATGTGAGAAGTGAGATTAATCTCTCACATCACACTTCATTATCCATATTCCCACATCCCACCTCTCATTTCTAATATGTGACTTCGCTCCTTTCTAGAGTATGAAAATATTTAAAGATAGAACCTCAGCTGGGAAGTTGCTGGCTCAACATTTAAAAAATACCAAGGCTGATTTAGTTTTAGCTATTCCTAGAGGTGGAGTAGTAGTTGGAGCAGAAATTGCCAAACAGCTAAATTTACCCTTAGATGTAATTATTACCAGAAAAATTGGAGCTCCAAATCAGCCTGAGCTGGCTTTAGGAGCAATTGATCCGGATGGAGAGGTAGTTTGGGATGATAAATTGGTAATGGATGTGGGAGTAAAAACTGATCAGTTAAAAGACACAATTAGAAATGAACTGGATGAGTTGGCAAGAAGAGATGAAGTTTATAGACAGGGAAAAGAATCACTTGCAGTGGAAAATAAAACAATCATCCTAGTAGATGATGGCATAGCCACAGGATCAACTACCCTAGCAGCCATAAATTATCTGAAAAGGCATCAGGTTAAAAGAGTAATTTTGGCAGTTCCAGTGGGAAGTCGTGAGTCCATGGATAAGATTGGTAGGGAGATAGGGCAGATGGGTAAGGTCATAGTTTTAGATACACCAGACTATTTCCAGGCAGTGGGACAATTTTATCAGCAGTTCTTACCAGTTTCTGACGAAGAGGTGATACAATTATTGAGATGAGCTAGCTCGTCACATCTAGAATAGATGTGAGAATTGGGAGGTGAGAGGATGGATAAAGATGTGAGAAGTGGGATCACACCTCACACTTCAATATCCATATTCACATTTCCCACATCCCATTTCATCTTTGTGACTTCGCTGCTCTTTAATTATGGATGATAAATTTTTAAAGGTAGCCAAAAAAGCTGCCCTTGAGGCTGGCAAGATTATTTTAAAATATTATGGGAAAAAGTTAGATAAGAATATTAAGGGTGATGATCACAGCAATTTTGCCACCCAAGCTGATTTAGAGGCGGAAAAAGAAATATTAAGAATTATTTATGATAAATTTCCTACTCATAATATTATTTCCGAAGAAGCAGGAGTGGATAATAGAAATTCAGAATATACCTGGGTTGTAGATCCATTAGATGGTACCATTGTTTTCTCTGCAGGTTTATCTACATTTTCTGTTTCAATCGGACTGTTAAAAAACAATCAGCCTATTTTGGGAATTGTTTATCAAGTTTTAACTAAGGAGCTATATTATGGCTTCAGAGGTAGGGGTACCTATCTAAATAATAAAAGAATTAGAGTAAGCAATGTAGATGATTTGGAAAAAGCACTCTTGGGAGTTGATTTTGCTCATAGAGCAAAAAGAATGCAAAAAACTGAAAAATACGTTTTGCCTTTGATTGATAAGATTCGATATCCGATCTCATTAGGTAGTGATGCATTAATTTTGGCATTAATTGGTAAAGGTGCTCTTGATGGTTTTGCTACAGATACTAATATATGGGATTGCATCGCTGGGATATTAATAGTGTTAGAAGCTGGTGGAAAAGCTACTGATCTTTTGGGTAAAGAACTTGACTGGTCAAAAAACAGACTGGAGATTATTGTCTCAAATGGTTTAATTCACGATCAAATATTGGAGGCTCTAAGATGAAGTTAATCATTGGGCTAGGAAATCCTGGAGAGAAATATGAGGGAGTCAGACATAATTTGGGGTTTAGAGTGGTAGATGAGCTAGGGAAAAGGGGAAAGGGTAAAGGGGAAAGCTGGATGTATGAAGAAAAATTTAAATCAGAAATTTTAAACTTAACCCTTAACGCTTTACCCTACACCCTAGTTAAGCCTCAAACATTTATGAATAAGTCGGGGATGGCTGTAAGGTTATTGAGTGATGAGTTCAGAGTTAGTGGTGAAGACATTATCATCATCCATGATGATTTGGATTTGCCTTTGGGCAAAATAAAAGTCCGTTTAGGTGGAGCTGCTGGGGGACATCATGGGGTGGAATCTATTATTAACACGGTGGGAACTGATAAATTCGTGCGTGTTAGGCTAGGTATAGGTAATTTACGAACTCAAAGTTCAGAACATAAACAGATTCATATTGATGCTGAAAAATTTGTTTTAGAACCATTTATGCACTCAGAAAGAGCTCAAGTTAAACATATGTTAAAACAATCAGTTCGGGCCTTGGATACTCTTTTAGAAAAAGGCTTGGCAAAAGCTCAGAGCCAGTTTAATTGAAGGGATTGACATAATAAACCTTTCCCTTTAGACTAGATTAACTTATGGATAAGACTTCTTCCTTCTTAACTTTACCTATGTCTATCCTTTTAGGAGCAGCTTTGATTTCTGTAACCATTTTAATGCACGGTGGAATTATCAAGCTGGGCAGACCTGTTTCAACTTCTGGTAGTCCCCCTCCAGCCGCTGCCCAGCCTGCTCAACCAAGTCAAGCCAAGACTGAGGCAGATATAGTGAAAAACTTAAAATCTCAAGCTCAAAAATTAGGTTTGGATACTAATAAATTTAATTCCTGTTTAGATTCAGGGTCACAAGCTACCAAGGTGGCTCAAGACTTAAATGATGGTAGTAAAGCTGGGGTGACCGGTACCCCTGCCTTTTTTGTCAACGGTAGATTAATTGCCGGAGCAGTACCTTTTGATCAATTTAAAACAGTCATTGAGGAAGAGTTAGGAGGGAGCGCCGCCTCCACTGTCCAAAGAGTCACTGTAGGAAATGGGGATTTACCCATCTTAGGTCAACCAAGTGCCAAAGTCACATTGATTGAATTTTCAGATTATCAATGTCCGTTCTGTAGTAGACATTTCACTCAGGTAGAGGGGCAACTTAAGAAGGAATATATAGATTCTGGCAAAGTAAAATTCTATTATAGAGATTTTCCACTCTCTCAAATTCATCCTGGAGCTCAAAAAGCAGCTGAGGCAGCCAGATGTGCTGGGGATCAGAATAAATATTGGGAATATCATGATTTAGTATTCCAGAATCAAACCAGTATCTTCTAGCTGCCACCAAATTTTATGGATAAAAAGTGGTTACTGATTGGAGTTATCATCCTGCTCTTTGTAGCCTTACTTGTTTGGCTGTTTATTCAATCCTCAAAGCCCTTGCCAGGAACAAAAGTAGCTGATTTGGGTAGAGAACATGTGCCAATTGGCACGACAGTGGAATATAATTCCAACCCACCTACTTCTGGTAAACATTATGAGGAATGGATTAGGGCAGGAGTATATGAGACACCTAGAGATGACCGCAATCTGGTGCATTCTTTGGAGCATGGATATGTGATTATAAGCTATAACTGTGACAAAAAAATTTCAAATTTCAAATTAAATAACCTGCCTTTGGCAGGACAAATTTCAAATGTTTATGCTCATGGTACAGAGGAGGAAGAGGAGGCTAGCCCTTCCAGTACTGAGGCCACAGAAGCTGGTCAGTTGTCCGCTGCATTTAGATCTGATGAATGTCACGATCTGGTTGATCAGCTGATTGGAGTTTATGAGAAAAAGGGTAAAAGGAAATTGATTGTAGTACCGAGACCCAATCTGGACTCCAGAATTGCTTTAACAGCCTGGAACTATTTGGATAAATTTGATCCTTCGACAGGCTCAGGACTTTCAGTGAGTGAAATGGAAAGAATCGAAAGATTTATTGATACTTACAGGGATATGGGTCCGGAAAGAACCATGGAATGAGTATCTTAGGCTATATCCTGCTATTTACCTTATTAGGTAGTGTGGTTTCTTTAGTTGGTGGTATTTTACTACTAGCCAGAGAAAAATTTGCCTTAAAAATTTCTCATTTTTTATCTGCCTTTGCAGCAGGAACCTTACTGGGCACAGCTTTTTTTGATCTTTTACCAGAAAGCTTTGAGCATATGGAGGAGCTGGGAATGGATATCAATATTCCTCTTTGGGCTTTGGTGGGAATATTATCTTTCTTTCTTTTAGAAAGATTTATCCATCATCACCACAGCCATGGGAAGAATATAGAGGAGAAAAAGGCCGTCATCCCTTTAGTTATTTTAGGAGATACTATGCACAATTTTACAGATGGGGTAGCCATTGCCGCCACCTTTTTAATCAGTCCATCCTTGGGCATTGTGACTTCTTTGGCAGTGGCAGCCCATGAGATCCCTCAAGAAATTGGTGATTTCGGCTTACTGCTTAATAGGGGAATGAAAAGGAGTAAAGTACTTTTGATAAATTTTTACTCTTCTTTGGCTGCTTTGGCTGGAGCCATGCTGACTTATATTTACAAGGATCATCTGGAAGGATTTTTACCCTTAATTTTATCTATCACAGCGGGATTTTTTATTTATATAGCTTTGGCTAATCTAATTCCTGAAATACACAATAGAGAGAATCAAAAAATAGCTTTCTGGGAATCAGTCATGCTATTTTTAGGAGTGAAATAATCATAGTTTGTGATGAGAAGGGTACTCCTACAGGTGAATATATTTCAAAAAATGAGGGAATTACTGGGGAGGGTAAAAAACATTTAGCTGTTTCAGTGCTTTTGGAAAACAGTCAGGGTGAAGTGCTTTTACAAAAAAGAAAACATCAAGTGTTTGATAATCTTTGGGATGTGACAGCCTCAACAGATTTATCACATTTTGAAGATGGTAGGGATGAGAAAGTAGAAGAGGCTGCATATAGATGTTTAAAGAGAGAATATGGGATTGAAAAAGTTGAGAATCTAAAAACTTTAGGAGGATTTAGTTATTTTGCCAAAGATGGGGAACATTGTGAGAATGAATATGATTATATTTTAGTAGGAGGGTATGATGGGGAAGTTAATATGGATCCCAATGTAGGATATGAGTATAAATGGGTAAAAAAAGAAGATTTCTTAAAAGACATTGAACAAAATCCTAAAAATTACACTCCCTGGGCAATAGAATCAGCCAAGATTTTAAAACAAGTGGGTTTTTGAAAGTCTTGTTCCTTCTCCTGGAAAATTTACAATAATATTTTTTACTTCTTTAATTTGTTTTAATTTAGATTTAAGTTTACTCACATTTTTTTGCTCAACAATTAAATGAATATCCTGACCAGTATTAATAGTGAAGTATACTGGTAATCCTTCTTTCCTCCAATGAGAGGTTAATTTCATAATTTTTAAAGTGCCTGGAGTCCAATAAATTAGAGGAGGATATTGAGTTAACATAATAGTATGTAGCTCTAAAGCTTCTTGTTCAGTTAATTCTCCCAACCCTTTAAAATCCCTATTCTTAATTAATTCTTTTACTTTTCTATTTTTTCCTTTCATTCTAGAAAGTCTTAATTTCATAAAAGGAGAGGTTTGAGCTGTTTTCTGGCCTATTGAAGTTGGTACCTCCTTTTTTCCTTCAGAAACAATAGCTACTACATCTGCAATTTTCCAATGATTAGGTGGGAAAATTTGTTTAGCATAAGAGCTTTCAGAAGTATTCCCATCAAGCCATTCCACAAATCCTCCTGGAATAGATCTGCAAGCGGAGCCAGCACCTTGCCGTGCTACGATGGATAATTCTCTTTCTGATAAATTTAGCCCAGCAGCTTTAGTTGCAGCTAAAGTTAATGCCGCAAATCCTGAGGCAGATGAGGAAAGCCCTGTACCAATGGGGAAGTTATTATTAGAAACTACTTTGGCTTTTAAGTTTATGTTTGCCATCTTTTTAATTCTGTCTAAATGTTTTATGACTCTGTCAGCAGACACCTCCGAGGTGTGATCTTGTCGTAACCCTGCCCTCACCTCGGAGGTGAGCAAAGTTACCTGATCTTTTTTAAAATCTGAAGAAAACTCCACAGTAGTAGTGGTTAAAAGATTACTTAAAGTCATGGAAATAGATCCATGTAAAGGCAATCTTAAAATTTCATCCTTTTTACCCCAGTATTTAACAAAAGCTATATTTGATGGTGCAATAGCTGTGGCTTTCATAAATAGTAACTAGTTGCTAGAGTCTAGAGTCAAGTGGATTTAGACAAACCATTTAAAACTCTAGCTGCCTCAGTGTGTACCTCCAATACTTTTTCATAATCATGACGCTTAATAAATTTCCTTTCATAAGCAAAATCTATGAAAAACTCTAGTTCCGTTAAAGATGCTATAGCCATTTGATAAAAGTGTCTTCTATCTTTTGAGCCTTTTCTGCTATAACCCTCTGCAATATTAGCACAGACAGATAATGCAGCACGCCGCATTTGTGCTGTTAAACTAAAAAGTTCATCTTTAGGAAAATTGGTAGTTATATCATAAACTAAATGAACTAATAAATTAGCTTTCTGCCAAGCTATTAGTTTTCTATAACCTTTATCGTTTCTCATACTAGACTCTAGATTCTAGACTCTTGACTCTACTCTGACTCCTTCCACATTAGTTTTAACATCCAAAACTTTACCTCCAGCTTGGGTAATGGCTTTTTTAATAGCTTTAGCCTTGGATGGGGGAGCAAGAGATATCATACAATCACCAATCCCTGCCCCAGAAAGTTTGGCTCCATAAGCTCCAGCTTCTCTTGCAGAGTAGATCATATCTGCTAGTTTTTTACCCTCTACTCCCAATGTAGAAAGATATCCCTCATTAACATTCATCAGCTCACCTAAGGATACCCAATCTTTGTTCAAAATAGTAATTTTAGCTTGTTCAACAATTTTTTGAATCTGATCATAAATATTTTCTATTAAAAAAGGGTATTTTTCCCTCTTTTCTTTTACCTCATCAATCAAAGAAACAGTATCTACCTTAATTCCAGAATAGCCTATTATTAATGGTAAAGAGTTGATTTTAAGTGGCTTTATAACTTTACCTCCTGTTACAAAGTACAAAGTCCCTCCAAAAATGGCTGCAGCTATATCAAAACCGGAGCCTTTACCTTGAACATCTAAAACAGTTTTGTACGATAAATCAAAGATTTGCTTTTGTGATAATTTCTTTCCTAAGAGTTTGGATAAAGCAAAAATAGTACAAACAGTGGAGGCAGAGGAGGAACCAAATCCAAATTCAGAGGAAAACTCAGATTTAGTGGTAACTCTTACACCTCCGAGGTGTAATTGCATTTTTTTCACCTCGGAGGTGGACTGGTTCGTTAAGAAATTCTTAACAGCTATTTCTACAAACTTAGCTCCTTTAGGAATATCACCTTTGCCCAAATCAGACATGGGTTTTTGGTAATTTAAAACTTTAACATCAGGGGCGTTAAGCTGGAACATGGGCTGATCAGTGAGTTCAACAGTAGCCCTCATTCTTTGCCCTACAGCTGTGACAATACAAGGTCTGTCATACACCACTGCATGTTCCCCAAAAAGCATTAATTTTCCCGGAGCTGAAACTGTAATTTTTTTCATGTATGCTGCCTTTTGGGTTTATTGTCTTTATTTAATTCGATCTTGAGGACCTTTTTTAGGGAAGGAATTAAAGATATCATCAAATGTTACCTTTTCTCTGACTTCATAACTTTGGCCTACACTAGCATGTTTGGTGCCTATTTCTATAAACCTTCTAACATGCCCATGCATGTCTTTCACAAAACTGACTCTAATTCCGTTAGTGCTGGTTCTTCTATCAACTAATCTTTCATTCATATTTCAGTTATATTATTTCACTTCAGGCTTGGTTGGTATTCTACCATGCCCTTTTTACTCCTTCAACTCCAAGCTTTTTAGTAAAAAAAGGTAGGCTATAATCTCTGGCAATTTTTTCAACTACTTTTTTATTTCTATGGTAACAAAGTAAAACTCCGGTGGGACCAGAAAATGCTCCTGCTCCACAAATTTTAGCAGCACCTCCAACTGTTTCTATTTTTCTAATAATATCCTGAG
The DNA here is from genome assembly GCA_016176405.1 of Candidatus Daviesbacteria bacterium. Classification (GTDB taxonomy): domain Bacteria; phylum Patescibacteriota; class Microgenomatia; order Daviesbacterales; family UBA10151; genus JACOXG01. The sequence continues at coordinate 7,758 of JACOXG010000019.1, read as the reverse complement.
CCAATTTTGAGGCTACACTAATGGATTCTAAATTCTTTTCTCCTGCTCTGATAATCCTGATGAGCTCATTTTCATCTGCATCCTTAACAGCAGTTAAAAGTTCCCGGGTCAGTTTTTCCTGAATACTTAGAAAATCATGCATGAGTTTGGTTTTTTTTTCAAAAACAGCAGTAATTTGAGCAATCATTTTTTTGGTGGTTAATTTGGGAGTACCTGTATTAATTAAAATAAAATTTTTAGATAGTTTAGGAGGGATTGTAAAAGGGAGTTGTTCGATAATTTTTAAATCTTCATTTTCTTTTCTGTACCAAACCAATCCTCCATAAACTATGGTGGAATTATCAGCTCCAGAAGGATTTCCTTGTAAAACCTTTTCTACCTGATAGGCAAGTTTATTAATTAATTCTAAATCCCATTTAACTTTTAAATAGCTGAGCAGGGCAGCTACTGAGGTTACAGCTACTGCAGCAGAGGAGCCTAAGTGTACTCCCATGGGAACTGCTGATTCTATTTTTAAAGAATAAGCAGGGATTTTTTTAAGTTTGAGCTCTTTTTTTATAATAGGCTCAATGATTTTTTGGATGGTTACACCTCCGAGGTGTGAGCTCACACCTCGGAGGTGGGTTGAAGGCATAATGGTGGCAGTCATCCTTAAATCAACCGTGGTTATCAGAGCTGGTTTTCCCCAAACAACAGACCACTCTCCCAAAAGATGAACCTTACCAGGAGCCGAGACCACGACTTTGTTCATAGTGACTAGTCGCTAGAGTCTAGAGTCAAGTGTTTTTATTTTCTAGACTCTAGATTCTAGACTCTTGACCCTCCTTGAACAGGTTTTACTTTAACCCCATACTCAATTACATCTTCACTCTTGGCTTTACCAATTTTTCTAATGACAGTGACTACTTTTAAATTTGGTTTTAAATCTTTTTCCTCACAATCAACAATTTGTAAAGGTAACCTTTCTCCGTTAAATTGGACAATTCCCGCCAAATAGGGGACTTGGTGCTCAAAACCAGCTGGAGCCACGTAAATTTTGGTCCAAACCACCAGCCGACCTACCTTATTAAGGTAGTTATGTAACTTTTTATGTTGTCTCCAAATTTTGACTGGACTACTCATGATTGCAACACATGTACCACCACTGTTGCTCCTGTTCCCCCTACATTTTGGGTTAAACCTATATTGGCTCCTTCAACTTGTCTTAAGCCGGCTTTTTTCCGAAGCTGTTGAGCAATTTCTACAATTTGTTTCACTCCAGTTGCCCCAACAGGGTGACCACAAGCTTTTAAACCACCTGAGGTATTGACAGGAATTTTCCCTCCTAATTTGGTAATGCCTTTTTCAATATATTTTCCGCCCTCGCCTTTCTCACAAAATCCCAAATCTTCCATGGCTAAAATTTCAGCAATGGTGAAACAATCATGAACTTCAGCCACTTTAATATCAGAAATTTTCACTCCAGCCTGAGTTAAGGCTTTTTGGGAAGCTATTCTAGTTGCTTCAATTTCTGTTAAGGATTTTCTGGAAGATAAATCAACAGTGTCAGTTGCCACAGCAGAACCTGTAATATACACTCCCTTGTTGGTCGATGCTGAAGTTAAAACAACAGCTGCTGCTCCATCTGTGATTGGGGAGGCATCAAAAAGAGTAAAGGGAGAACAAATACAAGGACTATTTAAGGCTTTTTCCAAAGTGACTTCATAAGGATATTGGGCTTTCTTATTTAAAGAGGCATGATAGTGATTTTTAACAGCCACCTGAGCCATGTGTTCCCTGGTGGTGCCAAATTGTTGCATATGAGCTTGAGCCATTAAGGCATATAACCCTGGGAAAGTTAAACCAGCCTGCCTTTCAGCCTCAGAGCCTGCTCCCATTAAAGCAGAGGTTACCTCAGAAATGGAGGCATCAGTCATTTTTTCTGCACCCACCACCAGCACATTTTGATAAGTTCCAGCAAGAATTGATTGGATGGCTAAATGAATGGCCAAACCACCCGAGGCACAAGCGCCTTCTATTCGGAAGGCTGCTCCTTGGATATTTAACTGAGAGGCGATAGTTGCTCCCAGATGATCCTGATTAGAGACCTTGCTAAAGATCATATTAGCCACAAAAACAGCCTGGATATCTGGCGGCTTGAGGCTGGAATCTTGAATAGCCTCTAAGCTCGCTTCCTCAGCCAAATCAAACAGGGTTTTATCCCAAAGTTCACCAAATTTTGTTAGACCTATACCTGCTACTTTGATTCTCATATAATATCGAAATGTGACGTGCGAAATATGAATATGGATATTGAAGTGTGATGTGTGATTATCTCACTTCGCACATCTTTATCCATCTTCTCACCTCCAACTTCCCACATCTAAATCCTGTACTTAGTTAAAACATTCTTGGCTATAAGAGAATAATCAATATAGGATTTGTTTTTTATTTGTTTTTGAACAGTATCTTTGTTCATTCTTTGGTGTTTAATAATATTTGGCGTGATTTCTAATACAAAAGCATCAGAACCAGCTCCGGAACCATAGGAGCAGACAAAAATCTTATCCTTAGGTTTGGCTATATCTAAAACAGCTGAGAGTCCTACCAAAGATGAAGCAGAATAGGGATTACCAATCTGAGATACCACAAAGCCATCTTTTATTTGAGTTTCAGAAAAACCTAATCTTTTGGCAGCCTCTTTGGGGAATTTGGCATTGGGCATATGAAAGATGGCAAAATCAAAATCTTGAGGTTTCATCTTAATTTGATCGAGCATCTTTTGAGAGGCTCCTATGACATGGGCAAAATAGGCAGGATCTCCGGTAAATCTGCCGGCATGGGAGGGGAATTTTTCCGTATCTTTCCTCCAAAAATCAGGAGTGTCAGAAGAATATGAGGTAAAGTCTAAAATATTGGCAACAGGTTGATCTTCCCCTAAGATAAATGCAGCAGCTGCTGAGGCGGCTGTATATTCTAAAACATCAGATGGTTTGGCTTGAGCCACATCAGATCCGATGGCCAAACAATATTTGGACTTACCTTGAGCAATTAACCCTGAGAGAAGCTGAATCCCGGCAGTGCCAGCTTTACAAGCAAACTCCAAATCAGCTGCCAGATAATCAGAACTTAATCCTAAAATTCCAGCCACAGTTGTGGAGGAAGGTTTGACAGCATAGGGGTGAGATTCTGAGCCGATGGTGATACCACCAATTGAGGTTGGATTAATAGAGCCATTAAGAATGGCTCTGGAGGCAGCCTCGATAGATAAAGTGATAGCATCTTCATCATAAGAGGCCACCGCTTTTTCAAAAACTCCTAAGGATTTTTCTACCTCAGGAGCTTCCTTACCCCAGGCTTCGGCAATCTGAGTAGGTTTTATTCTAAATTTTGGTATATATACTCCGTAAGAGATGATGCCAATCATAAATAGATGTGTGAAGTGTGAGATGGGAAGTGTGAACTTGAAATGTGAGGTGTGATTATCTCACTTCTCACATCATAAATCCAGTTTCTCACCTCTAACTTCTCACTTCTTTCTTCCTAATTTCTGGTGGGCTTTGGCTAAAGTTCCTTCTGCCAAAGAAGCAATTAAGGATAATTCACCAGCTAAAACTGCTGCACCAACAGCCCGACAATATTCTAACACATCAGAAACAGCCATAATTTTTAAGGCTTCCTGTTGAGTGGGTAAATGAGTTCCTCCACCCACAGTGCCCACAATCAGATCTGGTAAATAGATGGAAAAATATAGTTCCCCATTTTCTAAAGCTTCAGCTGTAGTTACTCCTAAACTGCCTTCTACTACATGAGCTAAATCTTGGCCGGTGGCTGCAAAAATTGCTGCAATAATATTGGCAAAATGAGAATTAAAACCTAATGATCCACTCATTATTGAACCAAGATGGGTTTTTGTATTAACCACCTCTACTATCTTTGCTGGGGTTGTTTTTAAGACCTCTTTAACGACCTTTTTAGGTAAAATCACCTCAGCCCAAACCTTTTTGCCTCTGCCGGAAATAAAATTTAACCAGGATGGTTTTTTATCAATATCAAAATTACCAGCCAAAGTAATGCATTTGGCCTGGGTCTTTTGTTCTATTAATTTAACAATTGCTTGGGTGGCAATAGTGGCCATGTTCATACCCATGGCATCAGTGGAGTCAAAATAAAATCTGACAAATAAGTTTCTGCCAACAATAGCAAAATCAGCTTTTAAAAACTTCAAGTGGGATGAGGTTTTTTGAGTGATTTGGGAGATAAGGGGGATATGGGTTTGGATCCATTGTTTGATTTTTTGTCCATGGGCAATTCCTGCTGTTTTAAAAACTGGGCCTCTGGTGATACCAACAGTTTCAACCTCAACACAAGCTCCACTAGCCCCAGAAATGGCCTTACAGCCTCTAGAAATTGAAGCCACTAAAGCTCCCTCAGTGGTGGCAAGAGGAATATAGGTATTTAGTATTTGGTATTTAGTATTTAGTATTTTGAGGGGACCCGCTATACCAAGTGGGATGTGAGTGGCTCCAATTAAGTTTTCAATGTTTCTGCCTTTAACCTGCTCTTCTGTAAAGGTGAATTTAGCAATATTTTCTAAGTTAATTTCTAATTCTTTTTCTAAAAATTCGCGTCTTGCTTTGGCAGATGGAAAGTCACGGAGACTAATTTTACTTTTCATGAAAGGCAATTCTATCAAATTCATGAAAAAAATGGTAAATTTAACCACATGGATTTTAAAAGTTACTTAGAATTAAATGCCAAAAAGATTAATCTTGAATTAGATTTAATCCTCCAAGATTTTTTAAACGAAGTTAAAAAAACCAATATTAAATTGGTGCCTTTTGCTTTGGGTCTTATAAACTCTTGTAAAGGGGGAAAAAGAATCAGAGGAGTTTTGGTTAAGCTGGGATATGAGCTAACAGGCAATGGACTACACCTCCGAGGTGAAGCTAAGATGTCATCAGGACCGCACCTCGGAGGTGATATTTTAAAAATAGCTGCTGCTTTTGAAATTTTACATACGGCATTTTTGATTCATGATGATATTATGGACCAAAGCCCCATAAGACGTGGCCAACCCTCACTCTATAAAGCCTTAGGTGGAGGTCATTATGGTATCTCCCAAGCAATCACTGTGGGTGATATTGGCCTAGCTTTGCCTGTTAAAATTATCGCCCAATCAAATTTTTTGGGGGAATATAAAATTAAAGCTTTGGAATATTTTTCTCAGATGATAATTAATACTGGCTGGGGTCAGATTATGGATGTAGAGTTAGTTAGGGGAAAGGGTAAAGGGGAATCCCTCGACTTCGCTCGGGACAAGAGGGGAAAGGGTGAAATGGAATTTGTTCAACTTTATAAAACAGCCAAATATACCATCGCAGGTCCCATGCAAATCGGGGCAATTTTGGCTGGAGCTGAAGATGAGAAGTTAGGTGTATTAGGGATGTTTGGGGAGAATTTGGGGATTGCTTTTCAGATTCAAGATGATATTTTAGATGGGGAGATAAAAGAGGTTGATCAGGCAAAGTTAAAAGCATTAGAATATACATCTAAGGCAAAGAAGATAATTAGTCAGATTACTGATGAGCTACAAACGAGGAAGTTATTGGAAGAGATGTGTCAGTATTTAGTTCAGAGGGATAAATAATGAAAAAGGTGAATTCAAATATACCAAAACATATTGCCATTATTATGGATGGTAACAGAAGATGGGCCAGGGTACGTGGCTTACAAGACATTAAAGGCCATGAGGCTGGAGCAGATGCTTTGGAAAAAATTGTGGATGCTGCCTCGGATTTAGGAGTGCAAACAGTCACAGTTTATGCTCTATCAACTGAAAATATTAAAGAACGTGCCAAAAGGGAAGTTTGGGGTCTTTTTAATCTACTGAGAAAAGGTTATCAGACCAAATTAAGAAAGATGATGGCGGAGGGAGTAAGGGTAGCTATCTTAGGAGAAGCCAGGGGTCTACCGGGCATGATCAAAAAGATTATCAATGAGATTAGAAAAACATATATTAAAAATGAATCTATTAAGCTTAATATTGCCCTCAATTATGGAGGTAAAAAGGAGCTCCTTGAGGCTATCAAAGAGTTGGTCAAACAAGGGATTGATGTGTCCAAGATTAACGAGGAAATGGTAGAAAAACACCTTTATACCAATGGTCAGCTGGATCCGGAGTTGGTAATTAGAACAGGAGGCAGATCCAGGCTGTCAAATTTCTTGCTTTGGCAAACAGCCTACTCAGAGTTTTATTTTACCAAAACCTTATGGCCGGATTTTGATGGGGGTGAATTAAAAAAAGCTATAAAATGGTATCAAACTCAGAAACGTAATTTTGGTAGGTAATCTATTGAGCTACCAAGAGGTGAGAAGTTGGAATTTAGAGATAGAAGAATTGTTAAAAACTTATCCGAAATACGAACAATATCTTCTAGTTGATCAATCAATTCGTGCATCTCGTGCTATCCCAGCTTTAATAGCCGAAGGATATGCAAAAAGAGAAACTTTACAGGTTTTTAAGAAATTCTTAAGAGATGCAATAGGAGAAGCTAATGAGATGATCAATCATATAGCTTTGGCTAAAGCAAAAGGCTATATTAAACCTGATAAGGCTGATGAGTTAATACAAAGATACCATGTAGTTGGTAAAAAATTGACTAAACTAAAGGAAAATTGGAAAAATTACTAATCTCACTTCCCACATCATAATCTATGTTCCCACTTCCCATCTCGCACCTCCAGTTCCTACGGAACTTCTGCCCATCTCTGAATAGTATCTGCCATCACATCCCTTAAGATAACTATATATTTAGGTTGATGGACTATCACTTCTGCAGCACAAGTGGCACAAGAATTATCAGCCAGACTTCTTCTAAATTGAATAGGATTAGATTCATTTAAAGATATTAAACTACCGTTAATAGTCAGTTTTTGGGTATTAGCAATGATGGAGCTGGGACAAGTACCAATAGTATCTTGAGCAGTGCAGATGGTGCCATTGGCAATTATCACAGCATCAATCTGGGTGACATCTTTATGGATATTGACATTCCCCTTTACCACAAAGACAGTCCCAATCTGTGAACTACCACTACCATAGGTATAATTGCTGGTAAAGTTTAAATCACCCTCAATAAAGATCACTGCCGGTCCAGTCCCAACTGGAGAAGGATTGGTAATGGATGAGGAGGATTTAAAGGTTTGAGTTCCAGTGAAACTTTGACTCAGACTGGTTAATTTGGTGGTCTTGGATTGGTCATAATAGATGGATAACATATCCTCAACAGGGGTGATCTTTAAAAATGGGGCAAAAGCCACTTCCTGATCAATCACACATTTCCCTCCTGTATTAACTGTAAACTTAACCCCTTCAGCTACATAAGGAGAGGTGACTAAAGCATCTGATCTGGCAACACTAGAGGAACCACAGGAAGTATTGGAAATTGGAGCAGGGGTGGGGGTGGGAGTAGGAGTGGGCGTTGGTGTAGGTGTAGGAGTTGGGGTGGGAGTAGGAGTGGGCGCCAGACAGGTAAAGTCAGTTCCATAGGTAGGATTGCTACAGCCGCTACTATTACAAGCATGGACCCACCAACTATAAGTGTGATTTGCCACTGAGGTGAATTGTTTAGAGGTGGGAGAGAGATTTTCACAAATATCTCGATAGTTTTGGGACCCATCACATAATCCACTCCAACCATTTTCAGTCTTATCATCAACTCGCAAAGCATAGTAGGTAGCTCCTGAGACAGTCCCCCAAGATACAGTGGCACTGGT
>JACOXG010000018.1 GCA_016176405.1 Candidatus Daviesbacteria bacterium | reverse complement strand
AATCAAAAGTTTGTTTCTGAGTCTATTCAAAAAGGCATACTTAATTATTGACCACAGATAAAATCTTTTATACAATAGGGTGGTGATACCGCAGGCAAAGAAAATTTTACTGGTGGAGGATGAAGATTTTGTCAGGGACCTCTATACCAGACAATTAACCAAGGCTGGCTTTATGGTAAAAACGGCAGTAGATGGGGCTTCTGGACTCAAGATGTTACAAACAGAAACTTTTGATCTGCTGCTTTTGGATATTATGTTACCGGGCATGAATGGATTACAGCTACTTAGGGAATTTAGAGCTCAAAACCCCAAATCCTCCATGATTACCATCCTTTTAACAAACTTAGGACAAGAAGCAGTTATTAAGGAGGGGTTTGAGCTGGGGGCACAGGCTTATTTAATTAAAGCTTCCTATACTCCGGATCAGGTGGTTAATGAGGTTAGAAATGCCTTAGGCGGTGGTCAACCTAATTCTCCGGTTGCCACTCCAACACAATGAACCAACCCAAAAAAATTTTACTGATTGAGGATGAAGATTCTGTCAGGGATTTGTATGTTCGGCAACTAACCAAAGAGGGCTTTGAAATGAAAACTGCTGAGGATGGAGCTTCAGGACTTAAGATGTTACAGAGTGAAACTTTTGATCTGCTACTTTTGGATATTATGTTGCCGGGCATGAATGGCTTACAGGTCTTAAGAGAATTTAAACTAAAAAATCCCTCCTCTCCCATGATGACCATTATGTTAACTGATTTAGGTCAAGAAGAAGTCATTAAGGAAGGATTTGAACTAGGGGCCCAAGCATATTTTATCAAGGCTTCCTATACCCCGGATCAGGTGGTTAATGAAGTTAAAAAAGCTTTAATGCAAAACCAACCTACTCCCAAATAATTAATCTACTTGGAAAAGGAGCGAAGTCACAATCATAAAAGCAAGATGTGACGAGCGACTAATTGCTTACAAAAGTATGAACTTAATTTTATCTTAAAAAGGGTACTAACAACAAAGCTACAATGTTTACCACTTTGATCATTGGGTTTATGGCTGGACCTGCTGTATCTTTATATGGATCACCTACTGTATCTCCTGTGACTGCAGCCTTATGAGTTTCAGAACCTTTACCGCCAAATTTTCCTCCCTCAATATATTTTTTAGCATTATCCCAGGCAGCCCCACCTGTAGTCATGGAAATGGCCACAAATAGTCCTGTCACAATAGATCCCACCAACATCCCGCCCAAAGCCACTGGTCCCAGCAGCAATCCCACCAAAACTGGAGCCAAAACCGGAATTAAAGCAGGAATGAGCATTTCTTTCTGAGCAGCTGCTGTGACAATGGAAACACAAGCTGCATAATCTGGTTTACCAGTTCCCTCCATAATCCCTTTGATGGTTTTAAACTGCCTTCTAACTTCTTCCACCACTGACCCGGCTGCTTTACCAACTGCCTCCATGGCAAAAGAGGCAAACAGATATGGCAATGCTCCACCAATAAACAGACCTACTAACACACTGGGATCTTGTAGGGTAAATGACAGCTTCTCTCCAGAGGCGGAAAATTCTTGAGCATAAGCTGCAAATAAGACTAGAGCTGCCAGACCAGCTGAGGCTATAGCATAACCTTTGGTAACAGCCTTAGTAGTATTACCCACCGCATCCAAGGCATCTGTTGAATTTCTGGCTTTAGTGGGAAGATTGGACATTTCGGCAATTCCCCCGGCGTTATCAGTAATCGGGCCAAAAGCATCAATAGCTACCACCATGCCAGCCAAAGACAACATGGTCACCGCAGCCAATGCCACTCCGTAAAGGCCTGCCAGAGCAAAGCTAACCAAAACTGCTCCTGAAATTAGCATGACTGGCCAAAAAGTGGAACGCATTGACAGCGCCAAACCAGCAATGATGGTGGTGGCATGGCCGGTTTTGGAAGAAAAAGCCAAACTTTGAACAGGAGAGTATCTTGTCCCAGTGTAATATTCAGTGATATAAAAAATTACCCCAGTGACTATTACCCCAATCAGTGAGGCCAGATAAAGATTGAAAGCAGACACAACTCCGTTATCACCCATTAACATGGTGGTGATTGGATAAAATAAAATAGCACAAAAAACCACTGTGGCAATCAGTCCCTTGTATAATGCTCCCATGATATTTTTATTAGTTAACTTGACAAACAAAGAGCCCAAAACTGAGGCCAAAATTCCGGCTGCCAAAATTGCCATGGGAAAAATTAAGGCCATTTTATAGGCTGGAAAAAGCAGTTGGCCTAAAATCATCGAAGCTACAGCTGTCACCACATATGTTTCAAAAATATCTGCTGCCATACCCGCATCATCACCCACGTTATCCCCCACATTATCAGCAATCACCGCCGGATTTCTTAAATCATCCTCAGGAATTCCTGCCTCTACCTTTCCCACTAAATCCGCACCCACATCTGCAGCTTTAGTAAAAATTCCTCCACCAAGTCTGGCAAAAACAGAAATTAAAGAGCCACCAAAACCCAAACTAACCAAAGCTTTTAGATCCCCACCTGAGTATTGATAAAAACCATAAACTGCTCCAAGTGCCAAACCTACCACCAAAAAGCCGGTGACTGCTCCACCTTTATAAGCTAAAATAAATGATTGTGATAAACCTTGTTTAGCCTCCTCAGCCACCCGGGAGTTGGATCTGACAGCTATACTCATGCCAATAAACCCAGCCAAGGCGGATAAAACTGCCCCAATTAAAAATCCAATAGCACTATTTTGTCCCAAGGTATAATACAAGAGTCCTGCAAGCACCACAGCCACCCCAGCCACCACCAGGTATTGTCTTCTCAGATAAGCTGCGGCGCCTTCTTGAATGGCCGAGGCAATTTTTTGCATTTCCTCATCCCCAGCAGGCTTTCTTAAAATCTCAATAATTAAATAAAAACCATATGTAAGTGAGGCTACAACAGAGGCCCAGATTAATAAGTTTATATTATTTACAATTAAATCCATGAAATTTAAGAGGCAGGCTTACTAAAATTTACACGAATTGATTAAATTCGTCAAGTTCGAGATAAAGATAGTAGTGGACAATTTGGCAGATAATCTAACTTAACAGAGAGAAGTTTGTACCAAATTAGTCCAAAATATTATGCCATATAGGCTGGAGGGGGGACTGGGACTTGTTTTAGTTTGGCAGATTGTGGAGGTCTGGTTAAAGCCACATTAAGTACTTCATCCATGTGTTTGACAAAGTGAAACTTTAGATCTTTTTGGACATAATCTGGAATATCTTCCATATCTTTTTGATTATCTTGAGGTGCCATCACTACTTTTACTCCAGCCCGATGAGCTGCCAGCACCTTTTCTTTAAATCCCCCTATTTCCAAAACTCTACCTCTTAAAGTTACTTCCCCTGTCATGGCCACATCTTTGTGAATGGGGATTTTGGTAAAGGCAGAAACTATAGCTGAAGTTAAAGCAATACCAGCTGATGGACCATCCTTAGGAATAGCTCCCTCAGGTACATGGACATGCACATCCACTTTTTGGAAAAATCTCTCAGGCAGCCCTAAAGAAGCCCAGTGAGCTCTAACATATGACATAGCAGCTTGCCCTGATTCCTTCATCACATCCCCCAGCTGTCCTGTCAAAAGGAGATTACCTTTTCCAGGCATTAAAGTTACTTCAATAAAAAGTACCTCTCCTCCAGCCTCTGTCACAGATAAACCAGTGGCCATGCCAATCTCATCCTGTTTTTCTGCCAAAATGGGTAAGAATTTAATTGGGCCTAAGAATTTATGAATTTCATCTGGAGTGATAGTAAATTTCTTTTTTGTATCCCCCTCCGCAATTTTTCTGGCTACTTTTCGAATCACAGCCGATAACTCCCTTTCCAAATTCCTCACCCCAGCTTCTCTGGTATATTCTTGAATGAGAGATTTGATACCACTCTCCTCAAATTCAATCTGCTCACTCTTTAAACCATGATTTACAACTTGTTTGGGGATTAAAAACTTTTCGGCAATATGGAATTTCTCATCCTCAGTATAACCTGGATAGCGGATTACTTCTAATCTATCTTTTAAAGCAGGCGGGATGGTATCTAAAATATTGGCTGTGGTGATAAACATCACATTAGACAAATCAAAGGGCACTTCCAAGTAATGATCAGAAAAGCCCTCATTTTGTTCAGGATCCAAAGCTTCAAGTAAGGCTGCTGATGGATCTCCTCTATAATCCATGCCAATTTTATCTATCTCATCCAACATAAAGACCGGATTAGTGGTTCCAGCTTGCTTTATTCCTTGAATAATTCTTCCCGGCATTGATCCCACATAAGTTCTTCTGTGTCCCCTGATTTCTGCCTCATCTCTAATACCTCCCAAAGAGATTTTGACAAATTTTCTATTTAAGGCGCGGGCAATTGATTTACCAATTGAGGTCTTACCAGTTCCCGGTGGACCGACAAAACAAAGAATTGGACCTTTCATCTTACCTGCCAGTTTATGAACTGCCAAAAACTCTACCACTCTTTCTTTAACCTTTTTTAGACCCCAGTGATCTTCCTCTAAGATATTTTCTGCCTTTTTAAGATCAATCTTGCCATTTCTGCCTGGTCTCCAAGGTAGATCAGTCAACCACTCCAGATAATTCCGAATATAGCCAGCCTCTGGATTATAAGAAGACATCTTAATAAGTCTTGATAACTCTTTGTGAGCTCTCTCTCTAACCTCTTTTGGCATACCTGATTTTTTAATCTTTAACTCAAAATCTCTAATCTCTGCATGCTCTGTATCTCCTCCTCCTAGCTCCTCTTCAATACTTTTCATCTGCTCCCTAAGTATGGCTTCTTTGGTCATTTTGGAAACTCTTTCTTGAGTTTGCTGGTTTAGTTTTTGGGAAATTTCCATAATCCTTATCTCTTTGGCCAAAAGCTCTGACAATCTTTGTAATCTCTCTGCAGCAGAAACCATCTCCAAAATCTGTTGCTTATCAATGGTTTTAAAATCTATGGCCTGAGTCACTGAGTTGACCAGTTGATTTGGATCTTCAGAGTAAGTAAAAAGTGACCAATTGGCCAAATTGGCCTGGTCAAAAAAAGGATTACCACCCAGCTCTAAGAAACGTTTAACTTGTTCTCTGACAGTTCTAATCAGGGCTTCTGTTTGCTCTGTTTTTTCATATAGTTCAGGAATTTCTTCAATTTCAGCCTCCAGATAGGGTTCTGTTTTGGTAAAACTTTTAATAAAAACTCTAGCTATTCCCTCTGCTTGCAAAGTATATTCACCCTCAGGATTTTTCACCACTCTTCTAATTAAACAAACCGTACCTACCTTATACAGATCTTTTTCCAAAGGATCTTCTATCCTGGCATTTTTTTGAGTCACAAAGACAATCAATTTATCTGAATTCCAAGCCACATCTAAAGCTGCTTTTGATTTAGGTCTACCAGAAATAATAGGTACTGAGTTACCTGGGAAAATCACAGTATCTCTTAAAGGACCTACCGGTAGAGTCGGACTTAATTTAATTGGTTGTGCTGAAAATGGTTTTAATGCATCAGCCATGTTATTTGACAAAATGCGTATAATCCTCACGCATTTTGTCATCCTGAGGAGCGTAGCGACGAAGGATCTCCTTCATGATCAACGCCTCTCATTTATAAGTTATATTAGCAGAATACCACCAAGAGTGCTAAAAGTCAATACCCTTTTTAGCAAGTATGCCTTTTTGAAAAGGGTGTTTGACTTCCCTCATCTCGGTTACTAAATCCGCTCTTTTTATTAGTTTAACATGAGCATGATGACCTGTTAATACTAAATCTAGTCTATTCTGCTTGCTATCAATAAGTTGTAACAGCTTGGTAAGAGATAAGGTATCTGAGGCTACAGCTCCAACTACTTCATCAGCAACAATAATATCCCATTTATCAGATAAAACTTCTTTTTTTAATAGTTCAAAAGCTTCAGAGGCAGCTTTGATATGATCTTTTTTAGAAACTTTACTGCCTAAAATATTTAAAAATCCCTTACCGCCTTGAATAATTTTGACATAAGGGAATAATTTCTTAATTCCCACCAATTCCCCGGTAAACCATGCTTTACCAAATTGAACAATCAGGCATTTCTTTTTATAACCAACAGCCCGCAGTACCAACCCCAAAGCGGCCGTAGTCTTCCCTTTACCCTCCCCCGTATAAACAATCACTAACCCTTTTTCTGAATTCACAATGAGGCTATTCTAACATATGGAGTAACCACAGCTATAGCATTTTTTGCAGCCTTCTTCTGTTACAAAGGAAGCTGAACCACATTCCGGGCAAAGATCTACATTAGACGTGAGAGATGTGATGTGAGAAGATGGATTTTGAAGTGATAAGTCGGAGATCCCACTTCCCATCTCATTATCTAGCTTCCCATTTCCCACCTCTAATTTCATTTCACCATTACCATTAGTCAAATTAAGAGGCACCTGTTCAACAGTTGGAATCTCTTCTTTCTCAGGAGTCACGGCCAAATCTTCTGCCAAAACCTTGGCAATAGCATCTGCCAAACTTAAGACCCTGTTTTTGCCAAATCCTACTGATGAGGCCCCTCCAATTCCTTTAAGCTGAGAAACAATCTTTTGGGCCACCTCTTTGGGATTATTATCTTTGCCGGATCTGGACAATCTTAAAGAGAGTGAGACCAACCTGCCCATAGCCTCTGCATCAGCCATGGTATGCATGCCACCTTTACCAACAGTCACAAATACCTCAAATGGTTGATTTTGCTCATCCCTATTGATGGTAATAAAAGCTTCTCCCACTGGCGTAGAAATTTTATAAGTTCTACCTCGAAGTATCATCGGTCTTTGGGCTACGGCTGCCTGAGGACCAGTCTCCTCCTTAGGCTTTAAGGTAGAAGAAATATTAAGAACCTGCGTGGCTTTTGATCCATCCCGATAAATGGTAATCCCATTACAACCTGTTTCCCAAGCCATCAAATAGGCTGTCTTGATATCATCTCTAGTTGCAGAGTTGGGAAGATTGATAGTTTTTGATACTCCATTATCAGTATATTTTTGAAAAGCTGATTGCATTTTAACGTGAAGCTCGGGATCAATTTCCGGGGCTGTCACAAACACTTTTTGCCACTCTTCAGGCACCTCAGATAATCCTGCCACTGAACCATGATCCAAAACTTTCTTGGCTAAATCTTCAGACCAAAATCCTTCTCTTTTGGCAATTTCTTGAAAAGTTTGATTGGCAATGGTTAAAATCCTGGTGGGAAGTCCTGGTCTTTTGACCTGATGAATATACGCCAGAGCAAAAACTGGCTCAATCCCTGAGGAACAATCACCAATAATGGAAATTGTACCTGTGGGTGCAATGGTGGTGACAGTGGAGTTTCTAATTGCTTTAGTCTCATAAGCAGAAGATTTTGGCCTATTTCTAAACGCAGTTGCTTTTCTATCTGCATAAATTGAATTCTGCCAATTGGGGAAAGATCCCCGCTCCTTAGCCAACTCCTCACTCTTTTTATGTCCTTCCTCATTGATAAATTTCATCACCTTCTCACCAAGCTCTAAAGCCTGATCAGAGTTATAGGGAATTTTGAGCTTAAAGAGCATATCCGCCCAGCCCATCACTCCCAAACCAATTCTTCTGTTTTGGTGTACCTCATTATAAATTTGCTCTAGAGTATAAGGATTGGTCTGAACTACATTATCCAAAAAGTGAACTGTTTTGTGAGTGATATCCCTTAATCCTGCCCAATCTACATCTGACCCATCACTGAGCACAAATTTACCTAAATTAATTGAACCTAAATTACAAGCATCCCAAGGAGCTAGGGGTTGTTCACCACAATTATGTACGTATAAACCATTAGCATCAAAAGCATTTATAGCAGGAATTTGCACATCGTAAACCTCTTCTATTGTAGAGGGTTCAATTTTTTCTATAGTTACCGCAAATTTTTCACGATTTAGGATGCGTTTATAGCTTTTAAGAAGTTTTCGTAGACGAGCTTGCTTTATGGCATCCTTAAAATCTATTAGCTCTTGAAACACAAGTAAATTGTCACCACTAATGACTAATTCATGTTGCGCTTTAGTATGATATTGGCTATTACCACCTCTTCCATTTGGTAATTCTTTAAACCCATCTGGACGACGATTCTGGTATATACATGAAGCAATTCCCAATCTTAGAAGCATTCGTTGTACAATTTTAAGACAACTTAAGTCCGACTGTGCTAATCTAACACTTACACCTTTAGATTGTGTGCCTTGGACAGAACCATCGGTATCAAAAAATCCTCTCAGTAACCCTTTATAGAAATCGCTTGAGGCTTGTTCCATAGTAGAAGTAATAATTTTTTCTCCAGGATACATCCCCAGCTCATTTGCCAAGCGTTTAATTTGGGCTCTAGAAAAACGATATTCTTCTCTTCCAGCAATTTCAATCCACTTGGCAAGATTGCTCTCGGGGAAAAATTTATGAAAGAGTTGTGAAACTTCTGACATAACTGCTCCAGAGCCAGAAGTTGAAGGCTGCCAAACTGATAAAACAGCTTTATCTTTTTTCAATGTTCCATCGCCTATTAAAAGACCTATCAGATACCCCTCAGTAAAACTATACTTTCCATCCCATTCAGTATCCATTCTATGGTTATTTAAAAGTACTTTATCTCCTACATTTAAATTCTTAGCCTCGATCCATTCAGTCTGAAGGTTATAACGAGTTAATTTACTAACCTTATTCACCTTATGATCATCTGTAAGTCTTAAACTGTAACCTTCTTTAGTCTGTAGGGAATAAACTTGCTTCTCATCTGTTCTATAAAAACCATCTATTGTAGTGGGATAATGTTTCCCATCTACTCTAGCTATAAAAGGTTTTCCAATAAGATTATAAACTTGTCTGGGACCTTCGCTTGTATGTACCCAGGTATCGGCAGTAACACAAGGATTGGTGGCCTCAATGGTTTCCAAGCTTGGCACCGGGTTGGCAGGAGAATTATTAATTCGATCAATAAAGACCACTCCCGGGTCCCCAGTGGCCCAAGCTCGATCAATAATTTCATCAAAAACTTCCCTGGCATTTAATTTCCCTACCACTTCATTTGTACTGGGATCAATTAAATCAAAATCTTCACCTTTATAATAAGCCTCCATAAATTTATCGGTTACCGCACAGGAAATATTAAAGTTGGCAATCTGCTTATCTAACAGCTGATTTTTAAAAGCTGCTCTACTCTCATCATCCGGCAAAAGTGGTGCCACACTCTCATAAAAAGATTTATTGTAATCATCTAATTCTGCCTTACACCTGATAAATTCCAAAATATCCGGATGATCTATCCTTAAAATGCCCATATTAGCACCACGTCTAGTACCACCTTGCTTAATAGATTCTGTGGCTGCATTAAAGACTTTCAAAAATGAGATTGGACCAGAGGCCACCCCCCCTGTTGTTTTCACTCGAGACCCAGCTGGTCGAAGGCGGGAGAAAGCAAAACCAGTTCCTCCGCCTGTTTGATGGATCAGGGCAGCATATTTGATGGTGTCAAAAATTTCCGGCAATGAATCCCCTACAGGTAAAACAAAGCAAGCAGAGTATTGCAGACCATTTTGTTTACCAGCATTCATGATGGTAGGTGAATTGGGCAAGAATTGCTGCTGGACCATCATTTTATAAAATTCCTTAGCCATATCCATCACCTCTTGATCTTTAGAACCAAAGTCAAAATCACCTGAGGCAATATCATATGCAATATGCCAAAATCTCTCTGCTACAGTCTCTACTACCTCTAAATTTCCCCCCTTTAGTAGATATCTTTCTTTTAAAATCTTATTAGAAGGTTCTGAAAAAGTAGGAGTGGGCAGGTCTTTTGGTGTTGCAGGCATACTTTTATATCTGGGGATAAATCTGGATTCAAAACTGCGGCCATTTTTATCCATGCCATTAGCCTGACCATTAGTCTTTCTTTTCCCATTGGCTCTAGGCATCGAAACTACTTGCAGAATTGCATTATTTTTTTTGGTACTTCTCTTATTTATTTTTTTCATTTTTTAACTATACCCTATACCCTAGCTTAATGCCTCCAATTCTCT
>JACOXG010000011.1 GCA_016176405.1 Candidatus Daviesbacteria bacterium | reverse complement strand
GAAGTGGGAAGTGAGAAAATGGATAATGAGGTGAGAAGTGAGAATCAAGATCAAGAAAATCAAGAAATCCCACCTCAAAATCCCACCTCACATGTCACACCTCCCACATCTGAAAAGGAGCCTAAAGATGAAAGACCTGCTTAATTTTATTGTCACCAGTTTGGTGACCAAACCGGATGCTGTTAAAATTGAAGAAAACAATCAGGAGGGTAATGTAGATCTTAATTTAACTGTTGATCCATCTGATATGGGACTAATTATTGGTAAAAATGGCCAGACAATTAGGGCAATTAGAAAGCTTTTAACTGTCAGAGCTATAGCTGAAAACGTTAGAGTGAATTTGCAACTTGCTGAACCAGGTGGACAAAATCCCGAGGTTTCAAGCTAACCAACACCCGGTGTTTACATGAAGATATCTATAATCACTCTTTTCCCCCAAGTTTTTGATCCCATATTAAATTCATCTATCCTTAAAAGAGCCCAACAAAAAGGCATGGTCAAATTTGAACTTATTAATTTAAGAGACTTTGGTGAAGGAAAACATAAAGTTGTAGATGATAGAGTCTATGGTGGGGGAGCAGGAATGGTTCTAAGAGCTGATATTTTGGCTAAGGCATTAAAAAAGGGGAAAGGGGAAAGGGGAAAGGGGAAAGTTATCCTCACCTCTGCATCAGGTAAACCTTACAAACAATCAGATGCCCAAAGACTATCAAAAATAGAACATTTAATCATAGTCTGTGGGCATTACGAAGGAGTTGATCAAAGATTTATAGATGAATACGTAGATTTGGAAATCTCTATTGGAGACTATGTTTTAACTGGTGGAGAAATTCCTGCCATGGTAATTGTGGATTCTGTGGTGAGATTAATCCCTGGAGTTCTTGAAAAGGAGGAAGCCACACAGAATGAATCATTCTCAAATTTCAAATTTCAAATTCCAAATTACAAATTACTAGAGCATCCTCAATATACCAGACCAGAAATATTTGAAGGTAAAAAAGTTCCTGCTATCCTACTTTCTGGAAACCATCAAAAAATTGCTAAATGGAGAAAAGAACAAGCTATTAAGAAGACTAAAAAGGTCAGGCCAGACCTTTTGTAACTTTACTCAAATGGATTAGTTTTTCCTTTTGGACCGGATGAAATAAAGACAGTAGCAACTGCTGGAGCAGTTTGAGCCAATTTGGCAATAACATCTTCATCTTTGGCAGAGAACTCAGGTAAAGGAGTATCAACTGTGCCAAATTCCGCAGGCAGTGAACTATACAAAACATCAATCCCAATGGTGGCATTAATCTCATCACCACTTCTACCTGCTGATATTTCCAGATTACTGACTCTCATCAATCTGGCCGAGCTTTCAATATCTGACACAAAAGTGTCGATTAACGATCCTGGACCAATCACATCAAGGGAGACCCTGTAATTTTTTTCTCCTTCAGATGATGATGAGGCGAAATTAAGCGATGTCACACTAAACCCGGAATTGGCTGCTATTTGGGGAATCAAACCCACCGTGGTGGCAAAATCTTTCTCAGCTGGATAAGAACTTAGCACATAATCAACTCTTTTTGACAAAGCTTGCGCATCAAAACTTTCCAACTGTTCGGCTTTAGCCTCCAAAAGTATTGTTTTGTCTTTAAGCTCCCCTTCCACCTTCCTATTGCTAATCAATTTAGAGATTTGTGGATAAATCACCAAAATTATTAAAATTATGCAAGACAACCCTATCACCAGGGGAAATATGTAGAGCCTATATGCATAGTAAAATTTACCTAGAGCTTCTTTGTTCATTCTTTATGTTTTTGTCTCCTGTTCCTTATTTAACCTTCAAACCTACTCTATAAATGCCACCCTGAGCTCGACTTAAATTTTCCACATCGATTTTAGTAATTTTACCTTCATTCTTCTCTGTATTTAAAAGAGAGCTGATCAGATTATCTAAAGAATTAGCATCAGGCACAGTTATTTGTAAAGTCACATCACTGTTTTTATCTATGGACATGTTAGAGACCAAAACGCCTGCAGGAATCAGAGAGGTGATTAATTTATATATGGAGGCTTGCTCAGAAGAAACCCCCAAAAATTGATTAATTGTGTTTAATCTATCTTTGACCAGCAGAACTGAACCTTGTTTATCTATTTCACTGGTGATTCTTTGCTCCACCGCACTTAGCTTGGTACGGACTAAATCAATATTTCGACTTTGCAAAATTCTCAAAGCCACGGTCAAGGAGGAGAGAAAAATAAAAAAGAGTAAGATTGCTACTCCCAAAGCTTGGATTTTAAAAAATCTCACCTTCTTACTTCTTTCAAATGTAAATTCCTGAGGTAATAAATTAATGTTGATCATTTTGAAACCTACCCCTCTCTTAAAGCCAACCCGACTGCCACAGAGTAGAGTGGAGCATCTTTGGTCAGTTTTGAGGCAATGGCCCGGTCTTTAGAAATAGAAAACCAGGGATCAGCCTCTTGCACTTCTAAGCCTAAATTGTTGGCAAAATAAATCACTAGTCCTGGCATCTTAGCTCCACCGCCGGATAAAACCACCCTTTTAACAGGATTCTGGGGATATTTGGTGTTATAACCTTGGATGACTCTTTTTGATTCGGTCACAATAATATCCACAATCGGTTTTAAAGCCTCCAACACTTTACCTTCCAGTTGATCTTCCAAAAGTCCATAAACCTTTTTATATTCTTCTGCCTGAACCACCTCAAAGTTAAATTGTTGAGCCAAAGATCTGGTTAAAGACATGCCGCCAGTGGAGATGGATCTGGTTAGCCAGATTAAGCCACCAGCCACGGTGGCAAAATCTGTGGTAGTGGAACCAAGCTGCACTATTAAAGTATTTGGTGAAAAGGGATTATTACCCACCAAAGAACGGGTTACGGCAATAATCTCAGTTTCTAAAGCTTTGGGGGTCAGTCCTGCCAATCCCAAAACCTTAATATATTTGGATACAATATTTTTGGGAGAAGCTATCACAAAAACCACAGTTCTTTCTTTTTTATTCTTGTTGTCGGAGCGTGATAGGACTTGCCAATTTAAATTAACATCTAAAAGGGGCATGGGAATAAACTCCTCAGCAGCATAACGGATGGCGGAGGAAAGCTCTTGATCGGTCAGATACGGCAAATCATCTATTACCCTGGTGAAGACTTTGGATTCTGGCAAAGCCATCACTACCTCCCTGGTATCAATTCTGGCTGAGGAGAGTAACTTTTTGATGGATTGAGCCACTGCCTCTAAATCAGCCTCATTATCAGATAACATGCCTGGTTGGGGAGAGGAAATGGTGGCTAAGGAGAGGAGTTTAAATTGACCATGATCGGCAGCTAAGGAAACTGCTTTAATCGAGGAAAGACCAATATCTAAACCAACAGTAACTTTTGCCATAGGCAGTAATAGTGACTAGTCGCTAGAGTCTAGAGACTAGACAATAATTAAACTTTACACTATCTAGAATCTAGATTCTAGACTCTAGATTCTATTTAACCTGATATGTTCCTTTCAGTAAAGTATATGCACCCGTCGGTCCTGAAGTAAAAAGGGTAGAGGATAAGCCTGTTTCATAATCAATGACAGAGTTACTGACCAATCTGATTCCCCAGGCAGTTAATTCCTTAAAGGAGTTGGCGGTACCAGGCTCAATAATACCAGAGGAGGCATAATAAACTCCCGTATTACCATTACTATTAACCTTGATGGCTGCTAATCCCCCATTTTGAGGAGAATTATAATTGGACAACCCCATCAGCAAGCTGGTACCCACTCCAGTACCATTTAAGTGGTTATTGCTGTTCATCTCGATTGTTCCATCCACCACCATCACCCCTGAGCCCGCTCCCCATGAGGAATCCAAAGTTAAAACATTGTTACTATTCATGGTCAAATTGCCTGTGATCCAGATGGGACTTTTGATAGTAACCCTACAACCACTGTCAAAATTAACATCGCCTATCACCTTGATTGGCCCCAAAGTTGAGACACAATTTGAGATAGGCCCGGTGGTATTATCATTATCTTCTCCATCTGCCTGATCCTTCCATTCTGCTATATTGGCCTCAGAAATGGGAAAAACTTTGGGCGGAGGATCAGCTGAACCAGGATTAGAAGTACCATTAACTGTTGAGGTAATGATGGTTTGATAATAAGCATTTCCCTCAATTTCCAGATTTTGGATGGTGTTGGCATGGACTTCGCCTCCTACCTCCATTTTACTGCTGTTGGCTCTCACAGATGTGGGAGCTCCTCCCAAATAGTCCTTGAAGGCTAAATCTCCATTAAAAGAGTTCCACTGAGCATTGCCGATTGACCAATTGGGGGACCACTTGGGCACTCCTCGAGTATAACTTTGAGCCAGATCATTTTGCCAAGACCAATAATTATTATTATCTGATGAGGTATCAAACATTAACCAATATGATTCGTCTTGGGTTAAAGCAGGGGAGGAGTTGAAAGTGATATCAATCCAACCGTAGCTGGCGGTGACTAAAGAAGCATAGAGTGTTCCGGTAGTTAAAACAGCATTTTTGTCTGGTTCACCATCATCATCTTGTAAAATCCTGACTGTGATATTGGGGGGAGAACCAAATTTTTTTATTCTGATCGAGACCTTGTTTAAAACTCCGCTCTCTTGGGGTTTAAAGCTTTGAGCCACATCAAGATGACTCTCGCCATTAACAGATCTACCAAAAATAAAATCTTGACAATTATTATCCACACAATCGGGAGCAGCCTGATCAGGATTAGGCTGTGGCCCGCCTGCCACCCAAACATCACCTGTGATCTCATTGGTATTGCCAGCTGTGATACTACCATTGGAATAGACTGATCCTTTCACTAAATTACTATTACCTAACTCCAAACCGCCCTCACCAACCTGGATACCGTAATTAAAAGCTATCCCTACTCCTTTGGAGGTGGTAATTTTGATGGTTCTTTTAGCTTTGGGATTTGATTTATTTGGCACATAACCGGTCGATTCTATGATGGAGGTGGTAGTATCAACCGGGGTGATTGTCACAGAGAATGAACCATCACCCAAGCTGGTTTCTGTCTCACCAGTATAATTTCCGCCGGTGGCATTTAAAGCATTGATGGCTTTGTCAATTCCTGCCTCAGCCAAAGCTGTGGCCTTTTCTGCGTTAACATTATAGGCAGAGTTTTGGAAATAAAGCTGGGCTCCGGCAATAATAAAAAGCACTGTAAAAAGAACTATCCCTAAGGCAGCAATGACAATTACTAATACTTGACCCTTCTGATTAATCATTTCTTAAATTTGCCTCCGATGTGGCTGTGGCTGTTTCAAAGTTGGCTCCCGCCTTTTGTTTGACTGTCAGACTAATCTGCACTTTTTCGGCTGCAATAGGCGAGACTTCTTGGGGAGGATTAGCGCTGTCATAATATTTAAAAACAATAGCTTCTGCCACAGTCGTCAGGATTTCATCAACCAATATCCTGCTACTTAGTTGATTAGGAAATAGTTTAAATCGAAGTAGAGTTCCATCCAGATAAATTACCACATGATCAAAGGTATTGGCAATGATATTACCCCCTGAGTCAATCGAGGGTACTTGTAAAACTAGCTGAGTAGCAGAAGATGTGTAAGTCGTGCCTTGATCAACAAATGAAGAGGCAATCGAGGAGGCCTCTTTAACATTCACCCTAATTTTGGCTAGAGCATCATTTAATCCCAAACCCTGTTGGACTTTGGAAGATTCTTTATAAAATAAGCCAGTACTGTTGACAATAATGGCTGTGAGTATTGAACCCACTAAAGCGGTGATGGCCAAAACAATCAAAGCCTCGGAAATAGTCACCCCTCTCTCTTTCACTGTAGTCCTCCTTGGCCAATAAAAGTAGTTAAGGTCAGAGTCTGTGGTTTACTGTTATTTAACCAATTGACAGTGACGGTAATTGTTTTAATGGCTTCTGAGTTGGTGCAAACTGACAGATCGCAATCTTCGATTAAAATAGTACCTGATCCTTGGGGAAGTTGACTCATTCGGGAATCGCTAATATTTGAGGAACCATTAGCCAAATTTATATAATTTACCGCTCTTTTATCTTCAATTTGTTTGGTGGCAATTTCTCTGGCTAAAGAGGTATGTCTGCTTCTGGTAATTAAATTCATGGCATTGGGAATATTGGCTAAAAGTATGACTGTTACCCCAATGATGGCAATGATCAGCAGTACTTCAATGAGGGAAAGACCTTTTTCATTTGACATAATTTCCAGATCCTTCGTCGCCTTTATGGCTCCTCAGGATGACGCAAAGCGTCACTTACTTATATCTCCTGCCGAGAAGATGGCATAGTCAAAATAGAAGGGAACAACCTTAATCTTTTTAGAGACTCGAACCTTTCTTTGTGTCTCTCCAGCAGTACCGGTGGAAGTGAGAATTTGGACCTGACGGGGGAGAGAACAACCTTGACCACAACTACCAATAGGTCCCACCGCAAAAGGCTGAGGATCCCCACTATACAAAATTCTGGCTCTTAAGAGGATCAATCTTCTATTGCTGGATAATCCAGTGATGGTAGTCTTGCAATAAAATGGTCTGTTATTACCAGAGGTGGTATTGACAGTATTTCTAGCGGGATCATCCGAACAATTGCCAGATTTGTCATCAAAACCATTAGGAGTAGTCCTGGTGGCTGGGGCTGAATCCCAATAAAAGGGTAGTACTTGATAATTTGTGCCATCATGCCAGACTATCTTAAGTTCTAAGGCCGGTTTTTGGCTGGTATTTTTTTCACCCCAATAGATATCCAGAGTATCCTGATTGTAGTATTCAGAGGGAGTATTGCTACTTGAAGCAGGATCAGCCAGCCAGATATGGGAGACTTCCTCTTTGGATAAGGGCGGATCCTCTTCCAAAGCCACCTGAGTACTACCTGCCGAGGTGATGGGAAGTAAACCGGTATCAGTAACTTGGGCTGAAGCTTGGGTTTCAGTAAGAGGTAAGGTGAAACTGGTTGGTCCTGCCGGAGCTGACTGCAAGACTCTCTCTATCCCTGCCTCAGCTGCGGAAAAAGCCCGGGCAGATTCTTCTACTTTGGAGGAGGTAGATATGTCTGTTAAGCTTCTTTGTACCACTGAGAGTCCAATTGCCAAGGCCACAGTTACAACCAAAATAATTACCAACAGAGTTTGGCCTTTCATTACTTTAATTGTCAATTTTTGACGGACATTTGTCAACAGTCTCATCTTAACTCTATGCTTGTTTGAAAAGGTATGGGATCAATCTGCCCAGCCACCTCGGGAGGAGCCTCTTTACCTTCCTCCAAGCTAAAGCGAATAGTCACCACATCCTTAAAACCTGATCTTTCACTGCGGCTAATGTAGGGCAGCTCACTACCTGAAGCATCCTTGGTTTTTCTAACAGAAACACCTGTTTTCTTGTTGGTATCTGTTAATATTTTGGGTGAATCTAGAGGATTTACACAAAGACTATCGAGGAATAGGTCTATATCAGCTTCTGAACCGGAAGATGGCCTCACCGGATTGTCTTGCAGTATGCAACCATTTTCTGTGACGCAATCACTTTTAGCTGAGGAGGAGGATGTGACAAATTTATATCTGGTATAGATATTATCCTGGACAACAGCAATCACATCATTTGCGCTAGATACACAGACCACACCCTCAGAATTTCGGATAGTTTTATCCATCGTTTCTAAAACAGATTGGCCGTTTTGCTTAATAATAGAAATTATTTGAGATTTATTACTGCCCCGCAAAGTTGAGGTGAAAATGGCTAAAATTAATGACCCAATCACCCCCAATACTGCTATCACTACCAGCATTTCAACCAAGGTAAAACCCTTTGAACTTCGAACTTTGAACTTCGAACTTTGAACTTTTCTTATCATAGTTTCCCTAATATGGTAGTCACTTTGGCCTCATGCGGACCTGCCGCATCAGTCCATTTAACAACAGATGTGACTTTTTTTTCGGAAGCAGAGGAGCCATCACTAATAATAATGGCTCTCTCGAATTGATCAATTTTCTCAACACTGCTGCTGACTGGAAACTTATCAGAAACAGCCAGGTAGTTTAGTGAATTATCAGAGGTTTTAGAAGAGAGAGTAAAGTAGCAATAGGTGGGGGTAGGGAGAGTGGTATTCCCACAATTTCCATTAATAGTGTAGCTCCAGATAGCTCCAGCCCCACTCGTATCACCATTCCAACTGGTCACACTTCCGATACCGGTAATGGGTAGGTTTCTACTCCTGCCGCTTCTGACTCTTTCCAGTCCTTCCTGGGCCAGTTTAGTAGCTTGAGTTTGATTTTTAGCCAATTGAGCGTTTCTGAGGCTGAAAATAGTGGCAAAGACTAAAGCTGTCACCACAATCACGGTAATTCCCACTACTATGGTCAATTCCAACAATGTCTGCCCACCTTCACGGCGCTGCATCTATGGATCCTCCTTTGGTAATATAAAAGTCTTTGGTGCTGGTAGAATTGACTCTTTTGACTGTAACAGTCGCCTTTGAACAATTAGTATCAGAATTAAATGTCACAGTGCCATAAAGAGTGGCATAGTAAACTGTAAAGGGTGGGCCAGCAGTACAACTGCTACCAGTAATTGATGAAACCTCTGCATTTTCTAATACCAGGGGTGGTTTTGCATTAGCAATCAAAATACCACTATCTCCAGAAACATAACTGCAATTCATCTCTAATTTTTTTTTATCACTGCCATTGAATACCACTGACCAGCTACCCGCTGTAGATGTACCAGGACATTTAACTCCTGCAGTGGAATTAGATTGGGCCAGCCTTAAAAAGGATTGAATATCAGAGGTGGCTTTTTTTAAAACTTGATCCTCCGAAAGGGTCCTAAAATTGATTCCGGCAGTTACTGCTAAAATTGCTAAAATTACCAAAACAATTAAAAGCTCAAGCAATGTGAAACCTGAGGAGTTGGTAGATGAAGTGGGCATGATTTAAAAGTAACATAAATTGGGGAAAATCTAAAGCTTTATGGGGGATTTACTTCAAAGTTACCAGTTTTACCACCCCCACAATCACAGGATGTAGAAGAGCTGGGATTTTCTAAAGTTGCACATATGCGGTAATACTGACATTTTTCATGACCTGAATCATCATACCAACCACTACTACAATTATCACCTGTCCGAGAAGAACTAATCATTGATCTATAGCAATAAGCAGGACTGGCTTTAGGATCTTTGGGTATGGAATTTAAATAGGTTTTACTAACAGAACAACCTGTAGCGTTACCAGTACAGTTTGTTAGAGTTGTACCACTCCCTAAATTTAATCCCTCATTTGGATAGAATTTTTGGTCAGCATGATATTGTTCTAGGGCTGATTGAATTAATTTTAGGTCAGATTGTCTTTTGGCATTTCTAGAAGTTTCAATAAATTTGGAATAGCTTAAAAGTCCAATAGCAGCCAAAACAGCTATAATGGTGATTACTACCAGAAGCTCTATAAGGGTAAAACCAGAAACTTTTGGCTTACTTCTAGGCATTATCTTTATTATTCACTACCATTAATGCCTCGTCAACGAGAAAACCAACACCGGGGGTTGGTTGAATAGAAACCTAAGGAAAATCCAAAGTTTACTCATTTAGTAAGTGTTTAATTTCGGCTAATTTTCTTTGATAATCTATTTGATCAAAAGTGAATCTTTTAAAGGCTTCTACGGAAGAGAAGTGACCTAACATGAGCTCTCTGCTGATAATTTTGGGATCCTGATTATCCAGATACTCTGCAAAGGAAGACCATGGATAGTTCTCTAGTTGGGCTGAGTTTTTTATAATATAGGCAGTTAAGGGATTAAGATGGATATAACGCCCCACATGGATGAATTGTTCATCTGATTCAATTCTGACTGCCTTAAACATTGATTGGAATAAAGCCCCACTTCTCTCCGTTTTAATATTGAAGTATTTGGCGTAGCTATTTTGCAACCAATTCATGAAATTGCTAATACCTTTATCCCTTAGGCACTTCATTAAGAAATGGAGGTGATTTGGCATGAGACAGTAAGCAAAGATTTCTATCTGCCTTTCATTTGACTCTTCCAGTTTTTTCATAAAATCAGAGCGTTGTTGCAGAGGTAACCTGTCATAATGGGAGAAACTTAAATGAGCTCCGGAAAAGAGATAAAATCTGATCGTCTCCAAAGCTCTTTGATAATCTCTATTTCCTAAAAAGATGGGTTGTCTGGCAACACTGCGATTGAAGATGTGATAAATCTCTCCTTGGGATAGGGGAGTCTTACGGTATGGCATAAGGCTACATTACCACAAAATATCCTTAGGTTTCAAGCTATTAAACCCCGGGTGTTGACACCGGGGGTTGGTAACACGTAATTAGTAGTGCGACTAGTAGCGAGGGGCATACCTGTTTGATAAATTTGATAAAGGGCGTAGTGGTACTAGGTAAATTTAAATTATTGCTCAAAACAATATAAACGATAAGAATTATTACAGGTTGGAGTACTACCAGCAGCAGTCCAGGTAGCAGTGGTACTTGTGGTAGTGCCACCTTTTCCAGTAACAGCAGAATCTGGCGAGGTCCAACCACTACAATCAGCTGATGTGGCGGGTATACCTCCAGTTACAGTTGTATTGGTCCAGACATTAGCTGTTACTGTTGTTCCACTTTCATTAATATTAATTGCAGCTTTTAGGTAATTAGTTCCATCATGAAGAGTGGTTAAATCTGTCCAATCATCGGCAATATCTGTACCATTGACTAACTCATAAGGAGCACCTGTTTGATTCACCCTTGAACTGGCAGCAACTGTAGTAGTGGACAGCCAAGCCACCCAAGTACCTCCTAATCCTTCTGAACTGGCGCGTGTGTTACAGGTAGTATCAGCTCCAGCTAATCCACCTAAATTACCATTAGATGTGGTACTGGTCACAAAGACCCGTTTGGGATTTCCACCACCTCCTGGTGGGGGACCACCAGCGGCTACGTATTGTGATTGGCTGGAATCTTTACAGAAACAAGTACTAGAAGACGCACTACAGGTTGTAAGGGGATCAGTATCAGCAGAATCTGCACAAACTCTAAAACCAACATTACCAGTACTATATACAACATTGTAGGTACCTCCCTCAGGAGGTGTTGGTACTATTCCTGAAGCAAAGAAAGTGCCTGCCAGAGGATTAGGGTAACCAGCTATTGGACTATACTGTGCTTCCAAAACTTTGGCTATGGTTTCCACATCGGATTTTTTTCTACTTTCATTAGCATTTTTGGTCAGCCCGGTGAAAATCACTATGCCAATAATAGCCAGGATGGCCAGGATAGCTATAACTACCAGCAGTTCAACCAGGGTAAAACCTTTTTTGTTGGGCATGTTAATTTATTATTCCAATAAATTTTTTTAAAATGCAAGTAGTAAGTTAGCGTTGACTGGCGTAACAAAGAAAAGTGGGTGTACCTTGTTCTAAATTAGTACAAACTCTATAGCTGGTACCTGCAGGAGGTTGCCCAGCTGCTACAGTAGTGTCTGTAGTTGTACAATTGCCATTGCTTGTTCTCACACAGTATTTACAAGTATTTGATTGACAGGTAGTTGTTCCGTTTAGTGGATCTGTGGGAATTGTTCCACCTGCAAAGAAGGTCGCAGCCAAGGCAGCATATTGAGCAGTACTTTCTACATACTGAGTTTCCATAGCCTTAGAAATAGCTTCTAGATCTGATTTTCTGGTGGCATCTCTAGCCCTTGGTTGAAGACCGGAGAAAATAGCAATACCAATTATTGCTAAAATGGCAATAATGGCCACAACTACCAAAAGTTCAACTAAGGTGAAACCAGAAGTTTTGGGCAGATACTTTTTCATTTTTTAGTTCTATTCCATTATTTGCATATGAATTAACATCTTGTCAAGACCCCAATTTAGCCTGAGAATGATAATCTCAGATACCACCCCATTATTTGATTACCCCAAAAAAGAGCCACTAAACTACCTAACACCAAAAATGGTCCAAAGGGGATAGACTGGCCAAAATGTTTTTTACCTAAAATAATTAAGATGATGGCTACCACTGCCCCTGATAAAAATCCTCCCATTAAGGCCACCAAAGCATTGGGGAAACCTAAGCCTAATCCCATTAAAAATCCTAACTTGACATCTCCACCTCCCATACCTCGACCTCCAGTAATTTTTGCCAAAAATAAAAAGAGTCCTCCAATTGTAAGCGCCACTAAAAATGCTCCTATTGCTCCCTCAGCCGCAATTAAGGCATGCCTTTGAAAAAATTCACTGTGAGGAGGAAGTAAGTATCTGCCTATTTGAGTTTGGGAGAGGGAATAATATAGGAAGCCAATTTTTAGAATGGTGGTCATAATTAGATAGATAGAGCTGATGATGATTGCTGGAATAACTATCCGATCCGGAATTAACATCTTCTTAAGATCTGTTATAAATAGAATGGCTAAAACCGTGATAAAGAAGATTTTATAAATAAGATCTAAGAAAAAAAGGGTAAAGGGTAAAGGAGAAAGGGGAAAGTTAAAGTATGAGAAGTTCTGATAGAATAAATAGGCTATCAAAAGCCCCATCACTAACTCCACCATTAAATATTCTTTGCCAATATTTTTGTGGCAATAATGACATTTTCCTTTTAGAAGTAGGTAGGAGACAATAGGAAGAAGGTCGTACCATCGCAAGACTTTTTTGCAATGCGGGCAGTACGACCTTCCCAAAAACTTACCATTAGTTAAACTTCTGTCAGCTAGGGCTTTGGTTAAACTACCTAAAATCGTCCCTAAAATAAAGCCAGAAGCAACTAAACTTAATAAGTACATGAACCACCTGATGGTGAGATCAAATTCAAACCTGGGTCAGAACCAGTCTCGTATATATCAGGATCATCCCCACCATCTCCACCATCACGATCTTCATCCACTGTATATCGGGTTGACTCTAGCCTGGTATTGATTTCCCAAGCATTACCGTCAGAACAATAAGTATAGTGCATGCCGGTTGCACCGGATGTATTTTGCGGATCATTTGGCAAGTTTGGTACAGCCACTGCATTTTGCACAGTCAAATCAACTTTAACCCATCCAGTACCAGCTGATGATTGGGAACCACTATCTGTACTTCTACCTACACAGGGAGCAGATCCTCCAGCACAAAGCACTTCAGCTCCTGATCCAGTTGCTTCTTGAACAGTCACATTGATGGCTTGTTGAACATTAGTCACATCAGCAAATCTGGTGGCATCACGAGCCCTTCTAGTTACCTCTAAGGGATTAACAATCAGTACCACCACTGCCGCCAAAATGGCAATAATAGCAATAACAACCAAAAGTTCCACTAGGGTAAACCCTCTAGTTAGAACCTGGGCAGATTTTCTCAAAAACTACTCACCCCCCTTCACTCTATATTTTATTGTATTCATAACCTCTACTCTTTCGTCAAGGGGTCATTTAAAAGCTGGTGGTTAATTGGTAGATCGGCAAAATAATGGATATAACCAAAAATCCTACTCCAATTCCCAAAATAATCAAGATAATTGGCTCAATAGCCACTGTCAGATTTTTAATTAAATGATCAGACTCTGACTCAAAATAGTCTGCCAGTTTCAAAAATATTTCATCAATCTTGCCTGTTTCTTCACCTACCTTAACCATCTGCCCCACAATCCGGGGGAAAATGGTACTAGTCAAAAGCGAGGAAAGTGGCAACCCCTTTTCTACTCCCCCATGCGCTTCTTTTAACACCTTTTTAAAAGCAGCATTCTCTGTCATATCTTCCACAATTGAGATTGAGTCCAAAAGGGGAATACCAGCTGAGGTGAGTAGCCCAAAGGTGCGGTTAAAGTTAGTCAAAGTAACATTTGAGACAATTTTACCAACAATCGGCAGCTTAAGTATTAGGTTGCTTAAAAATAGATGGCCTTCAGGAGTTTTGTTCCACCTTTTTAGGCCAAAAATAGCCGCCACTACTAAGATAATAAAAGCCCACCAGAAATTGATAAAAAGATTTGAGGAAGCAATTAAAATCTTGGTTGGCCAAGGAAGTTCCAAAGTTGACTGATCATATAGGGTGACCAATTTGGGGATGACAAAGACCATCATGATGATAATTACTACCCCCATCATAGTTAACACCACCGCCGGATAGATCATAGCTCCTCTGACCCTGGCTTGAAATTCTCTTTCCTTCTCCAATCCAGTGGCCATTCGAAGAAGTACCTCATCCAATTTTCCGGAAGTTTCTCCGCTTCTGACCAGATTGACATAAAGTCGAGGGAAAATTTTGGGATGCCGACTTAAAGCCTGAGCCAAAGTTAAACCACCTTTGACATCTGATGATATTTCTCCCAGAGCCTTTTTAAAAGTTTTATTGGTCTGTTGTTCTTCTAAAATATCAATAGCCTCAGACAGCACCAAACCGCTACCTACCATGGTGGCCAGCTGCCTGGTGGTGACTACCAATTCGGAAAAACTGACCCGGTTTAAAAAAGCCTCCAAAAAGGGAGCGGCTGATTTAAATTTTGGCTTGACCGTAATCACCACCAAGCCTCTTTTTCTTAAAATCCCCACTGCAGTGCGAATATCGGCAGACTGAACGTCGCCGCTATATTCTTTGCCATTCAGGTCTTTAGCTCTATAGATGAATTCAGCCATAGGTTGGATAAAAAATTACAAATTACAAATTACAAACGTTTGGAATTTGGTGCTTGTGATTTGAGATTTATTTGTCATTTGGTGCTTGTGATTTGATCATTATTTAATAAGCTTATTGAGTAGTTCCGGGCGTAGAGCATACCTTAAGGCCACATCTTGAGAGATCTTGCCTTTTTTAACCAGCTCTGCCAGGGAGCGCTCGATACTTTGCATGCCCAACTCAGCTGAAGTTTCAATAATATTATCTATCAGGTATGATTTACCTTCTCTGATGATGTTGCGGACAGCCGGAGTGGCAAACAGAATCTCTGCTGCCAAAGTTCGACCAGGTTCGATGGTGGGAATTAGTCTTAAAGAAATAATGGCTTCTAAGGTAGCAGCTAGCTGTAACTTAATTTGCGGCTGTTGAATCTCAGGAAAGACATCGATAATTCTATCCACTGATTGAGCAGCTGAGTTGGTATGCAAGGTACCAAACACCAAATGTCCAGTTTCAGCAATGGTCATGGCCGAGGCAATTGTTTCCAAATCCCTCATTTCTCCGATCAACACCACATCTGGGTCTTCCCTAAGTATAGCCCTCAGGGCATTGGACCAGGATTTGGTGTCTCGATACATCTCCCGCTGATCAATCAAAGATTTGCCCTTTGGATAAACGTACTCAATCGGATCTTCTACTGTAATCACATGAACAGCTCGATCATGGTTAATTTTGTTGATAAAGGCTGCCTGGGTGGTGGTTTTACCATGGCCGGTCGGCCCTGTCACCAAAATAAAACCCTGTCTAAGCTCGGTCAGTTTGGAAACTACTTGAGGCAAGCCAGTTTCTTCCAAAAGGGGAATACGGAAAGGGATTAATCTTAAGGCAGCTGCTATATTACCTCTTTGTTTATAAATATTGACTCTAAACCTACCCTTATTTTCAAATTCAAAGGAAAAGTCTAATTCAAAAGTCTGAGCAAAGATATTTTTTTGGATCTCAGACAACAAGGGCGTGACCAAACTTTCAATCTGGGACTCGGTCATGACCTCTTCACCAGGGATGGGGATCAGTTCTCCGTTAATCCTGAGTGTGGGAGGAAAACCAACAGACAGATGTAAATCTGAGGCTTTTCTTAAGATAGTTAAGTCTAAGAGCTGGTTAATGTTCATAAATAAAATTCCAAATTCCAAGCACCAAATTACAAATAGTTTGTTATTTGGAATTTGTGATTTGGAATTTTCTCACTTAATCTTGTGCAACTCTAAGTACCTCCTCCAAAGTTGTTATGCCCTCCAGCAC
The DNA here is from genome assembly GCA_016176405.1 of Candidatus Daviesbacteria bacterium. Classification (GTDB taxonomy): domain Bacteria; phylum Patescibacteriota; class Microgenomatia; order Daviesbacterales; family UBA10151; genus JACOXG01. The sequence goes on along the minus strand of JACOXG010000011.1, from coordinate 47,356 downwards.
CTTTAAATATCCATCCTGTTTCATGGTAATCATGCCGGAGGCGATGGCTTCTTTCTCAATGATTGAGGAAGAAGCATGCTCTAAAATCAACTTGGCAATGGCATCTGTCACAATCAGTGATTCAAAAATACCAATTCTACCCAAATAACCAGTGGTTGCACAAAAGTTACAGCCCTTTCCTTTAAAAAGTTTTAAACTACCATTGACTGCAGATTGCGGCAACAGTTTGCCTAAAACCGTTTTGATATTTTCCACCACCTCTGGAATAGCTACAAATTCCACTCTACATTTTGGGCAAATTTTTCTGACCACCCTTTGGCCGACTGCGGCATAAAGGGAAGAGGTAAGAAGAAATGGTTCAACTCCCATGTCCAACAACCTGGGTGGAGCACCGGCAGCAGAATTGGTATGGACAGTGGAGAAAACTTGGTGACCAGTCAAAGCCGCCTGAATGGCCAAATCCGCGGTTTCCGTATCTCTAATCTCTCCTACCATTATTATATTAGGATCTTGCCGAAGGAAACTCCTTAAGGCTGAGGCAAAGGTTAAACCTACTTGAGGATTAACCTGAACCTGATTAACACCAGGAATTTGATACTCGACCGGATCTTCAATAGTAACCACGTTCACCTTGGTGGTGGAAACTTTGGTGAGTATCGAATACAGCGTGGTAGTTTTACCAGAACCGGTGGGGCCACAAATTAAGATGATACCATGAGTCCGAAGCAGCTGAGCCTCCAGATTTCTCAAAGAGGTACCTCTTAGACCTAATTCGAAAAGAGAGGGAGCGGCAGATGATTTAGGTAAAAGTCTCATCACCACTTTTTCTCCAAAAACTGTGGGGACAGTGGAAATTCTCAAATCCACCTCATTTGATCCATAATTAAAGGTGAATCTACCATCCTGGGGCAGTCTTTTTTCATCAATTTTTAAGACTGCCAAAATTTTCACTCTAGAAATCAAGGCCTCATGCACCCCTTTTGGCAGTAAGATCTTCTCCTGTAAAATTCCATCAATTCTATATCTGACTCTGGTCCGATCATCTTGCGGTTCAATATGAATATCAGAGGCCCGAGTTTTAACAGCATATTCCAAGAGTTGGTTGATGATATTGGAGACAGGTGCCTCCCTGATCATTTCTGGCCCTTGTTCTTGAACTTCTTCTGGCTTAACCTCTTCTACTTCCCTTAAGGCTGAGGTCACCTCACTAGTTAAATTTTGGGCATATTGATCCCTGATAGCTTTTAAAATATCATCCCCTAAAGCCAAAAAGGGCTTAACTCTAAAACCTGACCTTTTTTCAATAAATTGGATGATTTGAATATCCAAAGGATCTACCATGGCTACCATGAGCTCATCTTCTCGTCTGTCAAAGGGAATGATCTGATAACGTCTGGCAGCAGGTTCAGGAATCAGATTTAAAATATCTGCCGAGATGGCCTTACCCTCCAGCTTGATAAAGGGGACATTAAGAAGCTGGGCCTTGGCCTGAGTTAACTTATCTAGGGGCACTAAATTGTGCTGAACCAAGATTTTATCAATCGGTTGGCCAGAATTGATACTTTCTAATTTAATTGCAGACAGCTGATCAGAGGTTAACAGTCCTTGCTTAAATAAAATATCTTCTATTTGGTCTCTATTGGTCTGAGTAGTTTGGGCAGCCTGATTTGCCATAAGCTTAAAACCCAAATTATTTTTTGGGTCTAGATCTATTATGTCCAGATCCATCTTGACATGTCAATGCTAAAAAGTTAAAACTGACACGAAGTGTCATCCCTTCGGGTCTGAGCCTCAGGGTCGAAGACCTGAGCGATTAGTGAAGGATCTCTATTATGATAGCCAAACTTTTGATTTCACCATCTTTAGAAGATATCAAAAAAGAAATTGATCAAACTCTACGTTCCCACTTGGGAAGTGGGAATACAAATCATCCGGATGTTTTATATTTTAATGCTGATTCTAAATTAGGAATTGCTGAGGCCAGAAAAATTAAAGAACATTTTTCCCTAAAACCATATTCTGCCAAAGGCAGAGCAGTCGTTTTGGAAGATGCTTCTAATTTGACAATTGAGGCCCAAAATGCCCTGTTAAAAACCCTTGAGGAACTACCGAAGGAGGGGCTTTTTATTTTGGGGGTGGATAATGAGTCAAAGTTGTTACCCACTATCATCTCACGCTGCCAGGTTATCCATATACCCGAGGTTTCAAGCTATCCAACACCGGGGGTTGGTATCTATATAGCTGATATTGAAAGACTTTTAAGAATAAGCATAGAAGAAAGATTTGAATACATTGAAAAACTAAAGGATAGAGAAGAATTTTTATATGCCTTAGTAAATTATTTTCATAAAAATCTAGCTTCCCACATTCAAAGTGGGAGCACAGATTTTATAAAAGAATTACTGCAGGCTGAAGAATGGGCCAATCAAAATGTCAATATCCGGGCCATTTTGGAATATTTAATGCTGGTGATGCCCTCCAAATAATGATAAAATAATACCTTATGGCTAAAGCCTCCACCAAATATAGTGCAGAACAGATCCAGGTACTTGAAGGTTTAGAGCCGGTACGCAAGCGCCCGGGCATGTATATTGGTTCCACAGATCTAAGAGGGCTACATCAACTCATCAAAGAGGTAGTGGATAACTCTATAGATGAGGCTTTGGCCGGCTTTGCCAAAAATATCTGGGTCATTTTGCACGAGAATAATTATATTACCGTGGCTGATGATGGCCGGGGAATTCCGGTAGAAAAACACCCCAAAGTAGGCAAGTCCGCTTTGGAAGTCATCATGACCACTCTGCATGCCGGAGGTAAGTTTGGTGAAGGAGGATATAAGGTCTCCACTGGTTTACATGGAGTGGGGGTTTCTGCAGTTAATGCCTTATCAGATTATCTTCGAGCAGATGTCAGAAGGGAGGGCAAGCAATATTTTCAGGAATATACCCGAGGCAAGGCCAAAGCTGTGGTGGCACCCATTAACACCAATGGCAAACTGCCTTTTGAGTCAGCATTTGATTGGCAATCCAAAACAGGCACCAAAGTTTCTTTTTTAGCAGATAAATCAGTCTTTAATACTATTGGAGTCTTTTTTCACCTTTACGATGAAAGGGGTGGACAGGAGCGTCATTTTTACTTCCAGTCGGGTTTGGCCACCTTAATTAAACACTTAAACAAAAATAAAATTCTGATTCATCCGGATCCAATTTTGATTCATCGGGTAATAGAGGGGGTGGATTGCGAAGTGGCGATCCAATACAATGACTCCTTTGTGGAAAATGTGGAATCCTTTGCTAATGTTGTTCCTACAACTGAAGGCGGGACCCACTTAACTGGTTTTAGGATTGCCCTAACTCGGGCTGTTAATGATTATGCGCGCAAAATTGAAGCTTTAAAAGAGAAGGATGAAAATTTAACCGGTGAGGATGTGAAGGAAGGATTAACTGCGGTGGTATCCATTAAGATGGATTCGGATAAAATCCAGTTTGAATCGCAAACCAAGGAAAAATTGGGTAATGCCGAGGTTCAACCAATTGTCACCCAAATTGTTAATGAAGGACTGGATATGTATTTTGAGGAAAATCCGCAGGAGGGTAGAAGGATTTTGGAAAAAGTGATGTTGGCAGCCAGAGCCAGAGCTGCTGCCAGGGCTGCCAAAGATGCGGTGATTAGAAAAGGGGCTTTGGAAGGAATGACTTTGCCTGGAAAATTGGCAGATTGTCAGGAAAGGGATCCTGCCGGATCAGAATTATATATAGTGGAAGGTGACTCGGCCGGTGGATCTGCTAAACAGGGAAGGGACAGAAAATTCCAGGCCATTTTGCCTCTTCGGGGGAAAATTCTTAACACAGAAAGAGCCAGGTTGGATAAAATTTTGGAATTTGAAGAAATTAAGGCGTTGGTAATAGCTTTGGGCACTGGAATAGGAGATACAGTAGATTATGGTAGAACCAGATATCACAGGATTATCATTATGACTGATGCAGATGTGGATGGGGAACATATCCGGACTTTACTTTTGACATTCTTCTTTAGGTATTTACCGGAGGTAATTACGAAAGGTTATTTATATATAGCCCAGCCTCCTCTTTATAAAATCCAAAAAGGTAAGGAATTAAATTATGCTTATTCTGAGGAAGAAAAAAATCAAGTTATGAAAAGAGTCAAGGGCACAACAGATGGGGCAGGAATTATCACTTCAAGGTACAAAGGTCTAGGAGAAATGAATCCAGATCAGCTTTGGGAAACCACTATGAATCCGGAAAATAGAGTTTTAAAGCAGGTAAATATTGAGGATGCAGAACAAACAGATGAGGTCTTTACCATGCTCATGGGAGATGAGGTTCCCCCCAGAAAAAGATTTATCCAAACCCATGCTAAACAAGCTATTTTAGATATTTAGGACTTTGTCGAGGATTCACCTGGTAATACTCTCATATGGTAGAAAACGTAGCAGGCTTCAAAAATTCTATCCTTCTCTTCAGCTGTCGGGGATTGGTCTATTACTTGTTGCAAGTATCTACCTAACCCTGGTACTCCCTTCTCCATATTAGCCATCGCGCCTTGTTGAAATTCCCGGAATTGCTCCGGACCTTGTTGTCTTATTCTATCTACCTCATCCTCTAAAACAGAACGAAGTATTTTATCAGGTGGTCTTTGTACTTGTTCTGACATTTTAGAATTAGTTTATATCTTAATAATAAAATAATCAATTAGTCGCTTTTACACCTTAAAAATCATATAATTTGTCAAATGAAAAAAGTACATTTTTTAGGAATTGGGGGGTCTGGAGCATCTGCTGCTGCAGCTATTGCAAAAGCTTATGGATTTGAAGTTAGTGGCTGTGACCTTGAGCCAAACAACGAATTCACTTTACACATCGGAAGTGTCAAGTTATCCCAAGGGCATTCAGCTTCCCACTTGAAAAGTGGGAACGTAGATATATTGGCAGTAACACCTGCCATATACTCTTTAGATCCCAATAATCCAGAACTTTTAGAGGCAAAGGGGGGGGAAATTCCTATTCTTACTTGGCAGGAGTTTATGGGAAAGTATTTAATGAAGGATAAATTTGTAATAGCTGTTTGTGGAACTCATGGTAAAACTACCACCACTGCCATGATTGCTAAAATTTTAGAGGATGCTGGGCTAGATCCTACGGTGGAACTAGGAACCATAGTCCCTTGGTGGAAAGCAAATTACAGAATTTCCTCACGTCATTCCGAACGAAGTGAGGAATCTCATGATTCAAAATCTAGAGATCTCTCGTTAATCACTCGAGATGACAAAAAGGGTTTTTTCCTAGTTGAAGCTGATGAGTTTAATGATAATTTTTTAGCAACCTCTCCTGATATTTCAGTTGTCACCAATATTGAAATGGATCATCCGGAGTATTTTCAGGATTTTGATTCGTACAAAGATAGTTTTAAAAAATTCTTGGAATCCACAAAACAGACCATTGTGGCCAATCTTTCGGATCCTGTAGTAACAGAAATTCTGAATGTCCACCCCAAGGGTGGCAATATAACTTTAGATTATTCAAAGAAACCCATAGATTTTTCCTTAGAGATTCCTGGTGAATTTAACAGATGGAATGCCTCAGCAGCTTATCAAGTTGGACTTCTTTTAGGAATTAGTCCACAAACTATTCAAAAAAGTTTATCCAATTACCCTGGAATAGGCAGAAGATTTGAGTATATTGGGGAGTACCATCCTTCGACAAGCTCAGGACAAGTGGGAGCTAAGGTTTATTCTGATTTTGGACATCACCCAACAGAAATAAAAACCACCATGCAAGCTGCCAGGGAAAAATTTCCTAAAAATAGAATTATTTTAATTTATCAACCCCACATGTTTTCTAGAACAAAAGCCCTTTTTGATGATTTTGTCAAAGTATTTAAAGAATTACCTGTGGACAAAATAATTATTACTGATATTTATCCAAGTAGGGAAGTGGACACAGGTTTAGTTACTTCAAAACAATTAGTAGAGGCAGTTGGGTCAAGTAATCTAGTCTATCATACCAAGGACCAAATAATACCAATGCTTAAACACCATGTTCAAAGTGGTGATATTATCTTTTTCATGGGAGCAGGGGATATAGATAAAATTGCTAAGCAATTGGTAGGTTAATCTCTTTTAACTTCCCATTTAGGTGATCGCCAAAAAAATTGTCAGCCACTTTATACACCCTCTCTGGTGCATCTGTCACAAAAAACTCATGCCTAACTTTTTCCTCACTTCTTAGTAAATTTTTTTCTTCTAAAAGCTCGTTCAGTTTTTTGGCCGTAGGTTTGGCTGAATCAATCAAAGTTACTTTTGGTCCAACTGTTTGCTGGATAATGGATCTTAGGATGGGATAGTGAGTGCAACCCAAAATTAAAGTATCAATTCCATTATTTTTGAATCCTTTAAGATATTCTTTGGCTACCAATTTAGTGGCAGCATGATTTATCAATCCCTCTTCAGCCAGAGGCACAAATAAAGGACAGGAGACAGTCTTTACTTTTAATTTGGGATTTTTCCTTTTAAGTTTTTTCTCATAAATTTTAGAAGCAATGGTGGCAGGAGTTCCTATTACCCCTATTACACCAGATCTGGTAGTCTTTAAGGCTTCATCTACAGCCGGTTGGATAACTCCCAGAACTGGCACAGGGGAAATATATTCAATTACATCCAAACAGATAGAGGAAATGGTATTACAAGAAACTACTAAAAATTTGACTTTCTTTTTTAAAAGGAAATTGGCCAGATCCAAAGCAAATTTAGTGATAACTTCCTTACCTCTAGTGCCATAAGGCACTCTGGCTGTATCACCTAGATAAATAATATTTTCACTGGGTAATTCTTTTAAAATTTCCTTAACAACTGTTAAACCACCGATCCCTGAATCAAATATGCCAATTGGATTGTTATTCATATGGGCGATATAATACCATACCATGGATGAATTTAAAGGAAAGAAGGTACTTACGTTTTTGCGAAGCAAAAAGGCAAGGTTCCGTGGAACGCGGGTTCTTATCTTTGGCTTGGGGTTAAATCAGGGTGGAGTGGGATCTGCTAAATTTTTTGCCCAACAGGGGGCAACAGTTAGAGTAACTGATTTAAAATCAAAACAGATTCTTAAGCTCTCATTAGATCAATTAAAAAGCTTTCCCAATATTACCTATACTTTAGGTGAACATAAAAATGAGGATATAGAGTGGGCTGATCTAATCATTAAAAATCCTGCTGTAAAACCTGGGAATGTTCATATTGAATATGCTAGAAAACAGGGCAAAAAGGTACAACAAGACATGGGAATTTTTCTAGATTTTGTAAAACCTTCTCAAATTATTGGAATCACCGGCACCAAAGGCAAATCCACTATAGCTTCCTTGATTTATGATGTTTTGAACAAATATCTGGCAAAATCCTGGCATGTCAAGCTAACCCATGCCGGGCATGTACAACGCATACATACATGGAATAATATAATTTTAGCAGGAAACATTGGTAAAAGTGTTTTGGATACCATACCTCATGTTAAACCAGATACTCTGGTAGTTTTAGAAATTTCCTCATTTCAGCTGGAAGCTTTCGAGCAACATAAGGTTTCTCCCAAGTGGGCTGTGATCACCAACATTACACCTGACCACCTTAATTATTACCAAACCATGGAAGAATATATTCAGTCAAAAATAATAATAGGAAAATACCAAACAAAGTCTGATTACTTATTTTTAAAAAAATTTGATCCAATAACCAGTAAACCTAACTTCCTAAAAGGATTAAAGGCTCAAATAATTTATTTTTCAAAAGAGGACCTTCCTAAAGATTTTAAACCAAGATTGAAGGGGGAACATAACTTAGAAAACATAGCAGCTGCTTTTGCTATAACCAAGACGTTTGGGATGGATGAAGAAACCATTTTGGAGGTTACATTACATTTTAAAGGTATCTCATTTCGGATGGAACTTATCAAGGTTTGGAATGGAGTCAAAATTATCAATGATACAACTGCCACTTCCCCTGAAGCGGGGATTCAAGCCATCAAAACATTTCCAGGGTGTATCCTAATTTGTGGAGGGATGAACAAAGGAATGGACTATACAAAATATGCAACGATCGTAGGGAATTCTGTCAAGAAAGTTTTCTTTTTAGAAGGAGATTCTACGGATCAAATTAAAAAATTAATGAAAAACAAAGATTTAATAGCAGGGACTTATGATGATTTAGAAAAATTACTTATTGATGTAAAAGAAATAGTCAAAAAAGGGGATATCATTCTCTTTTCCCCAGCAGCTACTTCTTTTAATTTATTCCAAAATGAATTTGATAGAGGCAGAAAATTTAATAAAGCAGTTGAAAAAGTTTTCGGGGCAAATATTTCTTAGAAAGATATTGAATAATTTCATATCCGCCAAAGAGTAAAACAGTATATCCCAAATCTCCTATTAAAGAATTTCTAAAAAAGGGTAGGGCCATGGTGTAGCTGGTTAGTAATCCATCCAGGGTGTGAGGATACCAATTATTAGGTGGGGCCCAAACTCCAAAGTTAGTAATTAAGAAAAATAATACTGAGGAGGTTAAAGCAGAACCTAAAACAATTAAAGGTTTCTTATGTTTTCTTAGCCAAAGCCCAATCAAACCAACAAGTAGATAGCTTCCATAAACATAAATCATATCTGTTCCATAAAAGCCAATAAAAAAATCAGTAATAAATAAAGCCAAAATAGGCAGCCAGAAAATCTTTTTAGGCAAATATACTCCTCCAAAAAGCATTAAAGCCCCGATGGCTGCAATATTGGGAGCATGGGGAACAAGGCGGGAAAATATTCCCATTAAAATAATCCCTATTGCTAAAAGTTTCAGCTGCATAAAACCCACAATAAACAAGATAACCATCTTTGTCAATCCACAAGATATTGGATAGTCGAAATAATGTACGCTATGGGTTATAATTTGTTGTTATGAGGGTTTTAATCATTACCGGTGGAACATCATCTGAAAGAAGAATTTCTCTTATGTCTGCCAAACAAGTTAAAAAGGGCTTGGCAGAAATTGGACATTCAGTAAAACTTTTTGACCTTAAAAAAGGTTTTAAGGAGCTTAAAAAAATATCAAAAAATTTTGATGTTATTTTTCCAGTTCTTCACGGTGAAGAAGGAGAAGGAGGGGGCTTACAAAAGTTTTTATCAAATTTAGGGATATCATTTGTGGGAGGTAAGTGGCAAGGTTATAAAAAGGGCTGGTACAAAATTCCCTTTAAGAAATTCTGTGAAGATTTAAATATTCCAACGGCAGCTTGGAAAATAGTTAAAACGAAAAAAGAGATACAGGAATTTGGCTTTCCCTCTGTTTTAAAAAGTTCTTCTGGTGGATCTTCCAGGGAAGTAGTTATTTTAAAAACAGTAAGTGATTTAAAAAGCTCTCTAATTAATAAATTATTGAAATCAAAATTACCTCTTCTAGTAGAAAAATATCTGGAAGGTGTAGAAATTACAGTGGCAATTTTGCAAAACTATGCTTTACCAATTATAGAAATTGTTCCACCTAAAGGCGGTTGGTTTGATTATCAAAATAAATATTCTGGGGTAACTCAAGAAATACCTCATGCTCCATCTGTAAGTAAAAAGATCCAACAACAAGCTCAAAAAATAGCATTAAAAATTCACAAAACTTTAAATCTAGGCCAATTTTCCAGAATAGATTTCATAGTTTATAATGGAACACCTTACGTATTGGAGATTAATACAATCCCGGGTTTAACAGCTGCCTCATTATTTCCCAAAGCAGCTCAAGCTATTGGCATTACTTTTCCTAAACTTTTAGATAAAATCATCAAATTAGCTTTGAAATGAAATCTTGGAAACCAGATTTAGCTCCATTTAGGAAATACAAAGTTAAAGTTTTTGAGAGGGCGGCTTTGGTTTCTAATTTTATTTATCAAATAGGGGAGTCTCCTATTTTAAGACAGTCCTCAAAACCAGTTCCGGTCAATCAAATTACTTCTAAAATTTTTCAGCAAAAAATTAAATATTTAAAAAATTGTTTACTAAAATATAGAAAACTAACTGGCATGGGTAGAGGAATTGCTGCTCCTCAAGTGGGAATTCATGAGAGATTTGCCGTCATCTATAATCCGAATTCCCACTCGTCAAGTGGGAAGCTAGTTACCATCATTAATCCCAAAATTACTAAATTTTCAAAGGAAAAGAATAAGTACCCTGAAATGTGTATGAGTGCTAATCCAGTAATTGTACCTTTAATCAGACCTACCTGGATTGAGTTTGAATATTTTGATGAAATGGGTCAGCTGCAAGAATGGAAAACCAAGCACCATACTCTGTTGGGCAAAAAGCTAAATAGAGTTTTTCAACACGAAATTGATCATTTAGATGGAATCATAAATTTAGACAGAGGCGATCCCAAAGAATTTATTCTAGAATCAGGCCCAAAATTTTACAAAAATGCCAAATTTGAGGAAGTATAACCTTGCTTTTGCAGCCTTAAAAAGGATATAATTATTATGGCTTAAAAGCCTTTTTTTAATGCCTCACTAAGATGCAAAACGTTGGTAAAGTACAACCGGCTCCCATAGTGGAAGAGATGCAAAGGTCCTATTTGGACTATGCCATGTCTGTGATTGTATCTAGGGCACTTCCTGATGTCCGGGATGGTCTTAAACCAGTTCAGCGAAGAATTATTTATGCCATGCACCAGCAAGGACTTCATCATACTTCCAGATACCAAAAGTCTGCTGCCGTTGTAGGTGAAGTCTTAAAAAACTTCCATCCACACGGAGATGCTCCTGTTTATGAAGCCTTAGTCAGAATGGCTCAAAATTTTTCCCTAAGGTATATGCTGATTGATGGACAGGGAAATTTTGGATCAATAGATGGGGATTCTCCGGCTGCCATGAGATATACTGAGGCCAGGCTAGCTGCAATTTCAGATGAACTGTTAAGAGACATCAACAAAAATACTGTCAAATTTATTGATAATTATTCTGGCACTACCCAAGAACCAATACTTTTACCCTCAGTTATACCCAACCTGTTATTAAATGGAGCCTCCGGTATTGCTGTTGGTATGGCCACCCAAATCCCACCTCATAATTTAGGGGAGGTTTGTGACGGCTTAATTTACATGATTGACCATCAGATCAAAGCTAATGGAGAAGCCAAAAAAGAAGAATCCTTTGAATCTGATGCCACAGTTGAAGATCTAATGCAGTATATTAAAGGCCCAGATTTTCCCACAGGTGCCTCAATTTATGATGCTCAAGAAATTATAGCAGCCTATGCCACTGGCAAGGGCAGGATTGTGATGAGAGCTAAAGCTGAAGTTGATGAGGATGTTAAGGGAAAAATGCAAATTATTGTTTCAGAACTGCCATACCAGGTTAATAAAGCCACTCTAATTGCCAGAATTGCCGAACTGGTCAAGGACAAAAAGCTGGAGGGAATCTCTGACCTTAGGGATGAATCAGACAGAAAACAAATGGTCAGAATTGTCTTTGATCTAAAAAGAGATGCCAAACCCCAGTCTTTATTAAACAATTTATATAAATCAACTGCCATGCAGTCTGTTTTTAATGTTAATTTAGTGGCTTTATCAGATGGAGTACCTCATCTTTTAACTCTAAAACAGATCCTAACTGAGTTTATTCATCATAGGCAAATCATTGTCAGAAAAAGATCAGAGTTTGAACTGGCTGAGGCAAAAGCTAGAGAGCATATTTTAGAAGGATTAAAAATTGCGGTAGACAATATTGATGCGGTGATTGAGACTATCAAAAAATCCAAGGATGCTGATGAGGCTAAGACTAATTTAATGAAAAAATTCAAATTAACTGAAATCCAATCAATTGCTATTTTGGATATGCAACTTCGAAGATTAGCAGCATTGGAGCGGCAAAAAATTGAGGATGAGCTAAAAATGGTTAGGGAAACTATTGCTTATCTGGAGGATTTGCTCTCTCACCCGGAAAAAATTCTCAAAGTTATTAAAGATGAGCTGATCAATATTAAAGAAAAATATGCCGATGATAGGAAAACCCGGGTTTATAAACAAAAAGTAGGGGAGTTTTCCGAAGAAGATTTGGTCCAAAATGAGGTGACTATTGTCACTATCACTGAAGGTGGTTATATAAAGAGACAATCACCCCATTCATTTAGAACCCAACAAAGAGGTGGCAAAGGGGTGATGGGTATTGCTACCAAGGAAACAGATGCTGTTTCCCACATCTTTTACACTCAAACCCATGATAATTTATTATTTTTCTCAGATAAAGGCAAGGTTTTTCAAATCAAGGTTTGGGAGATTCCGGAGACTCAAAGAGCTGCCAAAGGACAGGCTGTGGTTAATTTAATCAATATTGAGCAAGGTGAGAAAATCACCGCGGTTTTAACCAGCCGGGCCAAGGCTGAGGTGGCCAAATATTTCTTAATGTGTACTAAAAAGGGGACTGTCAAAAAAACCACCCTTGAGGAATATGCCAATATTCGCAAAAACGGCCTGGTGGCCATTAAGTTAGATCAAGGTGATCAGTTGGGTTGGGTTTGTCCTACCAGTGGGGAGGATGATGCCATGATTGTCTCTCTAAAAGGGAAAAGTATCAGGTTTTCCGAGGGTCAGGTTAAGGCTACACACCGGGATACCTCAGGTGTTAGAGGTATCAAGTTAGGCAAAGATGATGAGGTAGTTTCACTTAATATAATTGGTAAAGATGAAGGGGAACTCCTGGTAGTGATGGAGAATGGTTTAGGTAAAAAGACTCTCACCACATCCTGGAATAGACAAGGTCGGGGAGGACAGGGAGTCAAGGCTGCTCAAGTCACTTCTAAAACCGGCCAAATTGTGACAGCACAAGTTGTTGATAAAAAGATGGATACCCTGGTTTTAACCTCTACCAAGGGGCAGCTGATTAAGATGGATCTTAAACAGGTACCCACTTTGCAAAGACAAACTCAGGGAGTAATTTTGATGAGAGTAAGAGCGGGGGAAAAGGTGGCTGCTGCCACCGTGGTTTCATCAGGGGATAGGGTTGAGTAATGTCTAAAGAAAAGCTTTTATCAACCATTGCCATATTCTATTTTATGTTTGGCTTTATTTTTGCCATTATCTTTGCCATCTATTACAGGTGGCCTTTTCTTTCTTTCTTATCACCACAATTTTATTCCGTAATTTTAACTTGGCCATATCAAGCTATTGGATTTCTGCGTGATCTATCCATCTATGGACTTCTTGGAAAACCCATCTGATATTGACAACTTCTAAAATTTATTCCACTATTAAATTATCTATTAAAAAGGGAGGTGATTAAATAATGCAGCTTTTAGTAGCTTTATTTTTAAATGCGGTGGCTCTTTGGATAACAGCTCAAGTTGTCCCCGGATTTAATGTAGGGGATCCAGCCTCCTTAATTCTGGTGGCAATTGTGCTTGGGGTAGTCAATACTTTCATTAAACCTATCTTAAGCTTTGTCACGGCACCAATCTCAATCGTCACCTTGGGTCTTTTTGCTTTTGTCATCAATGCCGTGGTCTTATTATTAGTTTCAGCAATAGTTCCTCAAGGACTGATGATTGATGGATTGATGCCAGCTATACTTGGAGCCATAGTTTTATCGGTAGTCTCAACAGTTTTATCATCAGTGCTAAAAGATGTTGGTAAACTGACCAAGTGACCTTAGGTGTAAAGCTATTACACCAGGTGTGTAAATCTATTTATTTCCACTGTGGAATGATTTGTGTACGTCTTTTAGGTGGGCGTTGGTGACGTGAGTATAGATTTGGGTGGTGGAGATATTACTATGTCCTAACATTTCTTGGACGCTTCTAATATCTGCTCCATTGATTAATAAATCAGTGGCAAAGCTATGTCTTAAAGTATGAGGTGTTGCCTTAACAGGTAATCCCAGTGCTTTAACATACTTTTCAATAATTCTCTCAATAGAACGAGTAGTCAACCTCATACTCTCTCCGTTATTAGAAGGATCTACTCTACCTTGAAACCTAATAAATAATGGTTTAAAAAAATCTTTTCTCATTTGTAAATATTTTTGGATCCACTCTCTGGAGGAATCAGATAAAAAAACCACCCGCTCTTTGCCACCTTTTCCCACCACCCCAAACTCACCTCTACTTAAATTAATCTGATCGCAATTTAGCGAAGCCAATTCAGATACCCGAAGCCCTGTGGAAAAAAGTGTCTCTAAAATAGCTCTATCTCTTAAACCATCCTTTTTAGAAGTGTCCGGTGCATCCAAAAGAGATTTAAGCTGAGTTTCATCCAATATTTTCAGTGGCCTGGGCTCACTCTCTCCCAGTTCTACCCTCTCAGGAGAAAGGGTTTTAATATCTACTCTGGCCAGATATCTTAAAAAAGCTCGTAAAGCGATCATAAAATAATTCTGAGTGATCCTTTTTAAGGGCCTTTTGGTTTTTGGGTCAGAGTAGCGGGCCAAATATAATCGATATTTTTTAATTAAGTTTAAATCAATATCTTTGGGATCTAAATCTCCCGCAAACTCTAAGAATCTTTTTAAATAATGATCATAATTTTTAATGGTTAGCTGTGAGGTATTTCTCTCCAGCTCCAGATATTCCAAAAAGTCAGTGATTAGGGCAGAGATGGTCATGGATTACAAAAGTGCTAATCCCAGTATACCCAATATAGTCAATATTGAGCCCACAATGGCTAAAGTAAAGGTGAATGTTTCAGTTCCGGCAGGGGGCAGAGGAGTGGGCTTGGGCTGCAAAGAGGCAGAAGGGGTGCCACCTGGTGGTGGCGGAGTTAAGCCAGTCTGACCTTGACCACCACAAGCTCCGCTGCCAATGGTGTAATTACCATTAGTCACTGAACTTAAAATATCAGCCACTGTGCCTCTTTGAACTACATTTGAGTCAGTGGTTTTGGCTTTATCATTGGGATCAAAATCAAACCGAACTTGAACTGCTCCGGTGGGAGCAGTATCCTTGACCGTAAAATTAAGGGTAGCCAAAGTACCCTGACCAGTAAAAGGAGTGGAAACAGAGGCTAAACCGGAAACAGTGATTCTACCATTAGCCTCATCAATATTATTACCAGGATAATCCGGATAAATGGTGCCTGATTGGATGGAGGTAGCAGTAAAGCGAGAGGTATCATACAAAATTATGGCATCTGTGCCGTCTGTTTGGGCTCCACCAGTATTTAAATCTATATTCAAAGAAAAATTACAGCCCTTATTAAAAGTGCCTGAAGCAGGGGAGAGGACTAAGGTGGCTTGCTGAGCAAAGGCAGCCGGGGTTAGTATAACCGTTATAAATATTATAATAATTATAACTATTATCTGTTTCATGGGGTTATATTTAGCTGTAAATTATTAACTTTTTCCAAAACATCCTTGCCAGTCCCTGATTCAATTATATTAGAATCCGTGGTGGTGGAGGGGGTAAATTCAAAAGAAATATCAGTCACCCCTACCTTTTTAGCTTTGAAAGTGATGGTGCCAAAAACCCCATTTGCTAAAATACCCCCAGGTTGATTAGTAATACCAGAAATGACGATTCGACCAGGGCTCTCCAGCAAATTCTGGGGATAGGCTGAATAAATAGAGCCAACTTTAACCGGACCAGCACCAGCTGTGGCCTCACTTACAGCCAACAAATTAGGATCAAACTTAATAATCAAATCTACCCCATCTGTTTTAATATCAGATGACAAATTAATGGTAGTATTGATTTGTTCACCAACTTTAACTGTAGCCTTCTCAGAATTTAGGGAAACAGAGGTGGCAGTTTGCTGTTGCACTGCAGAGGGAATATTTGAGGAAGGCTTGAGTGTTAAAACAGCCCAAATCACTTCACCTAAAATAATCAGAGCCAAAATTATCAGAATTAATCTGCCGCGAGTTATTTTGGTACTTTTAAATTGGGCAAGTTGGTCTTCCATGTATATTTTAATATTAGAACAAACTGCTAGAATTGTCACTTGATGTTAGCTGAGCAGAAGAAGTAGCTTCTGGTATTTTCTCATCCGAATCATTGAAATTTAAAACCATACAGGAATAATCCACACTGTTAACTCTTTTATCTGCATTAAGATCACCAGTTCTGGTCACATCCTGGACCAGATTCCATTGTCTGACCATCTCAGAGTAGTCAACAGAATTAATCACTCCATCAGATGCACCAACAGTGGCCCCTCTACCGGAAATATCACCAGGTGGTAAGATAATATCTGGTAAAACCGTGGTGCCTTCTTCTGCCTTAAATTGAACCACCTCAGTCAGAGTTTGTGGAGCATCCACACTTATGGCATAATCCTTACCAATCTCCAGCTGGGGATTAAATCCTTGAGCAGCTCCCTCTTTTGCTTCCAGACTGACCTTTTGATCAACAATTGGCTTGGTCACGCTGGAAATTAGATCATAAATCTTCACAGACACATCCGAGGCATCAAATTTACCGGTTTGCTTACACTGATTTTTGGCATTAAAGGAAACTGTGGTTAAACCAACTGTACAGGTTGAAGAAACAGTTCTACCATCATTAGTGGTCACCTCAACTGTTAATTGTCCTTCTGGCTTACTGTTAATGGAAGCTACAATGGTATCTATGCCGTCCCAAGTGGTGATGGTGGCATTTTGGCCGGAAATGGTGACTTTGGAATTGGTTCCTTGAGCCCCAAAATTAGTACCTTTGATGGTGGCTTCGGTCTTGCTACCAGTGGTGCCATAATGACAAACCAGATTGCTGATTTGAGCTGGAATTTGATAAGTGATGTCTTTAAAATGAGTACTGAGAGTCCCCTTGGTTCCAATAAATCTGACATAGATTCTTTTAACCCCAGGAGTTTGGTCTTGTAGGGTATAGGTAGTTAGTTTAGGATGTTCATTGTAAGAGAGAGCATTGGATTGTGAACAATCTGTGGCCAAAGCTGCTTCGCTTTCGGCAACAGAATAACACACAGTTCCCTCAGGTGGGGGAGGGGGTTCAGTAGGAGCAATGGATGCACTTGGGGCAGGTGCGGCCACTGCCAACTGTACTACACAATTTGCATCTGCTGCTGATTGATTACCAGCTGAATCAAAAAAGTAGCCATTAATCTGAATGCTTGAAGGAACTTGATCAGAGAAATTATGATCAGGACGTGCTAGTTCCTCATAACTGAATGTTTGAGTATCAGAGGTAGCTGTTCTAGTATCTGTTGGAGTATAGTGGGTAGATCCCTCGTAATAGATAGGTTGGGGGGTAGTGGTTGACGGATCACGGTGATCATTGTTATAAAATGCATACATAAATTTAGAGACAGTAGTATTGGCTGTTGAGGTAATAGTGACAGTTTGCCCACTACTTATGGAACTTTGACTAATGCTCATACTTTGACATAAAGCAGGTCTTGTTCCAGTCCCACCGCAAGAAGAGGCACAAGCACCGGACTTTACACTGTTACAACTATTTGGATCTACTCCGTTGCACCAATCATTAACTATTTGGACACTTGAGCAGGCACTATGACCATTATCATTATAAAATGTTCTAAGATCAGATCTTTGACCTACTATACAGCTGGCACAAGCATCTGTCACAGTTGGTGATTGCCTACCTAGAGTACATGAACCTCCAGTTCCACCACAACTGGGGTTACCAAATCCATCAAATCTTAATTGTAGGCAACGATTATTATTGGTAGTATCACCATCATCATCTTTAAACTCATAACACCAAGCACTGGTAGAAGCATTGATATAATCAGGCTGATCTGTATTCTGAGGACACTCAGCATTGGTACTACATGTCTTAGAACAATCTGCTTGCCAGATATGGTTAGCATCACAGACATCTCCGCCCACTGTACCTGTTTCAGAAGGTTCCAAACTTCTACAGGAAACTGTATTACAAACTCCGGTGGTACAGGTACTGGTTCCACCAGGGGGTGGGGGAGGTGGGGGGGCTGTAGATCCAACACATTGTCCATTACTACACCCTCTACCACCACAATCCTGAATTTGAACATGATCATAAGGGTCACATCTGTCTTGCCAGAGATTACCATCAGAACCACAGAAATTGAAAGCATTTGGACATTCATGTCCTGCATTTACAGGACTTACAAAACTAAACATTACTATCAAGCTAAATATAATTAAAAATATTTTTTTCATGGCAATAAGTATAAGTTCACATTGGTGGTGGCTTGACCATCTGTCACAGTAATATTATTTTTAACATCACTGTAGTAACCACCACCTAAGTATTGACCAGTGATATTTGTTTCACCTGTGACTGTATAAGTACCAGCTGGTACATTGGTGACTGAATAGATTCCATCTGTACCCGAAATACCTGTAGCTACCACCGTACTGCCAATGTAGACAGTAACGGTGATATTACTATCCGGCACCCACCAACCACCACTGGAAAACCAATAGGCTGTACCATTGATAGAATTGGCTGGTGGAGGCGGTGGTGGGGGAGGAGCAGTGGCTTCCACGGTAAATTCTAGATTAGAACAATTGTTAATCTCATCAGATTCAGTCACCACATTGTTACTATCAGCACAAATGGTAAAGGTGTGTGTACCGGCAGTGGTGGCTGTCCAAGCAGCAGACTTGGTGGTGGCATAATTCGGAGCAATTTCAGGAGTAGATTGCTCTGCAATAAGTTGGTTATCAACTTTATAACTGACTGCGGCAGCGGAGGCCATGGCAGTACCCTGATTTTTAATGGTTCCTTCCAGATTGGCGACCAGACCAACTACTAGTCCTGCTGAAGTATTGGCTAAAACATTGAGGTTGGTAGTAATTAGGTCTGGTAAGTTAGCCACATTTACTGTCACATTATCATTAGGTCCACAATCTACCCAACCACGGTTAGCTGGATCATAATTATTTAAAGGATTACCAGAACAGGTTTTGGTAGCATCATAAGTAGAACCTTGAGGATAACCATAGGCATTAACAGCCACGATATAGGTACCTACCTCTTGGGGGGTAAAGCTACCATTAATGGTGATGCCTTCGCCTGCTGCTTTTGATTTAAGTTGCTGTTGTGTCTGCGCCAACCTAAGGGTAACTGGGATTGCCACCAAAATTATTGCTATAACCACATATAAAATAATATTTCTCTTGGTTAAAATTTTGTTACTCATATTATTAGTTTAATTTACACCAATATTCACCTTTACTATTTGGCCAGCCGCTGGCTCGAGTTGTGCCTGCTGGGCAATTCCATTCTGTTTTTCCATCACCTTTGGTGACAAATAATTCTCCATATTGAGCAGTACCACCGAGAGTGGCAGCCACATTGACTGTTTGACCAGGAGTAACAGAAGTTGATGAAACAGACAGACTGGCAGTGGGAACAGTGATGGAGGAACCGGTGACTGTAACAGTTAAATCATCTTCTGGGCCACAACTAACCCAACCTTTATTGGGATCAGAATCATATCTACCAAAAGGATTACCAGAACAAGTTTTGGTAGCATCATAGTCAGTAGTATTAATATCAAATTTATACCCATTAACAGCCACTCTGTATGTACCTGCCTCAGTAAATGTGAAATTCCCACTAAAAGATGGGGCACTTCCTCTGGCAATTCTGCACCAATATTCTCCCTTACTATTATCTTGGTCTTGAGGTGGAGTGGAACATCCTGGTACTGGAGATAATCCATCACCTTTGGCTATATGAATTTCACCGGTGATATATGCTCCGGATAAAGTGGCTGTATAAGTGACTGCTTGGCCAGTGATGGCTGTTTGGGAACCGGTGACAGAGGCAGAATCCCCGGCTGGTGGGGGTGGGGGCGGAGGTGGTGGGGGTGGTTCTGGTGGAGGAGGCGGTGGCGGAGGTCCAGGTGGTGGGGGTGGAGGAGTCACTGATCCTGGCGGACCCAAAGGTGAGGTTAACTCCATGGCAATGGTGGTGGATGAGGTGGTACAAGCTCCCTGATCATCACAAGTTAAGGTTTCAGATTCCACAAATTTAATCTCATCGCCGGCTGCCCGGGATTTAAATTGTTGTTGAGTTTGGACCAATCTGACTGCCAGAGGAATGGCCACAATTAAAATGGCCATACCTAAATAGGTGATCAGGTTTTTCTTGGAGAAAAGCTTTTCTTCCACTATAAGTTTACAGTAGAACAAAACAAGACAAGCTGTCAAGCAGTGAGTTATATTGTCCGACAACAAAAGGACAGATCAAGAATGTCATTCTGAGCGATTAGCGAAGAATCTGATAATATCTAAAGATGAGCTATTGGGTTTATATAATGAGTAATCCTAATAATAAAGTCATATACATAGGTATTACTGACAATCTAACTAGAAGAATTTATGAACATAAAAATAAATTAATTGAGGGTTTTACTAAAAAATATAACATCACTAAACTTTTATACTATGAAGAATTTGGTCAGGTTAATGATGCTATTGCGGCAGAAAAACGACTTAAAGGGTGGACTAGAAAAAAGAAAAATTCCCTTATTATGAGTATGAATCCATATTGGAATGATTTAAACACTTAATCAGATCCTTCACTTCGTTCAGGATGACACGGGCTGGGGTCCATTACATCTTCTGAGGCTAGTTAGGCATGAAGCCTTGCAAGGGCCTAAAAACGGCTTCTCAGGGGATAAGAGCTATATTGAGTCATCCTTAGGTTAGGCCGTCCCAAAGCCCTAAAGACTTAATTGATATAGTTTATAATTTGGCAATAATTATTAATAAAAATTTTGGTCG
The DNA here is from genome assembly GCA_016176405.1 of Candidatus Daviesbacteria bacterium. Classification (GTDB taxonomy): domain Bacteria; phylum Patescibacteriota; class Microgenomatia; order Daviesbacterales; family UBA10151; genus JACOXG01. The sequence continues at coordinate 26,643 of JACOXG010000011.1, read as the reverse complement.
GGAATATAACAAAATAGATACCAAAATATAGTAGTCAAAATCCGCTGGCTTTGGCATTAATTAGATGCTTAAGTTGTACCAAAGCCACTTCTCCAGGAAACCACTTCTTTGACATCGCATAAGATACATTGTCCGACAAGATAATATAGGGAAGACCGAAGAGAGGGAAATAAGCTAACTAGCGAATCAGTGGACTAGTTAACTAGTTAGCTTATTTCACTAGTCAACTATTAAATCATTAAAATTGCGAAGGGACAGAGCACCTCTCTTCTCCGAGGAGCTTCGGGTTATGTAAGAACTTATCAGTTCTTGCGATAACGAGGTTATCTAAAGAACAACATTAGCAATTATATACATAGGATGCCAAGAGTAGGCATAATAGACCCCATAGTTTTCCACATTTGTGCCTGGCAAATATATCATACTATAACATAGATTTTTTTTCACGAAATATCCTATAAGTTTTCACGCTTTCGTCGGAAAATCTTTACTCCACTCCTCTACTTTAGCTTGTTATATAGCTCTATTCTTGATATTTATAACAGATATGAGATATGGGAAATGTGAATATGGATAATGATGTGTGATTATCTCACTTCTCATCTCAATAATCCATCTTCCCACTTCTAACTTCTCGCATCTAATCACCCAGTCCATGAGGTAGTAAAGAAGCTGATAATTAAAACCACTACCCCTATCCCCAAATACTCCCACACTACCCTGCTATTTACCCTGCCTCTTAAAACATTGGTGGTTAAACCTAACAGTACATACATGGCTGAGGATAAAGATAAAGACCAAATGGTGGTAACCATTGGCCAAAATGAGAATGCCAGTGCCAGTTCCCCTATCACTAAACTTAAAATGGCTGCTTGAACCAAAATTGAGGCTGTAATTTTCTCCCCCATCTCTATTGACCAAAGTACTTGTAAAATTAAAGGAAAACTAATCAAGGCCACCAGTAACCCGTTCCAAAAAAATAACAGATTAAAAGCATAAACTACATTATATATAAAGAATGCTGAAAGCAGCGTAAAAAGAAAAGCTGCCGTAGAGGCAGCTCGATAAAGTGGGATGGTCCGGATTGAAGCCACATTGAACACATTTTGTGATAAAAGTAACAGGTAGAAAGTTAAACCAAAAGATAAAGCCACTGGCAGCCTGGTCAGCCATCTGACAGGCAGCAAAAAATAAAAACTGGCCACAGCCACAGTGAAAAAGGTTGGCAAAATCATCAGTATGATAGCTTTGGTCTTATTTAAACCTTCCCAAAGTGCCCAAAGTGATAGAAAGTAGGCCACCACGCCGAGCCCGGCAATAAATCTAAATCTTAAATTAAAATCCACCAACTGGGTGGAAAGTAAACCTAAGGTTAGTAAGATGGTGGTAATGATTATTTTTTGGCGTTTGTTTAGGTTCATATTATTTGACAAACTGCGTACAATTTCTTAACGCAGTTTGTCATCCTGAGGAGCGATTAGCGACGAAGGATCTCCTATATGATCGAGATCCTTCGCGCTCTTTAGTGAGCGCTCAGGATGGTTTCTCATTACTTCGAAACCAGCTTCAGCACATGGCATATTGCTATGGCCAAGGCATCTGTAGCATCATCCAAATGTCCTCCTACCCAATTAACCTTTAAAGCTTTGCGTCTTCTTCCATTACTCCCCAAAAATCTTCTTACTCCCTCATGTACCTGAGCCTTATCAGCTCTGCCTGCTCCGGCTACCATTAGTTTTACCTGTAAGCCAGTATATTCTGTAATAGGTACCCTATATTTGGCAGAGGACATCAAGACTATTCCCCTGGCCTGCCCCACCATGATGGCTGTTTTTAGATTAGCCCCAAAAAATAACATCTCGGTCACTATCTGATCTGGTTGATATTTCTTAATTAAATCATCCAGTTCTCTGGATAATTTCCAAAGTCTTTCAGCCATGGGTTTGTCCTTATCAGTAAAAATGTTGCCATAACTGATTAACTCAATTCCATATTCAAACTGCCTGCCTAATATATCATCAGGGACTTTAATCAGTCCCCAACCAGTAGTGGCAGTTCCAGGATCAATACCAAGGATTATCATAGTCGTCAGTCATCAGTCTTCAGCTATCAGACTTAAAATTATCTGACGACTGAAAGCTGACAGCTGATAGCTACAAAAGCTCCTGAGGTATATCAAAGTTACTATACACCTTTTGTACATCATCCAGTTCTTCTAACTTCTCCGCAAATTCTAATACTTTTTGTGCAGTTTCTTTGTCATTAATTTGCACCAAACTATTTGGTTTTAGCACTACTTCACTGCTCTCTACCCCAAACCCTGCTTGAGTAATTTTTGTACTCATAGTATTTAATTCTGAGCCATCTACGTATACTAAATATTTTTGTATATTCTTGCCCTGAGTACCATCGAAGGGTTCCTCCAAATAATCCTCCACATCCTCTGCTCCTAAATCTATCAGTTCCAACATTTCTTCATCCTTACTTCCCTCGCTTCGCGAAGCGAGCCCTTTACCCTTCACTCTAATTTCCCCTTTTCTGTCAAACATATATGCTACACTACCCTGCCCTGCCAAACTACCACCATTTCTTTCAAAAAGACTTTTCACTTCTTGTAAAGTCCTCAACTTATTATCAGTTACTCCTTCAACCAAAAATGCCACTTTGGAGGGCCCGAAACCTTCATATAAAACCTCATCCAGTGCTCCACCTTCTCCTTTACCCAAACCTCTATCAATGGCCCTTTGCACATTATCCTTGGGCATATTCACAACCCTGGCTGCATCCATGACCATCCTCAGCCTGGGATTAGACTCAGGATCTCCTGAGCCTCCCATTTTAGTGGCAATAGTAATAGCATTGGCCACTTTGGTAAAAGTCTGGCCCCTTTTAATATCCGCAGCCCCTTTTTGCCTTTTTATTGTCGACCATTTACTATGACCACTCATCTTTAGTCCTTTCTGGTCGACAACAAGCTTTGCTTAATTTCGAGTTTACGAGAAATCAAGCTTTGCTTATTATTGACCTGGAATGTCCTGACATAGTAAGGGTATAGTGTATAGTGAATAGGGTTTAGTTGCAAGATCAAATACTCTACATCCCCGCTTGGAAGGTGGGAAGCTAGTTTATAACCCTGTGGGCACTTTTACAGAATGTTCTTTTAGCCATTTGGAGATTTGTTCAACAGTATAATCTTGATTGTGTGCTCTTCTGGTAAATTTAACAGCTTCTTTTCTTCTAAATTCTACGGACCATCCGTTATATTTTAGAAATAAAACTGCACTGAATAGCGAGGTTCTTTTGTTCCCGTCTAAGAAAGGATGGTTATTAATTATGGAATGAAACATGGCAGCTGCTTTATCAAAAATTGTTTTATAAGCATCTTGGAATCCGACTGACATTTGTGGTCTGCCAATAGCTAGACTAAGAAGGTTTACATCCTTAACGCCGTGTAACCCACCATATTTAGCAACCATCTTGGAATTAATGGCTATAACTTCACCTTCTGAGAGATAATTTATTAGAGGTCTGCTAAATCTTGCCACACTTTTGTATACTTCTTATCAATCTCATCGATTAACTCAGCCACTCTTGGATCAATTTCTCTGGCGCCTTTAGCTTTTCTCTTGTTTACCAGTAGCAAGCCTCGATCTGTTTTTTGCCACTCCACCCTTGATCCATCCCTAATGCTCAATTCATGAGCGTAAGCTTTAGGCACAGTTACAGCTAAAGAATTACCATTTTTAAACACTTTTCTTGGCATGATGTAAATATTATATCACAAAAATGTACTGACAATGTCTGTACTTATTTAATTCATGGTTAAACAAAGAAAAGGCGAAATATTGACAAGGTTAATGGGAAGTCCTATACTTTTTTCCTTAGTGGAAGGTCCATCTCTTATTTCTTCTAGCTTAGCTGATCAGGCCATCCAAGCAGCCATTGAGGCCCGATGGACAGACGCCCTTAAAATCAACCGCCAAATCCTTAAAATTGATCCCACCAATGTTGATGGCCTCAATAGATTTGCCAGAGCCTATATGGAGCTGGGCAAATTTAACTTGGCCAAAAAATATTATGCTGAAGCCCTAAAGTTTGATCCTTATAATCCGATTGCTGCCAAAAATTTAAAAATCATCAAATCCTTTAAACATAACGGCCGGCCACACAAATTTAATGGTCAAGATAAAGTTTCTCCCTCCCTTTTTCTGCAAGAACCAGGCAAAACCAAGGTGGTCTCTCTTTTAAAAGTAGCTGAACCCAAGATGCTAAGTAAAGCTTTTTGCGGCATGAAAGTAGCTCTGGTTGTCAAAAATAGAAAGGTGATCATTGTAGATCACGATGACAATTATTTTGGGGTACTACCAGATGATATTTGTCATCATTTAATCAGGCTAATCAAAGGTGGCAACAAATACGAGCTCTTTATTAAATCCATTCGCATCAATGCCTTATCAGTTTTAATCAAAGAGATTTACCGAAGCAAAAGATTTAAAAATCAGCCCTCTTTTTTGGATGGAGTCAGCTACCATCCCACTTCTGAAATTATCACCAGAACAGATGATGAAGAAGAGGAAGTTTTTGAAGAGGAAGAAGAGCTGCCAGTTTAATCTTACAGCATAATCAGTTTAATAACTTGCTGTGCAGTCAAGATCAAATTATCCTTCTGATTTTCCAAACTTCTCTGCTGATAGAATTGCCACATTTTGATTTGAGAGAAGGGGCGGGGAATTTTTAATAAATGGTTGACATTTTGTAACTGGGAAATTAACTGCTTCCTTCTTGAATCTGGTACCACTACCGCCAGTCTGATTTGACCTAAAAATACTTTTTCCCCTTTGTTTTTTTTGCCCTTAAAAACCAGTTGCCAAAAAAATTGTTCATCGGGCAATAATTTGGGAAAGGAGGCAAAAGAGAAATCTTCTGGAGCGGAATTTTTCAGAGTCACTTCCCAGACAGTCAGTCTATCTTCCGGCAGATTGGTATAGTCTTCCAGCTCCAAAAGATCTAACGGCTGGGCATACTTTAAAAGAATATCTTTTGGTCCAAAAACAGTCAGGGCACTATTTTGACCTTTAAACAACCTCTCCAGCGATAAGACTTGTGATTTTTGGAAGAGATCATCAAAAAGATTGTCTAAAAGCTCTTCAGTCAGACCGGCAGATTTACGGATTAAAAACAAGGCATATTCAGCAGGATTCCCCACCTCCTGGTAATCTCTCATGGACCGTAGGGCCAAAAAGAAAGAAATGACCACAATCAAAACAAATAACACAATCGCCTCAATCATTTATTGCCAAACCTTTGATAAAAATCTTGTCCCAAAATCACATTGATTTGAGCCCGGGATGATTCTAATCCTAAGCTCTGAGTGCTGAGTTTATCACATTCATTCTTCTTTTCACAACTAGAATCAAAAATTTGTCCTAACCTTGTCAAAGTTTCAGAGGGTTCCCCTAAGACTAAACTTTTCTCGCTCATGGCAGTGGCATTGGCTATTTGAGTAACATTCCCTCCTAAGTTAGCAATCATCCTGGTTCCTTTTTGAGCCAGTTGTGGGTAGGAGGTGGCATTAAAAACTGCAATAGTTTTATGTTCCGTGACTATAGTTTGATCAGCAAAATCCGATAGGATACTATCTAACCGGAATGGATCAGAGACAAAAACTTCTGTACCATCTGCCAGTTTCTCGGATTCTAAAACATTTAAGTCTGCTAGATCTAAAGCTTCAATCTTGTCATACCGAACAGATGATAAAGCCATCTGAAATTTTATAAGTTCTAGCGGGGTCAGATCAGTTTTGATTTTGGAAAGACTCATCAGCACTCCTAAAGGATTTCGGCGGCTGATGGCAATTAAATCCCCCTCAAATTGAATCAGCCCATCTAAAGGAATTCCCAAAAAAGAGCTGATTGAATCTTTAAGAATCTGATTACCACCAACTCCCTGGATGCCACGAACCTGCCACTTACCCAAATCTAAAGGTAAATCAATATAGGTCTCGTCGGGAATAATTATTTTGACTACTTTTTTCTCAATTGGGTTAAAGGAAATAACAGATAAATGCTCTTCTTTAATTAGCAAATTTAAATTAAATTGATCATCCCAACGATAAGCTCTGGTTGTATCTACCATACTCCAAGGACTTAAAATAGTCTTGGTTAGATTGACTAATTGGCTAAATAGAAATATCAGGATGATTGCTCCTAAAACTATCAGGGCTAATTTAGTCTGTTTTTTAACTTTTATTCTACTTTGTAACTGTCTCCAATCATCATTCTTTTTACTTTGGGCAGATCTTTTAGGCATTACAATATTAGTGTACGCAAAAAGGTATTGACCTAGCAAGCAGTTCTCGTTAAACTAATTGTTAAGTAACAGATTTCAGGTCTGTCTAAACAAAGGGGGTGAGTTTTAAATTATGGATGAACAAAGTAATCAAGGTGGTACACCACCACCAGATCCCAATGCCCCTCAAGGTGGTCAAACTCCACCGGCTGGCGGTGAGCCTCCAATGGGCGGTGGCATGCCTCCGCAAGGTGCACCACCCGCAGCTCCCGCTGAGAAATGCGCCAAATGTGGTGCAGATAAATCAGCTGGCAACTGTATGACTTGTGGACAAAATGAGGCAGCTTGTACTTGCCCACCACAAGCACCAGGAGGAGAACCTGCTCCAGGAGCTCCACCAGCAGTTTAAGTGAAATTTTGAGAGTATGGTGGGTAGATAAAAGGAGACTTTTTTTAAATACCCACCTACTTCTACTAGAGATTAGATTTGGTGGGATAATTTTTCCAGTTCAATGCGGGGTCTTTCTTTAAAATATTCCCTATCTTTCATATGATCTTTTAAAGTTTGCACCAAAAATTCTCCGGAAACAATGTCCGGAATATAAACGAAACTGGCTCCAAACTTATACAAATCCTTAGCCTCCTCCAAACTTTCTGCTCGAACAATAATGGGAATACCCAATCTCATATTTTTTAAATCCTCAATCAACAGTTTATTATCATGAATATCCGGCACAGTGGATATGATAAGGATGGCTTTATGAAGATTTAAAAAATCCAACACTTCCGGATCACCCATATCTCCAAAAACTACTGGAATTCCCTCCTTTGCCAGTTTTTCCACCTGATAAGGGTTAAAATCCAAAACTATAAAGGGAATCCTCTCTCTTCTAAAAAAGCGGATCAGCTGAGCACCAACATTATGAGAACCTAGCAACACCACATGATCCTCTAGAGTCTTGGTATCTACTCCCTCAACCAGGTGTCTTTCTCCCCTTTCAAAAAAACTAATCAAAAAGGCCAACTGTTTATAAAGCCGGTTGGATTTAGAAATCACCACCGATGAGATAATAATTGATAACACTCCGGAAGCTGCAATAACTGTTAAAGCAGATTGAGAGACAATCCCCTCTGATAACCCGACCAAAAGAATAATCAAAGAAAATTCAGAAATTTGTGATAAATTGATAGCTGTTTGAAAAAGGGGATGTTTTTTAAAACCAAAACTACCCAAGATTAATAAAAACAGAACCGGTTTAAATATAACTGCATAAGTTGTGAAAACTAAAATTAAAAGAAAAGTGGATTGAATCTGAGAAAAATCTACCCTGGTGCCTAAATAAACAAAAAAGAGGGCCACAAAAAAATCCCTCATTGGTTTAACCTTACCTTGAATTTGAAAATGGTAAGGAGAATTGGCCAAAGCCACCCCAGCTAGAAATGCTCCTATCAAAACTGAAAAGCCTAAACTTTGCGCAAATGTAATATAAATAAAACACCAAGCTAAAGCTGTTAAAAAGAGTAGCTCCCCCGAGGAAGATACAGCCTTAAATAAAGAGCCCAAAATATATTTGCTAAGTAGTATGGCAAAAGATAAAAGAATCACGACCTTCCCTGCAAAAGATAAAAGAGGAAAAAGTTCGGTCAGTCCTAAATGAAAAATTGATGAGTTAAAGGAAGTTAAACCTAGAAGTATCACCACTGCCAAAAGGTCTTCTAAAAGAAGAATGCCTACTGATAGTTTGCCATATAAGGAGTCTAGTGTATTTTTTTCGATCAAAAGTTTTACCACTACAATAGTTGAGGAGAAAGATAAACCAATTCCCAGATAAATTGATTCAACTAAGGAAAAATTAAAGCTTTGGGCAATAAATGTGCCTAAAATAGAAGTAATCACAATCTGCAGTAAGCCTGAGACAATAATTGGGGTACCAAGGCTTTTCAGTTGTCTTAAATCCAGCTCCATTCCGACCAGAAATAATACAAAAGCAATACCTATTTCCGGTAAGAAAGACAGGGCGGCAGAGGTTTTAATATCAAAGATCCCAATTATGGCAATAATTAAGCCACCAATTAAATAAGCAATTAAAAGCGGCAGTTTAAATTTATGGGTGATAAAACCTAAAACAGAAGCCAAGCCAAGTATGATAGCCAGTTGTATGAAGATATTATCCATGTTTTAGTGAATTAGCGAATCAGTGTACTAGTTAACTAGTTAGCCAATTCGCTAGTCAGCTTATTCAGTACTTCTCTCAGATCCTCCGGTAACTTACTTTCCACCTCCATCCATTTCCCACCATCTGGATGATAAAATCCCAGCTTTTCTGCATGTAGAAACATTCTGGGACACCATCTTTTATCTAACCTGTACATTTTCCTACCCACATACTTTTCATCTGCCACAATTGGATGCCCCACATATTTTAAATGTACCCTAATCTGGTGTGTCCGTCCAGTAAGCGGATGGCAAGATAATAGAGTGAACAGGTTATAATGGATAGTGGACAGTTTTCTCATTTGTATCTTATTAAAATCAGAAAATATTTCCTGTAACCTGTCCCCTGTAAACTGTAACCTCTTCAGTGGTTCATACTCAGTAACTGCTTCTTTTCCTTCTAAAAGTACTGCAAACTTCTCCCTGTTTCTAGGATTTCTACCAATACCCCCTTCCACTCTACCAGCTTCCATAACATGACCATGAACCAAGGCAATGTACTCTTTTTTAACTTTTCTTTCCTTAAATTGCTTTTGGAGATTGGCAAAAGCCTGATCTGTTTTTCCGATTATCAATAACCCAGAGGTCTCTTTATCCAATCTATGGACCACTCCCATTCTGTCTTGAGCCTCCTTACTATGGTACTCGGAAGAATCATAGTTTTCTCTCAACCAATCAATCAGCGTTTCCTCTTTTTGGGTCTCAGCAGGGGTCACCACCATCCCGGCAGGCTTTCCTAACACTAAAACATGATCATCTTCAAAAACAACTTTAGGGGACATCAATTACTTTAGGTAGGTTTTAATTTCTTCTAATACCTGCTCTGGATTTAAGGCTGATTTGATTAAATAGCCTGAGGCTCCCAGTTCAAAACATTGTTTGATGATGGTATCTTGACCTAAATTGGTCAAAGTCACAATGGCTTTATTATTATTTTGGGGTGGAGAAGCTTTTAGATCTCTTAAGATCTGTAAACCGTCTTTTTTGGGTAGCATGATATCCAAAAGAACCACATCAAATCCTCCTTGATGCATTTTTTCCAAACCAACTTCCCCATCGGAAGCCACCTCCACCTGAAAGCCTTCTCCCTCCAACAATTCTTGGTAAAATTCCCTTAAGAATTGATCATCCTCAACTATCAGAATTCTTTTTTTAGTACCATCCATAATTTCTATATATCATAACTAGACCCTAAACGCTATACCCTAAACCCTTTATATTGCCACCGGTTCCAATCCTTTAATCTCTCCTTTAGGCTTAATCTTAAACTGATCAGCATGCTGTAAAATTTCAGAAGAGGCAACAGGTAGAGAAAAAGTAAAGGTGGTCCCCTTCCCTACTCCCTCTGAAGAGGCCCAAATTTTCCCATGCATTAGCTCGATCAGTTTTTTGGAGATATAAAGACCTAAACCTGTACCACCGGATGTGGAAATAGATACATAAGAAGTATCTAATCTGCCAAACTTGGTAAACAGCCTGCCCAAATCTTCTTGGGAAATACCAACACCGGTATCTTTAACAGATGTCTCAACCACTTTTCCATCAGTAAAAAAACTAAAGATAATTTTGCCTCCCGGAGGAGTAAATTTGACAGAATTACCCACCAAATTTAGTAAAACTTGTCTTAATTTATCAGGATCAGCAAAAACTTCTGGTAACTTTTGCTCCAAAATATTAAATTGAATGTTTTTCTCGGTTGATTTGGAATAATAGATCTCATCTATAATATCTTTGACCAAGCTGATTAAATCCAGTGGACGGGGGGAAATCTCTATTCTTTGAGCCTCAATTCTAGACACATTCAAAAGATCATTGACTAAATTAATCAATCTTTCTGCGGAAATTAAAATTCTCACCAATGATTTTTTCATTTTGTCAGAAAGGTCTATATCAGCTTTATTTAAAGCCATCCAGGCATAGGAGCGGATGACAGTCATGGGAGTCCTTAGTTCATGGGAGGTAATGGAGACAAACTCATCTTTAAGCTGATCCAGCTCTTTTAGTTTTTGATTAGCAACCTTAAGATCACTGGTAGCTTTCTGTACTTCTTCTTGTAAAGTAATATTAAATTTTTGGATTTTATCATAGGATTTAGCATTTTGAATGGCAATTGCCAGTTCTGGTGAAAAAATATCCAATACTCTTAAATCCCCCTCTGAATAAACTTCTCCTGAGGCTTTTTCACCCAGTAATAACAATCCCACTATTTCACCTTTAACCACAAGAAGGTGAGCAATAGCTATATTTAAATCACGCATTAACTGTTTTAAATTCCCCTCTTCTAATTCATCAAAAATAACAGTATTTACCCCTGCTAAAAAAGAAGCTACTGTTGAATATGAGTAAGGATATTGCTTGGAAAAACCAACCCTGATAATGTCATATATTGCCTCTTTTTCCAAAAGAACAATAGCTCCCCTACTAATTCTCATCTCAGAGGTAAGTGTTTGTAAAATAGCCGTAGATAATGGCCTTAACTCAATCATGGTGCTCATGATTGAACCAAAAGATGACAGCAGCTTAGAAGAATCATAATTTCCTTTAAAGAAGATTTTATCAGTAACCTTTTCAATTACTGACCTTAAGCTATTAAAAGATAAAGCGATTAATATAGTTAAGGCCATATAAGCAATTAACTGGGCTCTTCTGCTAAGAAAATCAAAAAACAGAGTGCTTAATATGAAAGTTGTCGTCACATAGAAAATAGCAATCAATGTGACAAGCAAGGTATATCCAATAGTACGAGCAATAATTAATTTTATGTCTAGAAAACGGTGTTTAATAATAGCATAGGCCATAAAACCCACCATGATTAGAGTGAAGGTGGGCCCTAAAAAGGTTAGGCTAATAGTTTTGAAGACAACTACTGCTATAAAATTTGTAGCAGTCATTAATATAAAAGCCACAACAATACCAGTTAAAAATAAACTAAGTTGCTTCTTTTGAAGCCCTACGCTACCTTTATATTTTTTAATTAGGATTATAAATCCATAGGCCATAAAACCTAGTAAAGTGATGGCATAAAGTACAATTGCTAAACCGGGGGAAAGATTGAAACTACCATCAGGTTGATTTTCTAATTTAATAAACATATAAGGAGATAGGGCTAATACTGCAGTAGCTAAAACAAATACCGCCGTTATCCCAATGGTCAACTTGTTAATTGCAGATTTTGTTTGAGGAAAAACCTTTGCTAAGAGAAAAATCAAGGGACCGAAGGGGGTGGTAACAAACATAACTACTCTTACCCAAAATAAGCGCATTGATTCTGGTCCAGGTGAAAGAGCAAGATAATTAAAAGCGGCCCAAAGTCCCATGCAAAGAGCTAAGGCTGCAATCAAGATATGGGTTATGGATCGAGGGTTTTTTCTATATACGAGATAAGCAATAAATAAATTTGCAAAAAAGGTAAAGCTAACAACTGGCAATCCCAGTAACCCAAATACCATATATATACTATACGAGGGTTGCGCTTAAAGAGTCAATTTCAAGATTGAATATCAAAAACTTTTTTACAAATAGCTTGAATAGTTCGTATTTGCTCTTCAGACAATTCTTTTATCAAAGTCCTAGGGGCTTGGTCGAAGGTAATATTTTCTCCACTCACCTCTCTTATGAAAATTTTAGCATAGGTTGCGGCTGATTCTCTGGCAGATATTGGTGTCTGTGACCAAAAAGGTATCATACCTAGGCTACTTAGCAAAAATTGCAGTTGATGCTCTGGTGGAAAATTTCTCCTGACCATCTGATAAACAGATCGTAACCCCTCAGTTGCTATTCTAACTTTATCTGTTTCTGCTAATAACATTTCCATTCTTTGTTTTTCCTCATTAGATAAATTTTGATGGAAAAAGTTTCCCTCCGAAGGAACTTCTCTTCCTGCAAAGGGTTGACTACCCACATCAGCAATAAATCCAATAGGTGTACTGGGATATTGTCCTTGCATGTAAAACCTTGTATAGATTTTCATATGCGCACTATCCACCACCTCAATCACTTCGTCAGCATCTTTGACTAATTCATCAATGGTTTTATCATAGGGACCTTTTGATTCATCTAAAGTTACAACTTTTCCAGAGTAACCTAAATAACTACCATAGGGATTGCGTTTATACATCTGATGCATTAAGATCATCGCTTTTGATTCACCATTGCTCCTGAAATCTGCCATATCACCTAACATTTTGCCTTCATTCGAAGGATCTAATAATCCTCCATCAACAAATACAATATCCTCAGCACCTAGCGCCACTAATAGATCAATAGTTGATGCAGCCACACTTGCTCCTAAAACTCTAAACCTGGTTGTTTGTATTCTGTTAATAGCATCAAAAGGTATAAGACCTAATACTCTTGATGCAGATAATGTCCTTTTTGCATCCGGTCCAATAAACTTTGTAAGTGTTAAATCCAGAGGATCCCATATCCATTTAGATTCTGCTTCCAAAGCCTCAGGGACACTATATTGTGAAACTCGCTGTATCAGAGTTGTTAAATCCGGAACTAGAGTATTCTCTGTTAATAAAATATCTATTTGACTTTTCTCAATAACACCTTGACTTGCCTGAATCAATCTTTGCGCCACTTGATCTCTTACCTGAATAATTGCATCTGAACCTGTAAAATCAACATCTTCAAAAGCCCTTTTAAAAAATCCATCAAGACTAATTAACTCGTCAACTCCTTTTAAAAATGGACGTATTGTAATGTTTTGTTCAGGTAAAGGGCATTGTGATATTAACCCTGCTAATCTATCAATCCCCGAAGATGTATGGTGATCAATAATTTCAGGTCGGTAAGAATTAGGATCTAAATCACTAGATGAAGGAGGCTGCCTTAAATGATTCAGTTGAGGTAACCTAGCAAGCCTCTGATTGTTAAGTTCTGGTGAAAGCTCTGAATAAGACATAGTTTAAAAAGGAAGCGCCAAAGATGATCCTAATACCCTTTCTGCACCTTTTAAATATTCTGTTGTGGGAAAAGCGACAACCATTATATGGTTTTTATATCCCCCATATTCAAGGCCACCGTAATGATATCTTAAAATGGTTCCTAGAATCAACTTTGTTGGACTGACATCTTCTCCGGAAGCAATAACCTCGGCTCCGAACTTTTTCCTAGTAACTTCAGCTAATGATGATAAATGAGTATCGTAAACTGCAAACTTAGGGACCGGCAGACCCTCTCGTTGAGCATATCCAACATACCCTCCAACGAAATGAGCAACTGTGTACAATGGTAATCTATATCCTATATTTTCTAATCTTAATTCCTTTAGTACTTGACGAGGTTGACAAAAATAACGAGAAATACAAACTACCTCACTCTCAGAAGTATTTGCCAATGGGGATTTTGATAAAGTTTCTTCCTTAACATGAAGTGCATTAAAGGTTTGAATATGGGAGTCGTCTTCTCTAGTTATATTTTTAACTAGGCTTTCTTGTGATCTACCAAAGGTTAGTCTACCTCCAGCTACGGGTTTGAAACTCTCTTGTGATCGTACGTGAAAGCTAATAAATACATCGTGCTGATTAAACCCCCCAATCATACTCGCTACTAATTCTTCTTCCGCCTCTGTATCTCCAATAGGAAAATTACCCAATGCCCGATCCATTACATAGATTACTACTTGATCATGAATGACAGCAGCGACTTCCCCTCTGGAAAATGCTCTTAGAGGGCCGATGATAAGATCAATCCCTGGGAAATAATTTCTTACCCTAATGAGCGATTTTTTTTCTGAAGGTAAATCTGTCGAGAAGTTAAAGTAGGGTTCTTTAACACCAAATTTTTCTGCAATATTAAAATGCCACTCAAGAAGTCTAGATCTATCTGCTTGTGTGTAAAGCAGGGGTGAATTTAGTTTTGTTTGCCTTTGTTCGGGTGAACCCATAAGAATAAACTTTTCCGCAGCAGTGCTGCAAGGAAATATTTAGATTATATATTTTATTTTATTTTACTCATGTTATATGAGCAATCGTCAAATCATATAACAAATATCATCAAAAAATCAAATACTATGGGGTGGGATTAAGTTATTACCTTTTAAATTTCTCCCAATACCTATCTGTTTCCTTATTGGCCGGGAAATAAAGGACTAATTGAAACCTGGGATCATAAATTATCTTGGCCGTAAAAATATGAAACTCAAATGATCTTTTTTTACCTTCATAGACACTATTAATCTTTTTATATTCATAATCATAAAGCTTTTTATGGTAATCCTTTTGATCAATTTTTGACCAGAGTTCCCTAAATTTTTCAAATTTCATCAAATCTTGGACAAGTTTGTTATACCAACCCTCATTTTGAAATTGATGAGTTTCTGTTTTAAAAGCAGCTATTTGGGCAATCTGAAAAGGTTTTAAATGGTTTTTATCTTCTCCTTTTTCTACCTCAGCAGGAAATTGTTCTTTAGGCAAGAAGGCAAAAAGTAATACATTCGGATATTCTTTTTCTATAAAATCTTTTACAGATAGGGGTAAAGTTAAAACCTTTAAATTAAGGTCATTGCTATAAAGCAGTCTCCAACTAAAATCCATAACGTAGGCTGGATATGACCAGTTATCCACTTGCGGAACAAGAACTTTCAATATTTTCTTTATTTCTTGGGCTGTCGGCAAATATCCTCCCATAAGTAAAAGCTCCCCTTTTTCTTGCATATTTAAATCTAAGGCCTTAATTATTTTTTCAGCTGTTTCCCTAGTTGGCTTTCCTACTCTTCCCTGCTCTATTTTTGAAAGCCTAGAGGTGTCTTTCCAACCAATACGCAAAGAGACCTCCAGTTGTGAAAGTCTTTTCTTGATTCTATAATCTTTAATAAGTCCCCCCAGTGTCGCAGTTAACATACTTTAATTTTACCATTTTATGTCATAATTTATTGATATCATATATTAGTTATCAAATATTAGCTATCAAATACTTGATATTTAATAATTGTTGTGTTATATAAATACTAACTCGTGGAGATGGAAACAATTTTACCGAAGGTTGAATATAATAAAATTGTCACAATCCGTTATAGGGATCCCAAAGAGAAACCTATCAGAGTTTGTGTTGTCCCAGAAGAGGAACAAAAGAGACAAAATGAGGAAAATCTTATTTATATTTCCCCCAAAGCTCCTGTTGCTAAAGCTATCTTAAATAGAAGTGTTGGTGAGGAAGTAGATGTGATAACTCCCGAAAGAACCTACAGGATTGTAATCTCTCAAATAGACTGAAAGACAACCAGAAATTATTTAGAAACCTTTTTTGAACAAGATAAGCAATATTGGGCGGTGGGCATGGCTAATTAGTTTTCTTTTTAAACTCCTTTTCTAATTTTACATCAAAAGTTTTAAATACCTTTGCCACTTTCGATTTCGCATATGCTATATTATAGCAATCTTCCAGACTTAAGTTTGTTTTAGCAAAATAGCCTAAGGCTTTTTCTAAAATGCTGCGATCGTCAAGGGTGATGAACTGTAGCTTTAGTATATTGCGTATTGTAACAATAATCAGAGCTTTTTCCATATTATAATATGACTTTAATACCCAAAATATTTCAAATAATACAATCGTTGAGGTAATCAGTTGCTTTTGGCCACTGGCTGCATCCACAAAAAGTTGTTTTGCTACATTATATTGCCTGGGATCATCCTGAAGCAGATACCGAAGAAAATAGTTGGTATCAACAAATATCATACTTTATGATTTTTAAAATAGATTTCTTTTGCTTCCTCAATAATTTTATCAAGTGATTTTGAACTTCTTTTTCTATATGTTTTCAAAGAACCAGCTAGTTGTTCAACTAACTCTGTAGCCGGAGTAAGAACAAGCTGGCCGTCTTTCTCTGCGAAAACTATTTTTTGGCCTCGTTTAAGACCGAACTTCTTTGCCAAACGCATTGGCACTGTCAGTTGCATCTTCCCTGTAATAGTCGCTATTTGCTGCATATCAAGTATATTATACTAATTCATTGATTATTTGTCAATACATTTTTTAACTTTTATTCAAGGATATTTTAATTATCAAGGAATTATTTGGAGAACTTTTTTGAGCAAGATAAGCAATATTGAGCTGTGGGCATAGCTAAAAGCCTGGATAGCTCAATTCTCTGACCACATCTTTCACATTTACCATAAGTCCCTTTTCTTATTTTTCCTAAGGCTTTTTTAATGCTGTCTCCTCTTTTTTTTAGCTGATCCCTAAAAACCAAAGCCCTATTATGTGCATCTGCCACCCAAGAATCTGTCCCAGGCTCTGAGGATTCAGCCAAAGCAGGGGTAGTGGCTGGATCATCCTCCACCACCTCTTTTAAGTTTTTTTCCACCTCACTTTTTTGCCTCAGCAAGTATTTTCTAATAGTTTGCAGTGTTTTTTGGGGAAGATCTAACATTTAGCCTCCTTAATAGTTTAATCAAACTTTTAACTTTCCAAACCAAATTAACCCTTTGATTATACCAACTTTTTTTAATGTTAATAACTACCTTTTCTCTGACTTCCCCATTGCTGAAAAGTCCCCAAACAAATTTGCCCAGATTTTTAAAATCGGATAAAGGAGTTCTTGTGGGCTGCATTTTATAGAAGATGATGATGCCTAAAATGAGCAAAATCAGAGGAAATATAAATTCCAGCTGAGCTCTTTCTTTCCAGGGTAAGGCCAACAGTTTCACTATCCCGATGGAAATTAAGGTCAGGGAAATGATTTGACCTCTTTGATGAAAATGGGTGGCTTTGGCCCAAATTTTTCGCAAAATCAAAAATAAAACTGCTGCTTCAAATATTTGGATGGGAAACCTACTCCCAATAGCTCCTACCATAGAAACTGATAAAAACCCTTTTTGCACAATGCCAATATCACAGCCTCCCAAAAAGCAGCCAATTTGGGCAAAAATTAAGCCTCCCAAAAACCCGACTGCGGCAATGTCTGCCACTTGCCAAAAATCTATCCTGAATTTTCTGGCAAAAAAATACAAGCTCAGCCAACCGCCTAGAAATCCTCCCCAAAAGGAAAATCCCGGATTTTTTAGGACCAAAATTAGATTCAAAATATTGGGAAAAAAGAATTGCCAATGTTCTAAAGCAAAATAAATTCTGGAAGTGACTAGTCCGCCTAAAAATGTTAATAAAGTTAAATCTAAAACTTTTTCCTCATTTAAATCCCAGGCACGGGAGAGCCTCCAGACCAAAAAGACTCCAAAAATAAATCCAGCTGCCAAAAATACTCCAAAAGAGGAGAGAGAAAATCCATCTATCGCCAAGAGCACCGGAAACATAAGTAACTAGCCTACCATACATATTTAGTTGAATCAAATTGACAAAACATGATACACTGTAATGACGAATGACTGCAACAGCCCATGCCCTTATTGGAGGAGCCATTGCTGCCTCCATTTCTAATCCCTCAATTGGTTTACCCTTAGCTGCTCTATCCCACCCAATTGCTGATATGGTGCCTCACTGGGATTTTGGCTGGGGCTGGAAGAAAAAGACCAAATTTAAATTATTTGTCCAATCTTCCTTTGATTTAATCTTTGGTTTGACTTTGGCCTTTCTTTTATTTGGCAGATCCACTGAACCAGTTTACTTAATATCAGCCATTTTTATGTCTGAGGTTTGGGATTTAATGCAGATGCCATATCTTCTTTGGGGATGGAAGTTCCCTTTTTCCACCTTTTATAAGTTTCAACATGATATTAATGGAAAAGCTAAATTACCTTGGGGAATTGTCACTCAAGCAGTCACGGTGGGAGGTCTAGTTTTTGCCTTAAGATTTGTTCACTAAAGACTTAAGATATTTTTGGAACTCTTCCCCTATTTCCGGATGTTCTTTACCATATTCAATTAGTGTTTTGAGATATTCTAACTTATTACCAGTATCTCTATAAATAGCATTCTCCAGTTCTACTGCATGAACTGGTATACCAGCATCTATCATGCTTTGGACACCCATGGTATAAACAAGTTCCTCTCCCTCTTTCAGATTAGCCAGAGCCTTTTCCAAATGTTTGTAAATTTCAGGAGTATAAAGATAGCCTGAAACTATAGCCAAATCAGAAGGTGAAGTCTCTTTGGAACCTGGTTTTTCTATTATTTTTTCCAATTTTATGACACGTCCATTAACATTTTGGCCTGCTGCAAAACCATACTTTTGATAATCCTCATCTTCCCTGGCTCTAACACCACTAAAAATAGTCGAATCATATTTTTCATAGGCTGCAATCACTTGTTTGGCCCTACTAGGCTCTGCATCCACAAAATCATCTCCAAAAAAAACCAAAAAAGGATCATCTCTCATAATATGTTTGGCATTTAAAATAGGGGTGGCATTTCCTTCTGGTCCTTTTTGTCTAATGTAAACAAATTCAGCCAGATCTGAGATTCTTCTTACTTCTTCCAAAGCATCAGTTTTACCCGCTTCTTGTAATCTTTCCTCAAGTTCAAAATTATTATCAAAATGGTCCTCAATAGATCTTTTATTCCAACCAGTGATAATGACGATTGTTTCTATTCCTGCATCAACTAACTCTTCCACCACTCTTTGGATGATAGGTTTATCCACCAAAGGCATCATTTCCTTAGGCATGGCCTTAGTTTGTGGCAAGAAGCGCGTTCCGAAGCCTGCGGCGGGAATGAGGGCTTTTGTAATCTTTTTACTCATAAATTTGATTATACATGATTTATGAACAATGATTTAGGATTTATGAGTTTAATCATAAATCATATTTCATATCTCATAAATCATTTAACCCGCTCTACATATTCCCCAGACCTAGTATCAATCTTCACCTTTTCCCCCACTTTCATAAACATAGGCACCTTTACTACTAATCCATTTTCTAAAGTTGCTTCTTTGTAAACATTCGAAACAGTATTGCCCCTTTCACCTGGACCAGTTTCAGCTATTTCATACACTAAGCTATTAGGAAGTTCCAAACCTAAAGCTTCCCCCTCTGAAACTATTAAGATTACCTCTAACCCATCTTTTAAATATTTAGCTTGCTCACCTAAAACAGATAAGGATAATGAGAACTGCTCAAAAGATATACCGTCCATGAAGTTAAATGTATCTCCATCCTTATAAAGGAACTGAGCTTTTTTCTTTTCCACATTTGCCTCCTCTACCCTTGCTCCAGTAATAAAGGATTTCTCAACTATACTTCCTGATCTTAAATTTTTAACTTTAACTTTAATATTCCCAGAACCTCTGCCCACCTTCACATGTTCATATGTGAGAACTTGAAGCAAATTATTGCCTTCTTTATAAACAGTACCATTTCTTAACTCAGTTACATTAAGTGCCATAATCAAGGAATTCTATCATAAATTATTTGCTTTTAGTAATGAAAATAAATATATAATTAATAAGAATGAAAAATTTGTTTGTTTATATTCTTTTGTCAATTTTTTTCAATGTTCTTACGTTACCAGCAATCCTTATCATTTCATTTGGAGAGGCTTTTAAGGGTAATCGAAACTTGTCATATTTGGTATACCTATTACCTACATTAATTCTTATACCACTTTTCATATGGCATTATTTGGCAAACCGAGAACAAATGGACAAGCCAGATTATAATAGGGGACGTTCAATTGGAATACTAGTTTATATTATAATTGGGTTGGCGGCCTTAGTTTATTTATTTCTAAAACAGATTTTAGATAGGTAACCTAGGGATTTTTTCAATTATCCTACTTGCATTGACACAAAGGGCATGATTACACCCTTGTGATTGCACCCTGATTGCACCCTTGGGGTGAAACTGTAGCTGCACCTGCGGATTTTTAGATCCTTTCAGGCACAAATTTTTCTAAAAACTTTTTAACCGCGGCTCTATCCCGCCTCAGCCACTCACTATTTGAATAAATTTGCTCTAAAGCCTGAGCTATAGTTCTTTTAGCCTCAGGAATTGGGTTTTTGGTGGTAAACCTCTCAATATCCCTAGCATCAGAAACTTTGGTAAACTCTGTGGCTGGTCCAAAAACTCTAGTAAAATAATGTCCTCCTGCATATCTTTCCTTAAGTAACTTCCAATTCTTTTTAACAAACTCCCAGGCTAAATATCTACCCTTTGGATTTCCCCAAACAGAAGAAATTATCCCCAAAGCACTTTGAAATCTAACATGTTTAGAAATTGCAAACTCCAAAGTTTTTTTAAGAAGAGTTTTATTCTTAAAAAGCCCTAATGCTCTACCTAATCTGTCTTTTTCCTGCTGATTATCTTCTTCTTTATACATTTTAACTAAACTGCTCCACTCACTCTCTGCTCCATTTTCAGCCACCAAGTTATAAACTACTCCCTTCAAATCTGGATCCACCTTTTCCCCGCTCTTCCACAATTTCTGAGCCATTTCAACTGTTTCTTTATCCCCATAGCTTCCCAATTTATAAAGTACCATTCCTCTTAAAAGTGCATCTGTATGCTTCTCATGAGGCTTTTTATTCCATGCCATTTTTTTAGCAATTCTTTGGTAAATATATCTGTTATAAATTTTATAATTGTTATAAAAGGACTCATAAGCAAGAAGGCTGTCTAGCTGACTTAGCTGGCCTGTCAGCTCTGCCCAAACAGTGTAATCTTCCTCATCAACATAACTTTGAGCTAACTCCAAAGCTAAAGTTGTTGGAGAATCCCCTGCTTGAGCTAAACTAAAACTATCCCTGATTAACCCCAACCTATCTGGAGCTGACAACTTTCCACTTTTCACCTCTTTTTCTAACTTCTTTAAATACTGATGTGGATAATCAACTCTAACAAAAGAAGCTTCTCCTAAGTTTAATTTTTCTCCTTTATCTGGAATTACTATTGATTTTTGGTCCATTAGAATTTGTTTGGTACTTGAATTTTGGTACTTGGTACTTATAGGAATACTCCAGACAGTTTTATCTTTACTTTCTTTTTTAGAAATTGGGCTGGAAAAAAATCTAGATTGTGTTAGTTTTAAATCTTTCCCACTATCAACTACTATAATTACTGGGTGCCCAGGTTTTGAGGTCCAATTCCTCATCACTTTAGAAACTGGTTTTCCTGAAACTTCTTCTAAAGATTTCCATAAATCCTCTGTTTGAGCATTAGAATAGGAATGTTTTTTTAAATAATGCCTTAATCCATCCCTAAAATCTTTTGGCCCTAAATATTCATGAAGCATTCTTAAAATAGATGCTCCCTTTGAATAAGAAACCTTATCAAAAATCTCAGAAATCTCTGCCGGATGCCCCACCTCTACCTCAATAGGATGGGTATTTTTCAAAGCATCTAGAGAATAGGCTGTGCCCATCTCAGATGAGACAAATTGAGTCCAAATATCCCAACTTGGGAATATGTGATCTATTGCTAAATACTCTATAAAAGAAGCAAATCCCTCATTTAACCAAAGATGTGTCCACCACTCCATAGTCACTAAATTGCCAAACCACTGATGAGCTAATTCATGTGCTATTACCATCCCTACCCATTGTTTATTACCCAAAGATGATTTTTCTTCATCAATTAACAGGGTTGATTCCCTATAAGTGACTGCTCCCCAATTTTCCATGGCTCCTGAGGCAAAATCAGGAATGGCAATTAAATCTAAAACTGGCAAGGGATAGTCTATTCCGAAGTATTCTTCGTAAAAGTCCAAACATTTTATGGCCACCTCCAAAGCAAAACTGCCTTGCTCTTTTTTGCCAGGCGTAGTGAAGACCCTTACCGCTTTCCCCTTTCCGCTTTTCCCTTCGATGTACTCAAACTCCCCCACAATAAAAGCCAAAAGATAAGTACTCATTGTAGGAGTAGGCTCAAACTCCACAATTTTTATACCTGATTCATGTTCTTTTATGCTGGACTCAATGGTATTTGAGATAGCCACTGTGTGAGAAGGAATCATTAAAGTTACATCAAAAATAGCTTTTTGAGATGGCTCATCAAAACAAGGAAAAGCACGACGAGCATCCGTTGCTTCAAATTGGGTAACAGATAAGTGTTTATCAACTCCTTCATGAGTATATTTACTCCTATAAAAACCCCTCATTTTATCAGTTAAGATTCCCCTAAACTTCAACCTTAATTCACCCTTTCCAGGCTCCAAATTTTTAGGGAAAGTAAATGTGGCAGTCTCCCCCTCTTTGTTATATGAGATCTTACCTGCCCAAACTTCTTTGGTTTTATGGATCCATTCTGCAGAAATTATTTCCAAATCAGCTGAATGTAAGGTAATTTGCTTAGTGGGCTTTTCCAACACAAGGTAAATAGTCTCTTCACCTTCAAAAATAAAATTTTCCAAATCAGGCTTAAGCATAATTTTATATCTCTCAGGCCTAACATGAGCAGGTAATCTATGTGGGTTTTGCATGCACTATTTATACTCAATTGCTATTATTTTGTCTATCCTACACAATTATTACTATAAGTTGACTTTCAAATTTAAAAGGTATATAATTCTACACATATGTTGCGTGAAGAGATTAGAGAACGCTCAATAGGAGAATATTCTCATTCATTTACTGAGGTACGTACAGAAAGAGATGATTTTGATATATACAGAGAAACATCTGTTGCTCTTTGGCATAAACGAATTCCTCGCCCTAGAATCGAATCTGCTCCTTGGACAACCAGACAGTTTGGTGAAAGAACAGTTAGAGTTGATTCAGCAGGCAGACCTGTGGGAAGACTCGAGAACGTTTTTTTATTGCAGAATGGAGAATTTCCAGAATTTCACACAATACTAACTGAAACTCTCGCATTTAAGAGGGACTTGGAAATTAATTTCCCTGATTACTTTTCTGAAGACGGAAAACCTAACCCAGAAATGTATTCAACAATCCTTAGAGCTCTATACATGGTGGTGAGACTAGTCACACGTAATTTATCTCCTAAAGTTTAATTATCTCAAAATTTCATTTTTCCCACGGCCGGAGGAAATTTGTTACAATCCCACATTATCAGATTCTACTACCATCACCCAGTCCTCTATCCCTACCTTCCTAATAAAATCTCTTAAGAGTTTTGTACAGTTTACTTTGGTAGCCCAGACACTTTGCTGCCACTGTTTAAAGCCCAGTTGTTTAAGTTTATACCGAAGTAAATCTCTTGCTTGCCTTCTTTTTTCTGGAACATCCCAAATCACCAGTCTCCACTTCCCATCCCATTTTGTATTTTCAGACCTCACCTTTTCCCATAATGCTCTATCCCTACCCTCATCAGTCAATCTAATAAGCAATTCCTGATCGCTGATAAAATCGATCAAACCATTCTCTCTGAGTCTTTTGACTGTTCTAGCTAAAGAACTCTTTTTAAGAGGATAGTCCCAGCCTCCTTTGTAAGCATAAAAACTAGGATTGTTGAGAAAGTCATTTATTCTCACTGTGCCATCGACTGATTTCTCAAGAATTAAAAGGATTATATTAGTCAGAGTTTTGCGTTTACTCGGTGGTGCCGCCATTAGTAGACAACTTTACCACGATCGGAGGAAATTTGTCTATTACCTTTCTTTACTTTCTTTTACTTTCCTATTCATTTTACAATTGATATAATGAGCTCCAAGCCGAGGTGGCGGAATGGTAGACGCGAAGGTCTCAAAAACCTTTGAGGGCAAACCTCATGTGGGTTCGACTCCCTCTCTCGGCACAATTTAGGCTGCTGCAGCTTCCTTAGTTTCTTCTTCTTTGGGAGGTCGGCCGCGTTGTTTTTCCATACCATGAAACCTGACTCTTTCTGCATGAAAGAATAATTGAATTTCTCCTGTTGGGCCATTTCTGTGTTTTTGAATATCCAAAGTCACCAGTTCCGGTTTCTCCGAATCTTCCCTCCAGATAAACATCACCACATCTGCATCCTGCTCAATAGCTCCAGATTCCCTTAAATCCGCCAGCTGTGGCTTTCTGGTACCTCTTTGTTCCACTGCCCGGGACAGTTGAGAAATGGCCAGAACCGGAATCTTTAATTCTCTAGCCAGATTTTTTAGCTGCTGGGAAATTTCTGAAACTTCCTGAACCCGATTTTCCAAATTTCTGCCCCTGATCAGCTGCAAATAATCCACTATCAGCAGTTTCAAACCATGTTCAACCTGCAATCTTCTGGCCTTAGTTCTCATCTCAGAAATAGAAATACCAGGAGTATCATCAATAAAAATAGGTGCCTCAGCCAACTCTCCCATGGCCAAAGACAGCCTGTCAAAATCCTTCTCATCTAATCTACCTGTTTTTAGCTTCCAAGCATCAATATCAGCTTGTCCTACCAACAATCTATCCACCAACTCCTCCTGGCTCATCTCCAAAGAAAAAATTCCCACCGGGAGAGTAGCATTAACTGCCACATGCTGGGCAATATTTAAGGCCATACTAGTTTTTCCTTGACCTGGGCGGGAAGCCAAAATTAAAAGGTTAGAATCCTGCATGCCAGCCAGCTTATTATCCAAATCCCTAAAACCAGTGGGTACTCCCCGAAGTTTTCCAGAAGATTTTTGTAATTCATCCAATCTATCAAAAGATTCTGTTAAGGCATCTTTAATGGGTAAAAAGTCGCGGCTGACGTGTTGTTGAGATAGAGAAAAGATGGCTGCCTCAGCCCCTTCCAACAATTCCTCCACTGCCTCTTGTTCATTATAGGCTTTCTCAATCAGTTGGGTAGCTTGAGAAATTAAAGCTCTCCTGACAGCATGATCTTTGACAATCTTGGCATAATGCTCAATATGAGCAGAGGTTGGCACAATATTAACCAAGGTGGTCAGATAGGCTGCTCCACCTACCTTATCGTAAAAACCTTCTCTTTTTAACTCTTCAGTAACAGTGATCAGATCAATTGGCTCGCGTCGATCAAACAATTTTTGGATGACTTCATAAATTGGGCCATGTTGCTCGCTTCTGTAAAAGTTGGAGGGATGCAAAACCTCTGATACCCGAACAATGGCATCTTTATCAATAAGCAAAGCTCCCAACAGGGATTGCTCAGCATCTATATTTTGGGGCGGAAGTTTGGTAGCTTGTGCCATATTCTTAAATGTTCCAGATCCTTCGCTAATCGCTCAGGATGATTTTGCAAGCAAAATCACCTGTGGTTCTTCAGGCAATTTTTCTTTTGTAATGGATAACTTGGGTTGTGGGACCACCCCTTCCACTCCCATTTCTTTCAAAAATTTATCCACGCCCTCTAATTGGAACTTTAAACCCTCAATCAAATAATGCATGGGGATGATAATTTTTGGTTCCAGCTGGGCTACAATATCCGAGGCTGCCTTGGCATCAATAGTATAGATTGAGCCTACCGGGGTCAGCAAAATATCTGCATCCCCAATCTGAGTCAGTTGCTCTTCGCTCAACTTACTTTGACCCAGATCTCCCAAATGCACAATATTTAATCCATCCATCATTAAATGAAAAATGGTATTTGAACCGCGCTGTGAACCCAAAGATTCATCATGAAAGGAGTCTATGCCAGTAATCACCGCACCACTCACCTCATATTCACCAGGACGGCTAAACACCATCATCCCCTCTTTGGGAGCCACCAAATCAGTGAAATTATGATCTTCATGCTCATGGGTGACTAAAATAGCATCTGCTTCTAAATCTTTAGGTTTTTTCAAACCAGTAAATTCAGGACTAAACGGGTCAATCACAATGGTGGTTGATTTACCTTTCAACTTAAAACAGGCTTGGCCATACCAATAGATATCCATGGGAGCAAGGAACAATCCTACCAAAATTTTTGCGGTGAGACAATATGGTAGAATAGCTTCAATGCTCAAATTGACTAAAAAATTATCTACCAAACAGTTTCTGTTGGCCCAACTGATTATTTTTATCCTTAGTCTTCTCTTTTTAGGATATCTTCATTATCTGGTTAATATTCAGACAGCCGCTGATCGAGGTTATCTGAAAAAGGGAGAACCAGTTACTGCCGCTCCCAAAAGTTTAAGGCTGGAACTGGAACAGCCGGAGGATAATTTATTGGTGTTTGATCCATCGGTGGTAATTTCGGGCAAGAGTGCTCCATCCTCCAATGTTTTAATCATGACTGAGACACAAGATGTGATCATTAAATCCTCTGTAGAGGGAAATTTTTCCACAGTTTTAGAACTGGATGAAGGGGTTAATAATATCAGCGTGGCGGTTTTTGATGGCAGCGGAGACAGTCGGTCAGCTGAAAGAACTGTATATTATTCTAAGGAGAAAATAT
>JACOXG010000017.1 GCA_016176405.1 Candidatus Daviesbacteria bacterium | reverse complement strand
CTTATGGAAATATTAAAAGACTTTGGTATTAATCCCCTACTTTTGGCTGCGCAAGTGGTCAATTTTTTAGTGCTGCTTTGGATTTTAAATAAACTTTTGTATAAACCAATCCTTAAAGTTTTAAATCAAAGAAGGGAAAAAATTGAGGAGAGTTTGAAAAATGCAGCTGAAATTGAAGAAAAACTATTAAAAACTGAAGAAGATAGAGAGAAAATTTTGGCAAAAGCTTCTGAAGAAGCTCAAAAATTAATGGATGATACCAAAAAAGAGCTTGTTTTAATGAAGGAAGAAGGTAGACAACAGGTAGAAGAACAAGCGCAAGTTATTTTGAGAAAAGGTCAAGAGGCCCTAAGAGTGGAACAAGAAAAAATGTTATCTGAAGCCCGTGGACAACTGACAGGATTGGTCATGTTTGCCTTACAAAAGATTACCGGTAAAGTTTTAGCAAAACCTGACCAAAAGAAGATGGTAGATGATGTAATCAAAGAACTAAGATGACCAGATATAAAAATTTACAAAAATTAGCAGAAATTTGCGTGGGAGAGTGTTGCAAAGAAGGCCAGATTAATGCCCAAAAGGTTGGTAAGGTATTAAGACAGTTAAAATCTCTACCAACAGATCAGGCAATTTTTACCATCTCAGAATTTTTAAAAGGAATCAAAAGAAAAAAGAGTGAATATAGTTTAATAGTTGAATCAGCCAGCCCTCTTTCTAGGGATGAAATAACAAAATTGGGCAGATTACTAAGAAGTAAATTTGTATTTAGTGATATCAAAAATGAGGTTAATCCCGCTCTTTTGGGAGGATTAAGATTAAAAATTGGAGATCAGATTTTAGACTATTCTCTGCAAAGCAAAATTAATCAACTGGAAGGAGTTATGCATGACTGATATTTTGGCAGATATTGAAAAAGAGATTAAGGGCCTTAAACTAAAAGCCCAGAAAGAAAATATTGGCACTGTAGTAGAGGTGGGAGATGGGGTGGCCAGAATTGAGGGTTTATCTGAGGTTTCTTATTCAGAACTACTGGACTTTGGTCAGGATATTTTTGGTTTGGCATTAAATTTGGAACAATATAATGTGGGGGCAGTTATTTTTGGAGATTTTACCAAGGTTAAAGAAGGCACTGAGGTTAAAACAACCGGCAGGATTCTGGAGGTGCCGGTGGGTGAAGGTTTGATTGGCAGAGTGGTAGATGCCTTAGGTCAACCAATTGATGGTAAGGGTCCAATTAAAGCCAAAACTCATTATCCAGTGGAAAAAATTGCTCCAGGTGTTATTCAAAGACAATCTGTTAACACTCCTTTGCAAACTGGAATAAAAGCCATTGATGCTCTAATCCCCATTGGCAGAGGTCAAAGAGAGTTAATTATTGGAGATAGAAATACTGGTAAAACTACTATTGCTATTGATACCATTATTAACCAAAAAGATGTTATTTGTATTTATGTAGCTATCGGCCAAAAAACCTCTAAAATTGCTCAACTGGTGGCCAAGCTGGAGGAAACAGATAGCATGGATCATACCATTGTGGTGGCTGCCTCAGCTTCTGATTCAGCCACCATGCAGTATTTAGCTCCTTATGCAGGTTGTGCTATGGGCGAATATTTTATGGATCAAGGCAAAGACGCATTGGTAATTTATGATGATCTTTCTAAACATGCAGCCTCTTACAGACAAATGTCTCTACTTTTAAGAAGGCCTTCCGGAAGAGAGGCTTATCCTGGAGATGTGTTTTATCTTCATTCCAGGTTATTGGAGCGGGCTGCCAGGATGAACAAAGAGCATGGTAATGGTTCCTTAACTGCGCTACCTATTATAGAAACTCAGGCCAATGATGTGGCTGCTTATATCCCCACCAATGTCATTTCTATAACAGATGGACAAATTTATTTAGAGCCGGATTTGTTTTTTGCAGGAGTCAGACCTGCTCTGAATGTGGGAATTTCTGTTTCCAGGGTTGGTGGGGCTGCCCAAACTAAAGGGATGAAACAAGTGTCTGGTAGATTAAAGTTGGATTTAGCACAATTTAGAGAACTGCAAGCTTTTGCTCAATTTGCCTCTGATTTAGATCCACAAACAAAAGCACAGATTGAACGTGGACGCAGGATCACTGAAGTTTTAAAACAGCCTCCCTATTCCCCTGTTCCTTTGGCAGAACAAGTAGTGGCACTTTGGGCAGTGACAAATGGGTATTTAGATGAGGTGGAAGTGGAAATAATTAAAGATTTTGAATCTAAATATATTCAGCATTTAAGATTAAGAAATAAAAAATTATTAAGTGAGATAGCTACTAAAAAAGAATTGGATGAAAAGATGGTAAAAGAGTTAGAGAAAGTAACTAAAGAGTTTATGAGTATTTTTAAGAGAGGAGCTAAAAAGTGACGCTCTGTGTTATCCCAAACCTGATTTGGGATCCATATAATAATTATATAGATTCTGGATCAAGTCCAGAATGACAAGGAAACTATGGCTAATACTAGAGAATTAAGACGCCGCATCAAGTCAGTCAAAAACATCAGCCAAATCACCCGGGCTATGCAGATGGTGGCTGCAACTAAAATGAGAAGAGCACAAAATCAGGCTGTGGAAGGCAGACCATATAATGAAAATTTGAGCCAGGCTCTTCAGAGACTGCTGCCCAGTGTGGAGACTGAAGGACATCCGCTTCTTTTGGGAAATGAATCTAATAAGATAGGAATAATCCTACTATCTACGGACAAAGGACTGGTGGGAGCTTTAAATACTAACTTAATCAGGCTACTTTTAGCTTCACATGCCGGGGATGGGAATGTAGTTTATTATACAGTTGGGAAAAAGGGAAGAAGTTTTGTGGTCAGAACTGGAAAAGAATTAATAGCTGATTTTGAAAATAAAGATGTGATTACTTTTAGACAGGCAGTACAGCTTTCAAAATTGGCAATTGAGGCATTTAATAAAGGTGAAATTGGACAAGTTCTTCTAGTTTATCCTCAATTTGTTTCTACAATAAAGCAGGAAGCAAAGATTGTGAAGCTTTTGCCAATAAGGTTGGAAGATGTCATCCTGAACGAAGCCCAAGCTCACCTCCGAGGTGAGACCAAGGTGTCATCGGGCGTACACCTCGGAGGTGTAACCAGCCAAGAGTTTCTATTTGAGCCTAATGTAGATGCTTTGCTTGAGGCTCTACTAATCCACCATATCCAAACTAAAATTTATCAGGCACTCCTGGAAACTAAAGCCTCAGAGCATTCTGCTAGAATGGTGGCTATGAAAAATGCCACAGATAATGCTAAAGAATTAGTGGAAGATCTAAATCTTACTTATAATCAAACCAGACAAGCAAGCATTACAACAGAGCTTTTGGAAATTACAACAGCATCAATAGCGATGGAATAAACTTTTAAGAGAGGAAAAATATGAGTTCACAACTAGAAAGAAGAATAAAAGAACATTCAAAAGAAGAATTAGTAAGATTAACCCATACAGCCAGGACTCAAATAGCTAGACTAGCAAGTGGAGAAATTGAATTTCCCACTGTTAGGGTGGAGAGAGTTGGAGTAGGATTTCAAAATATAATTCCCCTCACTCATCAACCTGCGCATGAAGATGTGGTTGCTGCATTAAGTCAAGTAGAGCATGAGAGTCACAAAGTTGATCTACTTCTAAGTTTACATAGAAGATTTGTTGATGAAATACAGATAAAAACAGAGGAGATAAATGAATAAAGGTAAAGTTGTACAAATTATTGGTGCTGTTGTAGATTGTGAGTTTGATCCAAAGCATCTACCAGCTATTTATAATGCTCTGGAGACAGAGATTGGTAAGAATAAATTGGTTCTGGAAGTCCAACAACACCTAGGTGAAGGGCAAGTTAGAACTGTGGCAATGGGACCAACTGATGGGTTAAAAAGAGGTACCCCTGTAGAAGATACTGGGGAACCTATTGCTGTTCCTGTTGGTGAGGAAGTTTTAGGGAGATTATTTAATGTTTTGGGGGATACTATTGATCAAAAAGGTGATGTAAAAGCTAAAAAAAGATGGCCTATTCATAGAAGCGCTCCCCCATTTAAAGAACAATCCACCACCTCACAAGTTTTTGAAACTGGAATAAAAGTTATTGACCTTTTGGCTCCTTTTGTAAAGGGAGGAAAAGTTGGGCTTTTTGGAGGAGCAGGAGTTGGAAAAACTGTATTAATTCAGGAGTTAATTAGAAATATTGCTCAAGAGCATGGAGGATTTTCTGTTTTTGCAGGAGTTGGTGAAAGAACTAGAGAAGGAAATGATTTATATCATGAGATGAGTGAGTCAGGTGTGATTAAAAAAACTGCCATGGTGTTTGGACAAATGAATGAGCCTCCAGGAGCAAGGCTGAGAGTTGGTTTGGCAGCCTTGACCATGGCTGAATATTTTAGGGATGAACAAGGTAAAGATGTGTTACTTTTTATAGATAATATTTTTAGATTTTCTCAGGCTGGTTCTGAAGTTTCAGCTTTACTAGGTAGAATCCCATCAGCAGTGGGATATCAGCCCACCTTAGCAACTGAGATGGGAGCATTACAAGAAAGAATTACTTCTACCAAAAAAGGTTCCATTACCTCAGTTCAGGCTGTGTATGTGCCGGCAGATGATTATACTGATCCTGCTCCAGCCACTACTTTTGCTCATTTAGACTCAACAATTGCTTTAGAGAGAGCTTTGGCTGAGCAAGGATTATATCCTGCAGTTGATCCCCTAGCTTCATTTAGTAGAGCTTTAACTCCAGAGGTGGTAGGTCAAGAACATTACGAGATAGCAGTAGGAGTGCAAAAAGTTTTACAAAGGTATAAGGATCTCCAAGATATTATAGCTATTTTAGGAATTGAGGAATTATCTGATGAAGATAAACTAATAGTTTCAAGAGCCAGGAAAATCCAAAGAATGTTAACCCAGCCATTCTTTGTGGGAGAAGCATTTACAGGAATTAAAGGTAAATATGTTCCAATTAAGGAAACAATCAGAGCTTTTAAGGAAATCCTAGATGGTAAACATGATGGTAAGAGTGAGCAAGCCTTCTACATGAAGGGAACTATAGAGGAGGTTAAGTAAATTATTTTGCTGGATCTAGTGAATTTTTAGGTAATATTCCTGCAGATTCCAAAGCAGTTCTAAGTGGATGTGTAGCATTGATAAAAATTTCTTTTGTAGATTTTCCAAAATATCTTGAAAAATCAAGCTTTCTGCTGGTAACACCCATCACATCTATGGTAGTTAATGGACTTCGGTCTGATCTTTCATATTCATATGGCCAAAATTCAAGGCTATTTCGTAATACTGCATTCAAACTTCTTTTTATTAATCTATTAGGTTCGCCATACTGATTTATATATAGCGATCTTATGATTTCAGACGTTTTAGTAGGATCCTCTAAGTCTATTAAACGAAATTCTAAATCCTCAGACGAATGAATTCTCTGTACAGTAAATATAGTCTGATTGGGAGGAATCGGAGCGCCTCTTGCATCTATAAATATCCTGATGGCAGCCTGCTGAAGCTCCAAAAATTCAGCAACATCATTATAATCTTGACCCAAATAAAAATTTATGGCTCTTTCGAATTCCCTATCTAAACTCATAAGCTAAATATTATAAGTTATTTTAACAAGAAGTCAAATTTTTGGAGTTTGCCACAATTAGCGATACTTCCACCCTTGGGGTGGAAATGTAGCTGCACCTGCGGATAATGTGCTCCATCTGAGGATAAACTTTGGACAAATTTCCCACGGTCGGAGGATTTTTGTCCATGCTGTGATTAAATCTTAATCAAATGTCCTCTGGCCGTGGGACAAATGGAAACACTCTGTGAGAAAAATTTCAACCCCAAACAAAAATCCACCAGATTTTCACCAGTGGATTTTTGTTTCTTTAAAGCTTTTTAAAAGCTTTATGGATTGGCAGTATTTTTATCTCCGGTTGAGAAGTAACTTACACAATCACCCTGGTTTTTGAATGGTCCAGGATCAGATGTGAAGCTTTGCCAACCATCCTTCTTACAAGAATCAGCATTCTCAAAAGTATAGGTACTATTATTAATAACTACATTATCAACCAATACTGTTTGATTTGCTCCTCCAAAAAACCAATTAGCATCCACCACTAACTGAATACCCAAAACTGTGGCTGAACCATAATTTAGCTGAGCAGTGGCAAAGGTATCATAAAATGTTCCACCTACTTGGCCTGTATCCACAAAATCTGCTGGATCAGCTAAGTTGGTGGTATTTTGCCAAACTCCACCTGGACAGAGAGTATAATTAGGCGGTGGTCCAATATAGACAAAGGCATTGCCGTCAAAAGAACCATTATTATCTGTATCTAAGTTAATCTGGAATCTGGGTGAACCTCCACCACAACTGGCTTCAGTAAAATTATAATCTGTTGATAAGGTATCAATATCAGCAAAAGTAGTGCCTGCTGCTACATCAAAATCTATCCCTCCCCAACCAGGAGTAGGATCTGATCTAAGCTGGACTGCAGTTGGTGAATTATATCCAGGCGAGTATGTTTCAGCATCACCAAAAAAGGTAAAGCCATCAGTTGCTAAAGCTACTGTCGCCAATGCTAAAAAAGCTGCTGCACCAGTAAGAAAACTAGTCACTTGTTTTTTTCCTATCATCATTTCTCACCCCCTTCCTTTTTGGAAATCACTATAACATAATTTATGAGTTTTCTGTCAATAGTTTGGTAAGAATTTTGTAATGTAACTGTCCACCTTTGGGGTGGATTTGTATTGACACCTGCAGATTTTTCACTCCTAAGCTTTAATCAAAAGTCCTCCGGCCCGTTTCGCCCGCGAAGCGAGGCGAGCCGTGGGACAAATGAATTTTCTAAACTACGTTCCCACTTGACGAGTAGGAATACGGTTACTTACCACATCGGATGTGTAAAGTAGATTGGAGACTTGCACCTTTAAGAGAAAAATTTCAAGTGTATTTTTGGATTAACTTCTTCTTCTATGATATTCGCGTTCTACGGGTATGTACATAAGCAATCCTTCAGGTGTTCTTCCTGCAATATTTTCTCTAATTAACCGTCTTTTTTCATCCAGTTTAGGGTGATTATCTAAAGGTCTCCATTTATAGCCATCTGAATCTTCAAAGTAAAATCCTCTCTTATCCTTTGAATATTTTCCTAAGTATAATTCTGCTCTATCTTCTGTCATATAGGTGAATTTTGCACTTTTGTAAGAAAAATTTCAAGATACAATAATGAAAACTGATTGTATCAAGAGGAGTTAAAGTTTTCTGTAGAAATATAGTAAACCTGCTGCTAGGACAATATGTAAAATTACCCCTATCCAACCCATTTGATTCATAGCCCCTGAGTTTATACTCATAAAATCTATTACTAAAGTTAACAGTTGAACTAAAATATCTGCTAAAAGTAAATCCTTTAAAGCTTTTGTATCTTTCCAATTCCTGGCTAACCAATTAATAAGTCCTAAAGTTACTAACATGGCCCCTGCAGTTTTGGCAAAAACTTCTCCACTAGAATCTAGAGATATTCCAAAATTTGCAGCCATCATCTGAGGAAAAAAAATTAAGGGTACCCCAAAAACAATAGCTGAAGCAGATGCTATAGTTAGAAAAGTTTTAAGGCTCACAAATTAATCTTAATTAGAAAACTTTTAAAAATCAATCCTTAGCTCAAGAAAACTTTTCCAGAAGATCTTTTAAAGGGTCCAAATAATATCTTTTCCAACCATCTTCTAATTCCTCTGCCTCTTTATCTGGTACATTCTCATGAAGTAATTCTACTTTAGTTTTCCCATTTTCCCCTGATAATAAAAAAGTAACCCTAGAAAATTCATCCCAATCCCCTTCAATCCAATCTTGTACTAATTTTTCTCCCTTTTTAACTTCAATATTTTTCCCATGGATATCCCCACCCCAAATGGAAAACTCAGCCCCTTCTTCCTCACTCATTTTTGCCGGTCCTGCACCCCAATCATCTATTATTTTTGGATCCACCAAAGCCTGCCAGACTTTTTCCTTGGGAGTATTAATGGTGTAGGTTTGTTTAAAGGTCTTCATGGGAAATAAATAGTAAGTTTAATAAAAAGGATTTTGCTCTGTCAAGGAAGATCTTCCTCATTTACCACCTTTGCCGGAGCTTGAAAATAGATGCTGTTGGCTCTTTGCTGATCAAGAGAGTTCTCTGGTTGGTCTGGTAATTGTTGAGGTTTACTCTGGGAAACATCTAGACCATGAATTACCCCTCTGGTTTCTATTTGACTTTCTTCAGGGCTGACAAGACTATTAGTAGGAACAGGGGATGCAAAAGTACCAGTTGCTGGATGTGGTAATTGTTTTACCAGTTCCAATCTTCCGCCACTTTTTAGAAAAACTTTCCTGTCTCCATATTCTTGAACTCTGACTCTTGAATCTGGCCAGACCTCTTGAACCGGTGCATCTAGTTCTACTCTTTCAACTAACTCATTTCTTAGTTCTGCAGCGTGACCAATATGATCAAGCGTCATGTCTGGGTCATTGGTTCTATCATAAGCTGCAATTGTATCTTCGTACTGCTTCAGATCGGCATCTGAGAAGACTTGTATTTTAAATCCCTCACCTAAGATGCTGACGGTCTTTTTTGGTGCTGTTGTAACGGTATTATTAATTGGGGAAGCTAAATCCTTTTCACTCATAATGAGCGTATTATACTCCTTTTAGGAAATAGATTCAAAAGTGCCGTCTAAATGAAGATAATATGTTTCTACCTCTAATTCAGGATAAATTTCTTGAGCTTTGGCCTTAGCATTTCTTAAATCCTCTGCATGTTTTTGGGGAGTTCCGGCTTCCCCATAAGCCCCGCAATCTTCATGATTGATTAAAATAACTTTTTTAATATGATGAAGTCTGAGAGCAATATCAATCTGCCCCATGATGGTATCCAGATTTTTCACTCCTCCTGCCAAAGCTACCCTATCAAAAGTTTTAGGAGAAAAATTTTTGGAGATCCAATTATTAATAGCCTCCTGGAGTCTATAATCTATACAAGATACAACTAAGGCCTCTGCTGTGTGGTCATTCATTTCAAGATATTATACAATACTCATATGGCTCAACTACACTTAAAAGTTGTTACTCCGGAAAAATTAGTTTTAGATGAGGAAGTTTCACAAGTGAATGTCTCAACAGAAGAGGGACAAATTGGGATTTTGCCAAATCATACCAATTTAATGGCCAAACTGGAACCAGGTGAGATGGTTATAAAGAAAGATGGAAAGACGGACTCCCTTGCAGTTGGTGATGGATTTTTACAAGTTTCCGATAATGTTTTAACAATCATGACAGATTTGGCCACTTATGCCGAGGATATTGATGAAAGAGCAGTTGAAGATGCCAAAAAAAGAGCAGAAACAGCTTTGGAGGAAAAATTATCTGCCGAAGAATATGCAGAAACATTGGCAGTTTTAGAAAAATCCCTTGCTCAACTTAGAGTCAAACGCCGCCACCGCGTCCGCTAATTGGTAATCCCCAATTTAGATGTTATACAATAAATTACATGCCAGATTTAGAAAATCCTGATCTATCCATAATTATCCTAAACTACAATGTTAAGGATCTGTTGCTTAATTGTTTAGAATCTATTTTTAAAAACAAATCTAGTAAGGATAAGTGGCAAATTATTGTGGTGGATAATGCCTCATCTGATGGATCGGTTGAGGCTGTTAAAGAGAAATATCCAGAGGTTGAGTTGGTGGTTAACAAAGAAAACTTAGGCTTTGCGGCTGGTAATAATGCAGCAATTCCAAAAGTTAAAGCGCCGGTGGTGTTATTTTTAAATCCGGATACTGTGGCAATTAATGATGTAATTCAAAAATCCTTGAAGTTTTTACTTTCTGATCCAGATATTGGGGCCCTAACTTGCAGAGTAGAATTACCAGATGGTAAATTGGATTATTCTTGCCATCGAGGTTTTCCCACTCCTTGGAATTCTTTTGCCTATTTTGGTGGCTTAGCAAAAATGTTTCCCCACTCCCCTCTTTTTGCAGGTTATACCGCTACTTACCTAGACATTTCCAAGACCCATGAAATGGAATGTGGCTCTGGAACTTTTTTAATGGTTAGAAAAATTGCAGGTGATCAAATTGGTTGGTGGGACAAAGATTATTTTTGGAATGGGGAGGATATTGAGTTTTGTTTTGATTTAAAGGAGAGGGATTGGAAAATTTATTTTTATCCTGAGGTAAAAATTATACCATAAATATCCTCCCATTTTTAGGGACCTTATTTTACTGGGAATAAAATCATTGGAACATTATAGAAAGTTTAAAATCAGAGCAGGAATAAAGTATGAATAGTGATTTATCAGTTATTATCCTAAGTTACAATACTAAGGAGATTACCCATCATTGTCTACAAAAGCTTGATGAGGCCAAAAAATATTGCGAGCAAAAACTTCATAATAAAATTGAGGTGATGGTGGTTGATAATGGCTCACAAGATGGCTCTCCGCTCATGATTAAAGAAGATCATCCAGAAGTTAAATTATTAGCATTAAAAGAAAATACTGGTTTTTCCAGAGGAAATAACATTGGCATGAAAGAATCTAAATATGATTTTATTTTGCTACTTAATTCTGATGTTTATTTAGAAGTAGATTCCTTATATAAAGCCCTGGCTTATTTTAGAGTTAATTTAAATTGTGATGTTTTGGGCTGTAAACTAAAATATACTGATGGAAGACTTCAACCCTCAGCCGGGAACTTACCAAATTTTTTAAATACTATTTTTTGGATCATGGGAATTTCTGCTATCCCTGCCTTAAAAAGAGTGACCCATCCTTTTCACCCCACCCTTAAATCTTTTTTCGCCAAGGCTCACCAGGCTGGTTGGATTACCGGGGCTTTTTTTATGTTAAAAAGAGAGGTTTTTGAGAAAACGCAAGGTTTTGATGAAAATTTATTTTTATATATGGAAGAGGTAGAATGGTGTAAAAGAATTCAAGATCGCGGATTTAAAATTTGGTATAACCCAAATTTTGAAGTGACTCATCTAAAGGCAGCCAGCTCAGATTTTGACCCAAATTTGGCCTTGGTTAATGAGTTAAAGGGATTAAAATATTATTTTAATAAACATTCATCTATTTATTTTTTGATAAAGATATTTTTAATTTTGGGATTAATTCTTAGGGTAATAACCTTTACTCTCTTGGGTAAAACCAAAAGAGCCAAAGCCTACGTGGACGGCTTATCAATGATTTAAGATTTAGGTATGACCAGGTGCGTCCTTGACCGAGGTCGCACCTGAACACAAAATGAAAATTGCTTTAATTACAGTTAATTATAATGGTAAAAAAGATACTCTAGAGCTGCTTAATTCTCTTAAACAACTACATACTACTAACTACGAACTAATAACTATCGTGGTTGATAATGGTTCAGATGATGGTTTGGTTTCAAAACTTGTTAAAGATTATCCAGAAGTAGTTGTTTTGCAAAATGGTGTTAATAAGGGGTTTGGAGGAGGTTTTAACAGAGGATTGGAATATGGACTAATTTGGGGAGCGGATTATTTTCTAATTTTAAATAATGATACCTTAATCAATGATAAAGATTTAGTAAATAAATTAATTGAGACCACGAAGTTAGATGATAGAATTGGTCTAGTTGCTCCAAAAATATTATTTGCTCCAGGATTTGAATTCCATAAAGACAGATACAAAAAAGATGATTTTGGGAAAGTGATCTGGTATGCAGGAGGTTCTTTTGATCATGATAATCTGCTATCTCATCAAAGGGGAATTAATGAAGTTGATAGTGGCAAATATGATTTAGTAGAAGAAGTAGATTTTGCCAACGCTACCTGTTTACTCATTAAAAGAGAAGTTTTAGAAAAAGTGGGTTTATTTAATGAGGAGTATTTTGCCTATTTTGAGGATAATGAATTTTCTTTTAGAGTGAGTAAAGCTGGATTCAAAAAATTTTATAATGGCAAGGCAAGTATTTATCATAAAGTTTCCCAAACTGCAGGAATTGGTTCCCCTATCACAGACTATTTTCATACTAGAAACAGGTTATATTTGGGCATGAAATATGCCAAATTGAGAACTCAACTGGCAGTGCTAAGACAAGCTTTAAAATTTTTATTTTTTGGCAGACATGCTCAGAGAAGAGGGGTGTTGGATTTTATTTTAGGGGTGAAAGGTGGTATTCCTGAGGTTACTAAGGAGCCTGAAAAATTTGAGTTTCCTTACAAACTTTCTATAGT
Source organism: Candidatus Daviesbacteria bacterium (assembly GCA_016176405.1). Lineage (GTDB taxonomy): Bacteria > Patescibacteriota > Microgenomatia > Daviesbacterales > UBA10151 > JACOXG01. The sequence goes on along the minus strand of JACOXG010000017.1, from coordinate 11,120 downwards.
TATTGTCAATTACAATACTGCCAATTTAACTAAAAAACTTTTACAAAGTATTTTTACTCACCCCATGCCATGTATGGGTACAGAGGTTTTGGTCCTAGATAATGGTTCAAAGGATAATTGCAAAGAAGTTATCAAAGAATTCTTACCCAAGATTAAATATTTAGAAAATCAAGAAAATGAAGGTTTTTCTAAAGGATATAACAAATTGATTAGATACTCACAAGGTGAATATTTTTTAATGCTCAATTCGGATATTGAGGTTTTGGAAAATAGTTTAGCTGAGATAGTTAAGTGGGAGGATGAGTTTCAGGCGGAAGCTGTTTTAGGAGGGAAATTGGTTTTTCCAGATAAATCCAAACAAGATTCTGCTTTTCATTTGCCAACTATTTGGGGAGCATTTAAAGAATATTTTTTGGCTCAAAAGGGATCCTATTTTATGTACGAGCCAAAAGGTGAGAAACCTTCAAAGGTGGAAGGGTTGGTGATGGCCTGCTTTTTAATCCCTCACCAAATTATAAATAAAGTAGGGCTTTTGGATGAGGGGACTTTTATCTTTTTTGAGGATATAGAATATTGCCGGAGGTTAAAAAAAATGGGAGTACCAATTTATTTTGTTCCCTCAGCCAAATTTATCCATCATCATGGAGCATCCACCAAAAAAATTGGTCAGGAAAAAGCCATGGCGCTTTTACAAAAAAGCGTATTTTCTTATTACTTGGGTTTTAAGAATTGGTCAAAAATTGGGCAGAGTTAAAACCCCAATTTCCAGGTGGCAGGAAGTTGATAAATGAGGTAAAATATATTTAGTAAAATGAGCAGAGAAAAGGATTTATCAACAACTCAAAGAGCTCAGAGGATTATAGAAGTAACTAGGACTGCAGAGGAAACCAAAGGATATGATACCCCCCGTCCTGATCTCTATGCCAGGAGGATGAGACGTGCCAGATTCATCATTGATTCCCATGATCCATTTCACCATCCCCTCCCATGGAGTGAAGCCGTCAGTATGAAAGTTCTAAAGAATACAACTTTTTTAACATTTACGGTACCACTTCGAGTAATCTTTGATATGTGTGGAACAACTATTGAAGGATGTCAATTTTTAATAGATAGATTACCGGCCATTCTTGAAAATATCTTAAGGGACTGTTAAGCTAACCCCATACTGATCATGCAAAATATTTTGCGTTTTTTAGTCTTAATTGGAATAGTGGCTGCAGTAATTTATTCTCTTAATAATGTCAAAGCCCCCCTTCTAAAATCTTCTACTGCTGTCAAATATAAAATAATTCTTCAGGACTAATACTGACACAAATGACAAACCAAGATATGGCCGTAGGAAATTGACCTCTTGACAGTTCTTAAAAATTACTTCCATAATTAATTAATGTCAAATTTAAGGGAAAAGGGAATAGTCCATTTGGCTATACCTCTAGTTTTTTTAGTTCTGGCTATAGCAGCCATCCTTATATTCGCCTCAGCCGGGATACTAAAAGGTCCTAACCTATCCAGCTTGCCGGGCATTAAAAAAGAGCCAAATGTCAGTCTACGAACTCAATATCAAAATCCCTTTGATAAGTCTGCTCAATATGTCAACCCTTTTGCCGAGTTTAAGAATCCTTTTGATGCATTGAAGAAATAATCTATGAGCATATCTGCTTTAAATTTTTGGAAAATAATAAAGTCTCAATTATTGTTGCTTTCAGCAATTCTTTTGGCCATATTTTTACAGGGTTCGATTTTGGTGTCTCCTTCACATCCTTTTGTTGATCAAGATGGAGATGGCATTGATGATTTTGAAGAAGGGAGCGGAGAATATGCTGATCCGGAAGTCAGGGCCAAAATTTATGGGGTAACTTTTCCAATAGCTGAGTTAGGTGACTGCGCCAGTTATTATGAGTGTAGATCCTTTTGTGAGGATCCTCTCAATTCTCAAGCCTGTATTGATTATGGTAAAAGCAAAGGTTTTTATAATGAGGAGGAGATTGATGCCAAAAAGGAAGGTATTCTAGAGGCAGCTAAAAGAGCTTTAGGTTGTGATTCATATGAAACTTGTAAGACTTTCTGTCAGATTCCCACCAATCAGGATAAGTGTGATGCTTTTGCCAGAAGCCAAAATTTAGTAGGTGGTCATGTGGATAATCCGGCCAAAGTTGAAATCTTAGAGAAGGCCAAACAGGTTTTAGGTTGTGATTCTTATGCTGCCTGTGCCTCTTTTTGTTCTCAACAAGATAACCAAAATAAATGTTCTGAATTTGCCAGGCAAGTTGGGCTCAGAGGTGGTGAAGTAAGGGTGGGGCCAGGAGGTTGTACCTCAGAAAGTACTTGTAAGGCTTTTTGTTCTGATCCGCAAAATTACCAAGTCTGTTCAGGATTTAGCTCATCCTCGGGTGGAAAGTTTACTGGACCGGGAGGTTGCGACAGTGAGGTCTCTTGTCGGAGCTATTGTCAGGAACATGAGGATGAATGTCGCAGGTTAGGTGGAGGAATTTCTCCGCCACCAGGGTATAACCCCCAGGAGATGTGTAACAGAACTCCTAGCTGTTCTTGGAGAGACAACAGTTGCCAGTGTGGCTCCTATCAAGGTGGTGAAGATATGCAAAGAAGGGCAGAAGAATATGCCAGAATTTGTCGTGAGAATCCCAAAAGCTGTACCCCGGGTGGTGTGGCAGGTTTTGATTCAGCCTCCCAGAGAGCAGAGTTTGAAAGATATTGTCGAGATAATCCAGCCTCCTGCATGCCATCCTATTCTTCTTATACATCCTATTCCGGGGGGATGACCTATGATCCGGCCAAAGAGTGTGTCAAATATTCCGGCTGCAGCTGGACCAACAACACCTGTCAGTGTTCCACCAGGTATGAGTCGGATCCGGCCACGGCTTGTCAGTCAGGTGGATGTAGCTGGACAGGCAGTAGCTGTGATTGTTCTAAATCATCAGGTAGTTCAACATATTCGGGAACTGATTATGGCAGTCGGGAGACTCAAGAAGCAGGTTGTCAGGCAGGCGGAGGAACTTGTGATTGGAGTAGTGGTTATTGTTATTGTAAAGGATATACTTCTACCTCCACCTCAGGTTATACAGCCACCCCTTACCCGAGCTATACCTCTCAGCCTTATGCTACTTCTGCACCATCTAATATGAGTAGGGAATCTCAGGAAGCAGGCTGTAGAAGCTGTGGAGGGACATGTAACTGGAGCGGAGATTTTTGTAATTGTCAGTGCGCCGGATCTGGATCTACTTCCACCTCCTCTACTACAGCTCCTGCGCCCACCACCAGTACTGAAACTTCTCAACCTCCTCCAACCACCTCCTCTGATCCGGCCACCATGTGTAGTCAGACTCCAGGTTGTTCCTGGAATGGTAGTAGCTGTCAGTGTGGCAGCACTCAGGGGATAAGCACAGATCAGGATCTTCTTCAAATCTTATTAGACTGGTTAGGATTTTAGTGTCCAAGGCCCAGGAGTCGAACCTGGCTAAACTGGTTTTACAGACCAGCGCATCAACCGCTCTGCCAGCCTTGGGAATGTTAATTATATCCTAAAAATTCCATATTGACATCATTAATTTTTTAAGATATACAAATTATATATGGCAACGCAAGAATCACGAAGGGGTGGCGTGCGAGACGGACATGAATTAATTAATGAAATTCAAGGAGCTGGATATAAGCCTGTTGATTTACAAGAATTACCTGAAGGAATAGTTATATACCAGGCAAGTGAATTTTCTCCTGTACGTATGAGAGGTATAATGCTTGCAAGGGTTTATGCAATTAATGAAGAAGGATTGGTGGGTTGGCCACAATTTCATAGAACTAAAGTTGAGGAACGTTCACGATTAAACCCAGTAGAAATGGCTCTTAGAAATCTACAAGGTAGGCACCAATTTATCCATGAAGGGCACAATGTTGACCCCACCGCATACTTACTTAAGGTCCAGGGTAAAATGATAGATAGCTTAGGTAGTCAAAGAAGAACCCCTTAACTTCTGTTATAATTTCTCTATATGTCTTCAGGTTCATGGAAAGTTAGGAAAGAGTATTCAAAGCTTTGGAAGTTTAAATTCCTGTCTCACTTTTCCACCACCTTGCTCATTCTTTTTATAGGCGGCTTACTGATCTTTCTTTCCGCCATTATCTTTTTTGCCACTCAGGTCCCCTCCCCCTCTCAACTAACAAATAGGGATATAGCCTCTGCCACCAAAATTTATGATAAAAATGGAGAGCTACTTTATGATATCTATTTAAACCAAAACAGAACTCCTATAAAACTTGCTGATATTCCTGAGCATGTTAAACAAGCCACCATTGCCATAGAAGATAAAGATTTTTATAAACATGGTGGTTTTTCCATCCCTGGTATTACCAGATCCGTTTTTGAGCTACTAGTCCATAGAAAAATTGAGGGAGGATCGACCTTGACCCAACAGTTGGTGAAAAATGCCCTACTTTCTGGAGAACGAACTGTCACTCGGAAATTAAAAGAGTTCATTTTGGCAGTTCAGGTAGAACGGGCCTATTCCAAAGATGAAATTTTGGAAATGTATCTTAATGAGATTCCTTATGGTGGCACAGCTTATGGGATTGAAGCGGCAGCCAATCTTTATTTTGGTAAACATGCCTCTGAGCTAGATTTGGCTGAGGGGTCTCTTTTGGCCGGTTTACCTCAGCGTCCCTCGGTCTATTCTCCTTATGGTTCGCAGCCAGAGCTAGCTAGAGAAAGGCAAAAAGCAGTTTTAAGAAGGATGGTGGAGGATGGCTATATCACTAAGAATAAGGCTGATCAGGCAGGAAGCGAGCCACTCACCTATCGAACAGCCCAAAATGAGCTGGGTTTTAAAGCACCTCACTTTGTTTTGTATGTCAAGCAAAAATTAATTGAGCAGTTTGGTGATCGGATGGTAGAACAAGGAGGATTAAGGGTTACCACCACTTTGGATTATGAGCTGCAAAAAGATGCGGAAAAAATTGTCAAAGAAGAGATTGAAAAATTAGCTTCTGCCAAAGTGGGCAACGGTGCTGCAGTAGTTTTGGATACTAAGAGTGGTCAAATTAAGGCCATGGTGGGTTCTAAAGACTATTTTGCCAAATCAGCTCCGGAAGGATGCATTGAAGGAGATAGTTGTACTTTTGAACCAAATGTCAATGTGGTCACCCGACCTAGACAGCCTGGTTCTGCCACCAAACCAATCAATTATGCCAAGGCTTTAGAGAAAGGGTATGGAGCCAATTACTTATATATGGATGTTAAAACAGAGTTTCCCGGAGGTGATCGGCCCTCTTATATTCCCGTTAATTATGACGGCCAATATCATGGTCCAGTCCAGATGAGATATGCTCTGGGTAATTCATACAATATTCCGGCAGTGAAGAATCTGGCTTTGGTAGGAGTCAAAGATGTCATGGAATTAGGTTATAGAATGGGACTGTCTACTTGGGAGCCGACTGAGGAAAATGTTAATTCGGTGGGACTTTCTTTGACACTGGGAGGGCGTGAGGTTAGACTTTTGGATTTAACTTCAGCTTTTGCAGTGCTTGGCAATCAAGGTAAGCAGATGGATCCAATCTCAATTCTCAAGGTGACAGATGCTAAAGGCAAAACCCTCTTTGAATATCACCAAACAGATGGCAGAGGCGTTTTAGATCCTGGAGTGGCTTTTATTATTGCCGATATTTTGTCTGATAATGGAGCCAGAACAGCTGCTTTTGGTTCTAATTCGGTTTTGAATGTACCGGGTAAAACAGTGGCTGCTAAAACTGGAACCACTGATGAAAAAAGAGATAATTGGACAGTGGGTACATCTGTAACTGACACTGTGGGGGCTTGGGTGGGTAATAATGATAACACCATCATGAGTCCAGCAGTTACTTCAGGAGTAACAGGTGCCTCTCCTATTTGGAATAAAATTATGGTAAGGGTACTTAGAGATAAGCCTAATGAAGGTTTTTTCAGACCCACCAATGTTATTCAAGTAGAGGTGGATGGTTTGGTGACCGGCACGCCTCATGGGGGCTCTCCCACCAGACGTGAATACTTCATTGCTGGTACAGAGCCCAAAGGTGAATCACCTGCTTATCAGCGACAGAAAGTGTGTAAATCTAACCCTCACAGATTAGCCAATGATGGAGAAGATGCAGAGGAAAAAGATGTGATAGTACTCTCTGAAAATGATCCGACAGGGGCTGATAAGTGGCAAAAAGGCATTGATGAGTGGGTGTTAACAGCTGCTGATGCTAGATTTGTGGGAGCTACCAGAGGTTGTTCAGGTATTCCAGGATTTACAGCAGGCACAGGGGGCATTATAGAGATTGTGAATGTATCAAATGGAGCCAATGTGCCAAGGGTTTTTGATGTTTTAGCCAAAACTAACTCTCCTGCAGGAGTTAAAAAAGTTACTTGGCAAATAGATGGAGCAGAAAAGTCCAGTCAAACCTCAGAACCGTTTGCCCTTCATGTAGAATTTCCAGAAGGAGATAAAGGCTCACATACCATCACTGTGACTTTAGAGGATAACAACGGAGGCTCATTCTCCACCTCAATTGGGGTTACTGTTGCCCTCTAGATCAATTTCTAACACTGCTACTCTTTTTTCTATTCCAAACATATTTGCTATTCTTAGATGAAGTTCTGCAATCCCGCCAATATCTTTCCCGTTTGCACTTAAAGAAATAAAGCGGGTGGGATGGAATAAGTTGTGATATTCCTCTTGATTAGGTAATCCAACCTTTTCTTCAGCCCTCTTACCTAACTGTAGTTTTAATTTCTGCCAGATTTTATATAGTTCTTGGATAGGGTTATCTGATCCATTCATTAAAGCAATGGCTAAAGAATATTTCTCATCAGGCAATGATGATTTCTTTTTTAGGTATACTTTACCAATTTCAAAAATAGCCACATCATGAGATCCTTTTCTAAGATTTCTACCAACCACCTCCACCAGATTAGGTATAAGCCAATCTCTTAAATATTCGGTTTCCGAAGAAATAGGATTGGCTACTCTAATTAGGTCATTCTTATTTAAATTAAAATTGTTCAAAACATCGCTGGAATAAAAAGAGTATGTTTGAACTTCAGTTAAACCAGCCTCTTTTAACTTGAACTTCAGATCTTGAATAGAATTTTGCAGACTTTGATCTAATTTTTCTGGCACCCTACCCTCTAAAGGTCTTCCCTCAATTTTTTCATATCCATACATCCTGGCTACTTCCTCTACTAAATCCTCCTCAATATTAATATCCAACCTCCAATATGGAACTTCCACTTCCCAATCTGTGTTCCCACTTGACGAGTGGGAAGCTAGTTTAAAGCCCAGCTTTTTAAGAGATGATTCGACTTCCTCCCTAGGAATTTCTACCCCAATTAAATCATTGAGTCTTTGATGATTCAAATTAACAGTTTTTACCTCATCTTTTAGATCACCAACCATATTTATGGCAGTTAATTTCCCCCCTAAATCTTCATACATCTTGATAGCAGCAGCTAAAGCTTGAAGTAAATTTGTTTTAGTTAATCCATGCTGAAATCTTTTTGAAGCCTCAGAAGAAAGTCCCTGACTTTGGGAAGTATTTCTTATAGAAACAGGATCAAAAATGGCAGCTTCCAGCAATATAGTAGTTGTTGAATCATTTACTTCAGAATCTTTTCCACCCATTACTCCAGCAATTCCTAAAGCATTCAAAGAATCAGCAATTAATAAATCAGAAGTTTTTAAATCTCTAGTTTTCCCATCCAAAGTAGTAATCCGCTCTCCTTTTTTAGCAGTTTTGACAATAATAGTTTCATCTTTAACTCCTTTTGCATCAAACGCATGCATTGGTTGTCCAAATTCCAACATGATTAAATTTGTTACGTCAGCAATGTTATTTACGCTCCTAATACCGCTATCGGATAACTTTTTTACCCATGTCTCATCTGATTGTTCAACTTTAAGATTTTCTATTTTTGCAACACAATAAACAGGACATAATTTTTCATCTTCTATCTTAACTGGGGTTGATGGGATATCATATTTTGCATGATTTGAATCCCCAAAAGTAACTTCAGAATTAGTAATTGCTGCCAATTCTCTGGCAACACCACGAAGTGATAGTAAATCTCCTCGATTGTAAGTTAAATCAAGTTCTAAAAAATCATCAGTTATTTGTTTTACCCCAATAGATTTTAAAGACAACAAATCAGCCAGCTTTTGCGGGTTTAGATCAAACTTAACTAGTTCCTGTAACCAGCTTATGCTTACTTTCATAGAATCCTACCTCCGAGGTAGAAATACGATGATACCTAGGGTTTTTAGAACTTCTCTAGAAATTCTAAATCTCCTTCCAAAAAGAATCTAATATCCTCTATTTCATGTTTTAACATTAACATTCTATCTGGTCCAAAACCCCAGGCTAAACCTGTATATTTTTTTGGATCTAAATTGGTGGCTTTAAAAACATTGGGATGAATCAGTCCTGCTCCGGCAATTTCAAACCAACCAGTGCCTGAGCAAATCTTGCATCCTTTGCCATGACAAAATACACAAAGACAATCTATCCCCACCCCTGGCTCCACAAACGGATAATATTTTGGTCTAAAGCGTGATTTGGCTTCTTTCCCTAAAATTCCTTGCAAAAGATAATCTGATAAATATTTTAAATTGGCCATAGTAATAGCTTGATTTACTTGTCCTACCACTGCTATTTCAAACTGATTAAAAGTGTGTGAATGTCTGGCATCAATATTTTCATACCTGAAACATCTATCAAAACTCATGGCTCTAATCGGAGTTTTACCTTTTTCCATCAGCCTTGGCCAAAAATTAGAAGTGTGAGTTCTTAAAAGAAGAGATCCAGGTTCTACTTTCAAGTTTCCAGTATCTATATATAGGGTGTCCCACATATCTTTTGAGGGATGATCTTTGGGAATGTTTAAATCCTCAAAATTATATTTATCTAATTCAATATGTGGAGCATCAAATTGAGAAAAACCTAATTTAGCAAACAAATCGATAATTTCTTTTTTAAATTGAGTAGCTAAATGAAGATGTCCTTGTCTTTTTTTATGTTGCAACCTCGGGGGTTGCATCGTGAAGTCTTCTTTTTCTAATGCTTTGTATGTTTCTTCCCTGACCCCTTCACGCTTTACCCTTATTGCTTCTTCTAATTCCTGTTTGACCTGATTAAACAAAGGCCCAATTTTTCTTCTCTCATCCTCTGATAATTTAGAAAACTCTTTGGGCAATTGATCTATCTCCCCATTTTTCCCAAAAAGCTCAATAAAAATTTTATCTAAGTCTTTTAAACTTGATGATTTATTAATTTTTTCTAAAAAATCCTTTTGAATTTGAGAAATCTTCTCTTCCATCCTAGCTAGATTCTAGCACATTAAGAGGTGGATTCTGCAACAATCTTTTTAAAATCTTCAGGGTGATTAACAGCCAAATCAGCCAGGATTTTTCTATCTAAATTGATATTTTTGGCTTTTAGTGAGGCCATAAATTTGGAATAGCTTAAGCCTTCTGCTCTAATAGCATTACCAAGCTGCAAGATCCAAAGCCTTCTCATATCTCTTTTTCTTAGCTTTCTACCAGCAAAAGCATATTGGCCCGCATGAAGGAGTGAAGATTTGGCTTCTCTGATTTTTTTAGACCTGCCATCTCTGTGTCCTTTGGTAAGGGACAAGATCTTTTTGTGTCTTCTGTGTGAGGTTACTCCTCTTTTAACTCTGGCCACTGATACCTCCTTTACCTCTAACTTTAATAAAGTTAATTAATTTAGTATGCCATGCTCCTCGATTTTGTTGTCCAAAGTGGCTGGCTCCTCTATTGCCAGAACCTGATTTATTGGTTTGTCTAAATGATCTAGTTTCTCTGCCCATTGTTAAATATTAATCACCTTTCTAAATTTTTTGGCTTCACCTCTAAATAATTGATATGTTTTAGATTGTCTCTCCAAAGCACCCTTACTCTTTTTTCTCTTTAAATGTCCCGCTCCAAGTTGATGCCTTCTTAAAATCTTACCTTTGGAGGTAATCTTAAATCTTTTTAATAATGACTTTCTGGTTTTCTGCTTAGCCATCCCAAAAATTATACAGCTTCTGGTTGTTTTTTTCTAGCCTCAGTTTTTTCAGGCTGCTTTGCTGGCCTGCTTTTTATAATCACAACTGAAAGGCTTCTACCCTCAAATTTAGGCTCATTTTCAGCCTCCGCATGGTCCCCTAAAATAGCAAAGGCTTCATCTAAAACTTTATACCCTAGTTCACGATGTGTCATTTCCCTGCCTCTAAATTTAACTGTTAACTTAACTTTGTACCCTTCTTTTAAAAATTCCAAGGCCCGATTGATCCTGACTCTTAAATCATGTTCGGCAATCCTGGGAGAAAGCCAAAGTTCTTTTAAACCTCCTTCGGAGGAGCCCTTTTTGGCACTTTTTTCTTTTTTACTTTCCTCATACCTAAATTTTTGGAAATTAAAGATTTTGACAACCGGAGGATCTGCTTGAGGGGCTATTTCTATCAAATCTAACTCCAAATCCTTGGATTTTTTTAAAGCCTCATCTCTAGTTAGGATTCCTAATTGTGCACCATCTGGGCCAATTACCCGAAGCTTAGAGGATTGGATATGTTGGTTCAGGCGGTAGAACTTAGCCAGCTAATGGACCCCCTTCATATTCATCTAAGCAAATAGTAGCACATCTCATGATTTAGATTCAATCTCCTTATTGATTCTAGTTAAGAATTCTTCAACTTTCATGCCCTTCAGATCATCACCGCTTCTGGCTCTGACTGAAATTTGACCACTATCATGCTCTCGATCTCCAACAATGACCATATAAGGAACTTTTTGGACTTGGGCATCTCTAATTTTGGCTTGCATAGTTTCTGATCTTTCATCAACTTCCACTCTGATACCTTCATTTTTTAAGGACCCACTCACCTTTTTAGCATATTGATTATTTTTATCAGTAATAGGAATTACTACTACTTGAACAGGTGAAAGCCAAAGGGGAAAAGCCCCCTGGAAATGTTCTGTTAAAATGGCCACAAATCTTTCAAAAGAACCAAAAATGGCCCGATGAATCATCACTGGTCTTTTCTTTTCACCTTTCTCATCTACATACTCCAGCTTAAAAGCTTCCGGTTG
>JACOXG010000031.1 GCA_016176405.1 Candidatus Daviesbacteria bacterium | reverse complement strand
ATTATTTTCATAATGAGTTATTAGTTGTGGCAATGGGAGGAGTCGAACCTCCATCCGTGCTTTATGAGGGCACCGCTTTGCCGTTAAGCTACACTGCCACAGACACAAAGTATGATATCACAAACTAGAAGACTAAGTAGACTCTGAACCGTATAATTGAATAAGTTTTTCCCTAGAGATCACAGCCACTCTGGCAGCTTTATAATTATCTCTATATTTTTGCCAATGGATATTATTTTTGGCAATTCTTTCTGCCAAATCTTTACCCTTTTTAGTATTTAACCACCTTTTAAAAGGATTTGCCTCCTCAAACACATCGAACCCTAACCCTTTTGCCAAATTGGCCAGATGTGAGCTACCATAAAAGAATTCTACTCCTGCCAAAGCAGGATCATTATTTTGACATCTGAGCGCCAGATCTTTTAAAGAAGCTTCTGCTTGATGATAAAGATTTTTGCCAAAACTGATTACACTGTCTTCTCTACCTAATATTGGTAGATTACGGATAAAGTGGATTAAGCCAATTTTCTGACCAGGCTTTAAAACAGTCCCCTCAGCCAGTTTTGTTTCCCTTAAGGCCTTATACCGACCAATTTCCACCACCATATGTTCTCCCACTTCTATCTTATTGACTCGTTTTCTATAGATATTCTCAGCAGTGGTGACTATTGCTCCACCCAGAAAAGCCAAACCAGCAGTCGTTCCTAAGGTATGCAATTGCGGATTTAAAGATAGAGCAGAAGAGGTAGCAGCCTCCATGAGCCAAAGAGTGGTGCTATGACTATACCAAAGCCTATCCAAAAATCTGCTACTGAAATCTCTGGTTTTTGAAAGAAGGTCAGCTGTATTTCTGCCTATCTCTTGGGCCGCATTTTTGAATCTGGTAATCAAACTGCTCTCAGGTATTTTGATAGCTTCAGTTTCAACTAACCCCAGATCTGTCATAATTTTTAGTTACATTAAAAAGGAATAGATGGTGGCAATTCCTACTGCTGCCATGATTAAAGTGATCAGCCAACCTAAAATGGTGGTTAAAGGATGATTGACTCGATCTCCCATCACTCTTCTTTTGCTACTTAATATCACAATAGTTGCCAAAATCACCGGAGCCACCAAACCATTAAAGACAGCTGTATAGATTAACACCTTGATGGTATCAAAATTCAAAAAGTTAATTCCCAAACCTATTAAGGTGGAAATTATAATCACTCCGTAAAAAGCATTGGCCTCCTTCAGTTTCCGATATAATCCATATTTCCAGCCAAAAGTTTCAGATAAGGCATACGAGGCAGAACCAGCCAAGATAGGGATGGTCAGAAGACCAGTACCAATAATACCAATAGCAAATAAAAGATATGTAGCCTCACCAGCAAAAGGACGCAGGGCCTCAGCTGCCTCAGCAGCAGTTGTAATATTGGTAATGCCGTGCGAAAAAAGAATGGCCCCACAAGCAGCAATAATAAAAAACATTACCAAATTTGATAAAAACATGCCTGACCAAACATCTAATCTCATATCCTTAATTTCTTTACTAGTGGTTTCGGCCTGCCTAAGCTTCAGAGTAGTTCTACCTACTAAGATTTGTTCTTCTACCTCCTGAGAAGTCTGCCAAAAAAATAAATAAGGAGAAATGGTGGTACCTAAAATAGCTGTTAAGATAAAAAAATGCTCTTTGGAAAAATCAAAAACAGGTATGAAGGCATTACTGATAATCTGATCAAAGTCTAAATCAGCGCTGAGAGCAGAAAATACATAAGCCAAAAGCACTAAAGCCAACCATTTTAAGTACCTGGCGTATTTGTCATAGGTGGTAAAAATTTGCAAAGCTAAAGAAAAGATAGCAAAAGCTAAAATTAAAAAATTAAAACTGACCTTTGGATAGAGCAGCTGGGCGGCCTTGGCCATGGCTCCCAGATCAGCTCCAATGTTTAAGGAATTGGCTGCAAAAAGTAGCAGCGTACAAACATATAACACCCATTTGGGGAAAAAGGTCCGGATATTTCCGGCCAGTCCCCGGCCTGTCACCAGCCCAATCCGGGCGCACATCTCCTGCACCACAGCCATTAGAGGAAAGGAAAAAATGGCTGTCCATAAAAAGCCAAAGCCAAATCTGGCTCCGGCCTGTGAATAGGTGGCAATACCGGAGGGATCATCATCAGCTGCACCG
>JACOXG010000016.1 GCA_016176405.1 Candidatus Daviesbacteria bacterium | reverse complement strand
GACGTGGTGGCAGTTCCTAAAATTGAAAAGGAGGCTTTAGAGCTTTTAAAAAGAGTGAGAAAAAGTATGGGGATTTATATTTTTGGAGAAATTCCCAATAAAAGATCAGAAGATTGGGATCTGAAGTGGTTTGGTGGTGTCGCCTTAATACAAACAGTCGATGATGCTGCAGAGCAAAGTTTTAAAGACTGGATAGTTGTGACAAAAATTAAACCCACCAAAAAACAAATAAAGCTTATGCAGTTTGGATTTAAAACAGTCAAGGCAGTTAGATCTAATGCAGTCTTGGTGGTAGATGCTAAATTATCAATGACTCGGGGGATTGGCTCAGGTCAAACTTCAAGAGTTGGGGCAACTAAAATTGCTATAGAGCAGGCGGGTAAGTATTGTCAAGGTGGGGTTTTAGTAAGTGATAGTTTTTTCCCATTTGATGATTCAGTTCAACTGGCAGCCAAATTTAAAATTGGAGCTATACTTCAGCAAGGTGGCTCTGTTAATGATCAAGCTTCCATAGATGCTGCGAATAAATTTAAAATCCCCATGATTTTTTCTGGAAGGAGAGCTTTTAGACATTGAAAATATGGAAAAACATTTTACTTCCACAGTTTATATCCTTTGTAAAATTAAAGGAGTTGTAAAAATGCTTTTACATAAACACAAAAAATTAAATATTTGGATTGGAGTAGGAGGACATGTTGAGTCTTGGGAAAATCCATATGAGGCCGCTTTGAGAGAAGCAAAAGAGGAAACAGGAGTTAAAGTTAAAATATTAATTTCTCCAACAAAGATTAAACCAACATACCAAGTAACCGAGGTACCCTTACCATTTATGATAAAGGAAGAAAAAATCCCCCAATATAAAAGAGTTGCTTCTCACTATCATATTGATTTCACTTATTTTGGTACAATGGAAGAACCAAACCAAGTTTCCATGAATGAGGAATTTGGTTGGTTTTCTCAAAAAGATATTGCCAAATTACTACTTGAGGATGATGTCAGAGTAGTAGTTTTGGCTGGTTTTAAAAATTATGCCAGATTATTAAAAAGAAATTAAATATGAAAAATTCAGACTATTCGAAATATACTTCACCATTTTCTTGGAGATATGGCTCAGAAGAAATGAGACAGATTTTCTCTGAAGAAAATAAATATAAAATCTGGAGAAAGATTTGGGTGGAGCTGGTAAGGGCTCAGAGTAAGGAAGGATTAGTGGGAAAAGAAGAATTAGAGGATTTAGAAAAATACCAAGATGAAATAGATATTGAGAGAATTTGGGAAATTGAGAAAGATACCAGTCATGATGTGGTATCAGCTATTAAGGAGTTTGCAGAAAAAGCCAAAATTGGCGGAGGCAAAATTCATTTAGGGGCAACTTCTATGGATATAGTTGATAATGCAGATGCTTTCAGAATTAAACAGGCACTGAGTTTAGTAGAAAAACAATTAAAAGAATTACTAAAAACTTTTTCTAAAAAAATTCAAAAATACTCTGATTTTGCTTGTATGGGATATACCCACCTTCAGGCAGCAGAACCAACAACTTTAGGATATAGGTTTGCCTTTTATGCTCAAGATCTTTTAATGGATCTAGAGCTTCTGGAGTTTGTAAAAAAGAATTTAAAGGCTAAGGGTATGAAAGGAGCTGTTGGGACATCAGCATCTTATGTAAAGCTTCTTGGGCAGAAGGCTGAGGAAATGGAGTTAGAGGTATTAGGGGGATTAGGTGGGTTAGAAGCTTATGAGGTAACCAGCCAGACTTCACCAAGAAAGATAGAAGTCTGGATTTCTGATCTATTAGCATCTATAGCTCAAAGCCTCAATAAATTTGCTTTTGATTTAAGAATTATGCAATCCTCAGGTTTTGGTGAATGGCAGGAACCTTTTGGTTCAAAACAAGTTGGTTCATCAGCCATGCCATTTAAAAGAAACCCTATTAAGAGCGAGCAGATTTGTTCCCTGGCAAGACTGGTGGTAAACCTTTCCAAAACTTCCTGGGATAATGCTTCTTTAACTCTTTTAGAAAGAACCTTGGATGATTCTGCCAATAGAAGAGTGGCTATCCCTGAAATGTTTTTGGCAACAGATGAAATCCTATCATCAACTATTAATATTCTTACTGGATTAACAATAAACGATAAACGAATAACGAATAACCTAAATACTTATTGGCCATTTTCAGCAAGTGAAGTAATTATTATTGAGGCAGTTAAAAATGGTGCAGATAGACAAAAAATACATGATGTTTTACGAGAAATTTCCATGAAAGCCTGGGAAGCTATCCAAAATGGTCAACCAAATCCCATGAAAGAGCTATTAATTAATAATATAGAAATTAAAAAATATCTTAAGGAATCTGATTTGGAAAAATTGTTTGATGCTAAAGGCCATATCGGCAATGCCAAAGAGAAGTCTTTGACAATGGTTTCGCATATTGCTAAATTGACATAAGTTATATGGATAAAAAAGTCCTTATTATTTCTGCTTCTGATTCTGATTTGGAAATAATGAACCATGCTGCAAAAGTGTTGGATGAGTTTGGGGTGGAGTATGAGTTAACCATTTCTTCTGCACACAGGTCCCCCGAAAGATCAGTTGAATTAGTGGAAAAATTTTATAAAAATGGAGGTAAAGTCATCATTTGTGGAGCAGGGTTGGCTGCCCATTTAGCAGGAGTAGTAGCTGCGCATTTTCCCTTACCGGTGATAGGAGTACCTTTAAAAGGTGGGGCATTAAAAGGATTAGATGCACTTTTGGCCACAGTCCAAATGCCTCCTGGCATTCCGGTGGCCACAGTTGGAATAGACAATGCTAAAAACGCAGGATTACTTGCAGTCCAAATTTTAGCAGTATCTGATAAGAATTTAGAAGAAAAGCTGATGGAATATAAAAAGGGTTTAGCAGAGGGGGTTGAGAAAAAGGCTGAAAAATTAGAGGAGTTGGGAGTTGAAGGTTACCTGTCTGAGAAGAAATGAATGGAGTTTTAAAAACTGTTAATTTAAAAGGATTAGGAAAAAAATATAATGGCAAGGTCAGAGACTACTACATTATTAATAATAGAAGAATTTTAATCACCACTGATAGAATTTCTGCTTTTGATGTAATTCTAGGTTATATCCCATACAAAGGGGCTGTTTTAAATTTATTATCTGCTTTTTGGTTTGAAAAGACCAAAAATATTGTAAGAAATCATATGATTTCTATCCCAGATCCTAATGTGATGGTTGTAAAAGAGGTCAAAGGTATTCCTATTGAGATGGTGGTTAGAGGTTATATTACTGGAGTAACAGGTACTTCTATTTGGGGATCTTATGAAAAAGGAGAAAGAATAATTTATGGAATCAAATTTCCAGAAGGATTAAAGAAAAATCAAAAATTACCAACCCCGGTTATTACTCCTACTACTAAAGCAGAAAAAGGCCATGATGAAAGATTGACTGAAAAAGAGATATTGCAGCGAAAAATTGTCTCCCCAAAACTTTGGAACCAAATGAAAAAAGTAGCCTTGGCACTATTTGAATATGGCACTAAAGTATGCGATAAAGCTGGAATAATTTTGGTTGATACTAAATATGAATTTGGTTTGGATGGAAATAAGCTGATTTTAATTGACGAAGTCCATACACCAGATTCTTCCAGATTCTGGGTAAAAGCAACTTATCAAAAGAGATTTTCTAAGGGATTAGAGCCAGAGAATTTTGATAAAGAGTTTTTAAGAATTTGGTATGCTGAACACGGATATAAAGGCGAGGGAAAACCTCCTCAAATGCCTGAGAGTTTACAAAAGCAGGTCTCTGAAAGATACATTAAAATTTATGAAAAAATTACAGGTAAAAAATTTAATAAATTTAGATATCCAGTAGAGAAAAGAATTAGTAAAAATTTAGCTAGTGTGTTACAATTTTAAACTAATATGTCCGATAACGGATATGTACTTTTAACCGGCACTGCCAATTTGAAACTGGCCAAAGATATTGCCAAACATCTTAAAAAAGATGTTTATGAAACTGTCACAGAGTTTGCTGACGGCGAAAAAAGAGTGATTATCCCCGAAAATTTAAGACGCAGAAATGTTTTTATCATCCAACCCACCTCATCTCCGGTTGATGCCAATATCATGGAACTCCTCCTAATTATTGATGCAGCTAAAAGATCTTCAGCGTCAGAAGTTTCTGCCATTATTCCCTACTTTGGTTATTCCAGACAAGATAGAAAAGATAGGCCAAGAGTTCCAATATCTGCCTCATTGGTGGCCAGATTGATTGAATTTGCCGGAGCGGATCGAATTTTAACAATTGATATTCACTCAGAACAGGAACCGGGTTTTGTGGAAATTCCCTGGGATAATTTATATGGAAGTTATTCATTTTATCCACATTTAAAAAAACATTTTAGTTCAGGTAATTTGGTAATTGCGTCACCCGATAAGGGAGGAGTTCCCAAAGCCACCTTTTATGCAGATCTTTTGGATGCATCAGGTGTTGCCATAGTTTTTAAAGAAAGAGATATCCATCAGGCAAATAAAAGTAAAGCCTTGGATTTAATTGGAGAAGTTAAAGGTAAAGATGTGTTAATAGTTGATGATATGATTGATACGGCGGGAACACTTTGTGAGGCAGCCGATTTACTTCTAGAGCGAGGAGCAAAATCAGTTTCAGCTGCAGCCACTCATGGACTTTTTTCTCCTCCAGCATACGATCGAATTTCCAAATCTTCTATAGATAAAATTTTTATTACAGATACAGTCCCAATCAAAAAAGAGTTTCTCAAAAATCCTAAGATTATTGTTATTTCAGTTGCCCAACTTTTGGCAGAAGCGATAGAGTGTATTTATACTGGAGAATCAATGTCTGAAAAATTAATCCCCAAAGCTCACAGAAGATTTTAGCGCAAATCCAAAGTCTTCCCTTCAAAAATAATATTTTTTGATTGAATCACTACTTCTTTTGGACCCTCCTCAACTATTCCAGCATCCCAAGCTTTAAAACCATTATTTTTAATAATTGCCACAGCTTTCTCTACATCAGATGGATTAATAATTACTGCAAATCCAGCGCCCATGTTAAAAGTTTCATACATATCTTTATCTAATAAATTGCCTTTTTGTTGTATAGAAGTAAAGACAGAAGGGATGGTGGGGAGTTGATTGATAATGTAGCTAAAACTTTTACTGGCTCTCATAATTTTTCTCCATCCATGACCTGTGATATTAACCATATAATGAATATCTATATTGCCTTCAAATAATTCATCTACTACTTTTGCATAAATATGTGTCGGTATTAGAACTTCTTCTCCAAAATAATTTCCATTTGGTAGCTTGGTTGCAACCCCTTCTTCCAGCTCTTTAACAATTTTTCTGACTAGGGAAATGCCGTTAGAATGAAGACCACTACTTTCTATTAGAAGTATAGTATCACCTGAGGTAATTTTATCTCCCAAGGTTAATCTTTCTTTTGGTATTATAATCCCAATAGCAGCTCCGGCTAATTCTCCTGTATTGGGATTTAGAGTGCCCGATAAAGATGGCGACTCACCTCCACCCCAGACTGCACCTGATAATTTACAAGCCTTTGCCCAACCTTCTGTTAAATCTTTTGCTCTTTGCTCATCGGCAAACCAATCAGAAGAACCTGCAGCAAAATAAGCATTAATAATTTGAGGTTTGGCCCCCACCACAATTAAATCATTAACTATCATGGCTACCGTGTCCTGAGCCAAATTGTCATAGTAAGTTTTACCAGTCACTTTTCTCATCTCATCGGCTATCAGATTTTTGGTTCCCAAACCTTCTATGACAAAAGCTCTATAGCAATCTTCTTCTTCCCAAACAAAAGCAGTTTCTCCAATGCTTTTTTCTACAACTTTGATATTAGAATTAGAAAAGGTGCTTTTCGCCAAGCCTTGAGCCAGTTTTTTAAGAGGATCTACTTTGTGATAATCCACTCCTGAGGATGAATATGAATGTTTTGACCTTTTCATCTTCCTAATATATCATATTCATTACTAATGCGCATTATTCTGCCGTTCTTTTTAATAACAATTTTTGTGTTAACCGGATTATTTTTGTATTCTAAAAAAGAAACCAATTTGGAAAGTCCTACTACAAATAACCTAGTTAACAACATCGGAGATGAATTTGTAGTTTCAAATAATCTTCATCCTCTAACAATTGAGTCTTTAAGAAATGGGGAGTATCCGGGGTCTGATTTGGTGATTGAGGAAACTTTAGAGAATGGTTCTAATTATTCCAGATATATTGCCGCATATTTATCAGAGGGTTTAAAAATTTATGGTTTGCTGACTGTGCCAAATGGTGATATGCCGAAAAATGGCTGGCCTGCCATTATTTTTAACCATGGTTATATTCCTCCTACCCAATACCGAACAGCTGAAAAATATGTCGCATATATGAATGGATTTGCCAGAAATGGGTATGTTCTTTTTAAGAGCGATTATAGGGGACACGGAGATTCAGAGGGAGAACCACAAGGGGCATATGGTTCCAATGCTTATACCGTTGATGTTCTGAATGCAGTTGCCTCTGTTAAAAAATATAAAGATGTAGATCCTCAAAGGATTGGTATGTGGGGACATTCACTGGGCGGTTTTTTAACTTTGCGCTCCATGGTTGTTTCCAAAGATATCAAGGCAGGAGTCATTTGGGCTGGAGTAGTGGGATCATATCCTGATTTGTTAAATAATTGGAGAAGAAGATCTGCCTCTCCACCGCCGGGAATTCCCTCCGGAGCCAGAAGATGGAGAGAGGTTTTGGTTGAACAGTATGGCACTCCTGAACAAAATCCTTTTTTTTGGAATTCAATTTCTGCCAACTCATACCTTTCGGATATATCTGGATCAGTACAACTGCATCACGGTACTGCTGATTCTTCTGTACCTTATGAATTTTCTCAGAAATTAGAAGAGCAGCTAAAAGAGGCGGAAAAAGAAGTAGAACTTTACATTTACCCTGGAAATGATCATAATCTTTCTCAATCCTTTGGACTGGCCGTACAAAGATCAGTAGAGTTTTTTGATAAATATCTTAAGGAGTAAAATTAAAAAATGGAGCTAAACCAAAAAATACTCGATTTAATGATTAAAAATAGAAGGACTTTTAATGAGTTTCAATATACTGTGCCTTCACCCAGCAGCTATCCCTATCAGTGGTTTTGGGATTCTTGTTTCCATGCAATCATCCTCAGTTATTTCAATATGGAAGATGCCAAAAAGGAAATTCTCTCAGTTGTTTCCAAACAATTTGAAAATGGGTTAATTCCCCACATGATTTATTGGGAAAGAGGGGAGTTGATTAATATTGATTGGGGTAAACAAGATACCTCTACTATTACCCAGCCTCCAGTAATTGGACACGCTGTTTGGCATATCTTTTCTAAAGATCAAGATAAAAGATTTTTGGAAAGTCTATATCTGTCTCTAAAAAAATTTACTAATTACCTTCTGTCTCAGAGAGATCCCCGGGGTCATAATTTAATAGGTATTATCAACCCAGATGAGTCAGGTGAAGATGATTCACCCAGGTTTGATATCCCTCTAGAACTTGATCCCAAGCATACCAAGGAGGTAAATTTTAACAGAAGATTACACCTGGTAAAGCAAAATCTAGTCTGTAATTTTGATGCCCCTTTCTGTATGAAGAATTTTTTTTGGGTCAAGGATGTACCATTTAATGTCATAATGATTGACCATCTTAGTTATATGACTAAAATAGCCTTAGAAATAGGTATGCATGAAGATGCCAACCATTTTCTCTATCACGCTGATTTAATTAAAGATGCTATGAGAAAATTAATGTTTGAAGATGGGGTATTCTATTCTACATATGGTCAAGACTATAAAAAGATTAAGGTATTAAGTTGGGCCATACTAGCACCTCTTTTTGCCAATCTTTATACTAAGCAAGAGGCAGAAACTTTAATTGAGAAACACTTTTTAAACGAAGATGAATTTAATTTAAAATATGTGGTTCCCACCGTGGCCAAAAGTGAGGCATCTTTTGATCCAAAGGGATTTTGGCGAGGCCCAGTTTGGATGGCAATTAATTGGTTTGTTTATAAAGGACTAGCTAATTATGGCTTAGTTGAACTGGCTGAAAAAGTTAAACAATCGTCCATTCAATTATTAGAACATTCAGGTTTTAGAGAAAACTACAATCCTTTAACAGGAGAAGGTGGTGGAGCAGAAGAATTTACCTGGGGAGGGCTTATAATTGATATGAATTAACAGGTTCTGCGAGCACGAAGTATAATATTTCTTACTGAAGTGCGAGCAGGTCCTTATAATTGATATGGTGTAAAATATTGCCCTTTACCTTTTGTCAAAATTTTTTGGTATATCTTTAAATATTCTTTAGCCATTTTTTGAGAATTAAAAGAGTTAAGCGAGTGCTTTCTGCAAACTTTCCTATCAATTGATTTAATATTTTTAACAGCTTTAACCATTTCCTCGACATCTTTTACTATAAAGCCAGTTTTGCCATTGATGATTATTTCAGGGATAGAACCCTTATCAAAAGCTACCACCGGACAACCACAAGCCATAGCCTCAATAATGGTCAGTCCAAAGGGCTCTCTCCAGGTAATTGGGTGTAAGAAACAAAGAGCATGACTCATTAATTTATTTCTTTCATCTTCATCAACTTCACCAATCCATCTGATCTGATCTGAAAGTTTTGGCTCTATAAATTCACGAAAGTAAGCCACATCATGAGGAGCTTGAGTTTCCAATTTTGCCGCGATAATAAGCGGTAGATCCAAAAGAAGCGCCACCTCAATTGCATGATGTACTCCTTTTTCCATGGAAATTCTACCAACAAATAAGAGGTAATCATTACTTTTTTTGGAAAAGGGGTAATCCCTCATATCCAAACCATGATAGACATTGCCCGCATAATTTAAATCTGGAGCAGCAGCGGCTTGGGCTTTAGACACAGTCACCAAATTTACTCTATTTAAAATCTGGAAAATTTTTTTGGTATTTTCATTAAAAGCACCATGTAAGGTAATCACCACAGGTGTGGTGGCCAGATTAGCAACAGGCAGACTAATATCGTTATTATGATCATGAATAATATCAAATTGATATTGCATCTTGTACGCGATGCCAATATTTAGAAGAGTCCAGGCATTTATTCCATAGAGATTTTCAATTTTGGTTTTTCTTAAAGCTCTGGGGAAAACAGAAACTAACTTGGCTGAAGTTTTTGAATCACCAGTGGCAAAAATCGTCACCTGATGTCCCAACTTGATGAGTTCTTCTGTTAAAGCATGAACAACCCGCTCAGTACCACCATATTTTTCCGGAGGTACTCTCTCAATAATAGGAGCAATTTGTGCTATTCTCATATAGATTAGAGTTGTTTAGGATCTATGCGGATTATTCTATCATCATTTGAGGAAGGATTTCCACGGCCATCACGATTACTGGTGGTTACGTAAAGCATATTATCTGGACCTAAAATTACTTCTCTGATTCTGCCAAACTCTCCTTTAAAATGAGTTTTTAATTCTAAAGTATTAGTGTCTAATTGAAAGAGAGCTTGACCACGAAGGCCGCCAAAAAACAGTGAGCCATTGTAAAATGCCAGACCGGCCGGGGCCCAAGTTTGCGAACCACTGTGAAGTTTGGATCGCTCCATTTCTGTCCTAGATTGATCCCCCCTGATTTCTGGCCAACCGTAATTTTTACCCATCTCAATTAAGTTAACTTCATCAGTGGCGGTTTGGCCATGTTCTGTTTCCCAAAGCCTTCCTTGGTTATCCCAAGCTATTCCTTGAGGATTTCTGTGTCCATAAGAGTATGCCAAGTTGTTAAATGGATTACTACCTACAGCTTGTCCTTCATCTGTCACTCTTAAAATTTTTCCTGCTGGGGAATTGGTATTTTGGGCCAAAGAAGGATTTAAGGCATCACCGGTGGTGATATATAAATAGCCATCTGGTCCAAATTTGATTCTGCCACCGTCATGAAATACAGCACCTGGAATTTGATCAACTATGATCTTTTCCTCAGTCAAGGCAGTTCCATCAAATACGAAACGAGACACTCTATTTAAAGAATTATCTCCACCTGCAGAATATGTGTAATAAATATAAACATAGGGCTGTTGGGGATACTTTGGATGTAATGCTATGCCATGAAGACCACTTTCACCGGTCTGTTTAACTGAAATAGTGGCAATTGGTTGAGGTTGCAACTTGCCATCTTTATCAACTAATCTGATGTTGCCTTTTCTTTCAGTTACTAAGATTGATCCATCTGGCAAGAATGCCAAAGCCCAGGGAACTTCTAAGTTTTGAGCAATCTCTTTCATCTTTGGGACTTTGGTAGATGAGGTGGTGGCTGGAACGACTGTTTCTCTAGGGGTAAGACTATCTGTTTTTTTAGATGGAGATTTGTAATAAGTTAAACTAATGGCCAAAACTACCAGGGCCAAAATTATCAGTAATATTTTCCACATATAAAAAGCTATTTTTGATTATATCATGTATAATTTTTATTAAGATGAATATAAAAAATAGACATGAAGATTTCTGGAAAAAGAAGTTGACTGATCAGCAATATCATGTTTTAAGAGAAAAGGGGACTCATGAAAGAGGTATGTACAAATGCGCTGCTTGTGGAGCAGAGCTTTTTTCCTCTGAAACCAAGTTTGATTCGGGGACTGGCTGGCCGTCATTTGATAAACCGGAGAATTTAGAAAATGTGGAATTAAAAGATGATAATTCTTTGGGAATGCACAGAGTAGAAGTAATTTGTAAAAATTGTGGCTCACATTTAGGTCATGTCTTTGATGATGGCCCAACAGAAACTGGTAAAAGATATTGTATAAACTCCTGTGCTTTGGATTTTCAAGCTCAATAAACATTAGTTGACTTGCAAAAGAAAATAAAATGCACTAATATGCACAATTATGAAAGAGAGATTTAGATTATCTGAGGAAACGAAACATAGGTTGGTTTATAAAGGAGCATGGGTAGGTTTATTTACTACACTGGGAGCTATAGTAGCTGTTTGGGCAGCAAATAATGGATTAATTAAACTTCCTTTCTTACCATTCGAGGCAGATGTACCAGGAAGTGAAAGACTGAAAGATAATTCTTTTTCCGTAAAAGATTACTCTTTAACCTCCAAAATTAGATCTCAAACCCTAGATAGATAAAAAGGTGGTCATGGTAAATCCGGAAAATCAGGGCGGCCTGAACAAACGCGAGTTTTTTCAGTTGTTACCTAAAGTTGCATTAGGTGTAACAATGGTTCCAATAGTTACCAATGAAGTAATGAAAGTTAGAGAAGGAATTTCTACCCCATATGCAAACTTTTATCCTATTTATATAAGACATGACCAGGATTTAGAAATACACAACTTACCTCCAAATTTGACAGTCCTCTTTTCTGAAATGATGATCCAAGGAGGAAATTTTGCTCTTGATTATGCTAGTGCTCTTACAACTTGGAGTAGAATTGATCCACCTATTAGTAAACCAGAAGCAACAAGAATATATTTTAAAAGAATATTACCAGACGAATTATTACTAAATCTTGCTAAAAGTGGAACAAGTCTTGCACTCGGTGATATTTATCTTCCAGAAGGGATTGTAAAGTCATATTTTGATTTAATCAAAAAAGAATTTGTTGCAGGAGGGGCAATATCTCTTTTTTGGGCCATAGGAACAAGATTTAATTTAAAATTGTCAGAAGGTCTTAATATACGACTTCCTAGGAGAAATCTAATTTCTGGAGCAATTTATGGTTCTTCTTTATGGGCAATTTTACCCTACTTAGGAGGAATAAGTTTACCCTATTTAATGGACAAACCTGCTGCACTTAAGAGAATTATGATCAGGCTAGAGGGTTTAGAATCTAATTTACACCCAGAACTTATAGTGACTTTCCTGAGAAATCTTATGATGGGAAATAACTCACTAACTATAGGGGAACATTTATTAAAAGATAGTGGAATAAAACCGGTTATTGGTTTTAAAGTAGGGGCTGGACACTCAGGTATAGAAGATTTCCTTCAAGCGGGTCATGATATTTGTAGAATGCTGATCAAATCAATGCCTAGAGAACTTTTACAAACTCTCATAAATGAAAATGGTGGCATAGAGAATTTTTGTTCTGCTAGGTTAATTAAATTACCAGAGGATTTAAGTCCTGATGATTTTTGGTATAGAAATAATCTTCCTTTAAGAATAATAGATCAGCGCATAACTGATTATACTCTACAAGAATTGTTAACTAATAAACTACAGTAATTTAAATAGTGGGTATTTTGGAAGAAAAGTTTTTATTGTAAAAAGAGGCCTTTTCAAATTCCTCCTTAGCTCCCTCTTTGTCACCTTGTTTTAGATAAATTTGTCCGCGGATAAAATAAAGTTCGGAGAAAGCCCGATTGTGATTATTTAAAACTCTATCAGTTATTTCAAAGACCCGATCATAATTTCCTAACTCAAAGTAAGCTTGGATAGGTTCTATCTGATACCAAAGAGTTCTAAAGGGAAGTTTATTTTCCACCTTTTCAAACTCTGAAGTAGATTTTTGATATTCACCTGCATTATATAAAGCCACTGATAAATTAAATCTGGCGTAAATATCCTCTGGATTATCTTGAAGTTGAGATTCGGATAATTTAACTGCATTTTTCCAAGCATTTTCAGGATCTAAATCT
>JACOXG010000021.1:26785-28244 GCA_016176405.1 Candidatus Daviesbacteria bacterium | reverse complement strand
GGAAATTGCCGCTCAATTGGAACAGACCAATTGGTAAACCAAGAAAATGCTAAACAGCAGGAGAGTGTCAGCCCGAGCATTAAACTCATTCATCCATTATGCCACAGTCAATACTTAGTACCGCAACTGATTTTAACTTCGAACTTTTTCTAAGTTGGATCAGCCAACTGATGGAAGTATACCAAAATTCCAAGGAGGATGAAGGTTAATTTTTGCTATACTCAATGATATGGTAATTTTTATAGATGAATCTGGCACACATAAACAGTCTGGCCATTCAACTTCTGCTGTGGTGTATGTTGAAGTGAAAAATCTAGAAAGATTCGAGAAGGAATTAAAAGAAATTGAGGAAGATTTAAGAATAAGCTTCTTTCACTGGGCAGAAGAAAGATGGTTTATGAAAAATAAATTTCTCTCCCGTATTTTTGATCTTGATTTCACTGTTAAGGTGGCTCTTTTTGAAAATCCAGTTAATCCAAATATCATACTTGAAATAGTATTTCAACATCTAATTGTAGAAAAAGAGATAAATAGTATCTTTATTGATGGAGAAAAACCAAAATGGTATGAAAGAAATCTTAAAAAAGTTTTAAGAGATAAAGGCATAGCAATTAAGAAATTGCGAACTGTAAGAAGTAGATCTGAGGTTGGAATACAACTGGCTGATTGTTTGGCAAGTTTAGTTAGATATTATCATGATAATCCTGAAGAAAAAGATGCTAAAAAGTGGTTTAACAAACTAAAGAGAGAAAAGAAACTCGTATTTGAGCTTACAGTAAATCCAGGCGCTTTCCTTAAAAAAACCTCACCGGAAGGGTGAGGTCAGTTAGTCAGCTAGTTCTTTCAAACTTTTCCCAACCTGGGAATTTGTCGCTGGTAACTTGTTATAAATGTATATTAACACAACTAGTCAAAAAGTACAAGGCAGCGAAAATATTAAGAGGGAGGGGGGAATCGAACTTTATTGAAGCTAATTTAGTTAACTTTAGAGAAAGAATCAGAATGAGTAATTTTACTTACTCACAGATTAGCCCTATATATCAATCTATTCGACACTTTGAAAATCAAAGCATCACCCTTGGTACGCCCGGGGTGATTCGAACACCCAGTCTAACGCTTAGAACGCGCTTGCTTTATCCGTTAAGCTACGGGCGCAGATATCAGATCCTTCTCCCTCGACTTCGCTCGGGATCAGGATGACAAAGTAGTATTGGGATTGTAACTACTTTGTCAATTTTACCAGTTTGAGGGTACTGTTGACAAATACAATATGGTTTGTTATGGTAGTTTATAGTGATGATTACTGCTTTACCTGCTAGGGTTTTAAGAGCCGCTATTATCTTTGTTTTATTCTCAGTTATACTCGCCTTAGCCTACCCTGTTTTGGCAGAAGATGCCACATCTACAGGAACTACCCGAAAGGATCAAGTCAGAGAAAAAGTTGACACCAAAAAAGAAA
>JACOXG010000021.1:0-26725 GCA_016176405.1 Candidatus Daviesbacteria bacterium | reverse complement strand
ACTGATGCTATGAAAAAGCACTTGGAAAAAATGAATATAATTTTGGGTAAGCTAGAAGATCGGGTCAATTCCAACTCTCCTGATATCAAAAACACCAGTTTGGCCCAAGATGCCATTGCCTCAGCTTCGGCTGCCATTGCTTCTGCCTCTGCCGCTGTTGATGCTCAAGCCGCCAATGATTATACTCTAGTCATCACTTCAGAAAGTACTGTCAGAACTGAGGCTCAAGCCATGAGACAGAAATTACACGATGATTTACAAATAGTGAGAAGATTAGTCATTGCTGCCAAGCAAGCGGTGGCCAATGCCATTAGGGTAGCCAAATCTGGTAAACTGGAAGTACCTGGAAGGGAGGCCACAGGCAGTGGACAATAATCCTAATCAAAGTCAAACTCAAATGAATACGGCAGCACCTCAACAAAACATACCTCAACCTCAACCTACACCAGCTCCCAACCCAATTTTATCGAATGCTCCTGGTGGTGATAAGAAAATGATCCTGTGGTTGATTATAGGTATTGTTGTTATCATTTTGGTAGTGGGAGGCATCTATTTCTATATGTCCAGCCAACAAAAGCCAGTCACCCAAGCTCCGGCTCCAACTCCACAAGCCGAGACTGTAACAAGCTTGGAAAGTGAAGTGAATGCCTTGGAAGTTGATGACATAGATAAAGAATTTGAAACGGTTGACAAAGATCTTCAAAGCCTCTAACCTAGTTTGGGTGAGACAATCAATCAATTTTTTAGGTTTAATTGTTCTTTTAATTCTGATTCTAATTTTTATCTCATCCATATTTCGGGATAAATCTAAAGACGATTTGGTCAACCCCCAGCCTTGGGCATTTTTTAAAAGAGAAGAGCCAGCGGAAAAAGAAAAGACATTAAAACAGGTGGTTGATGAAGTCTTACAAGGTAGCGAAGGCAAGTATGGTTTAGTAGTTAAAAATTTAAAAACTGGTGAGGAATTCAATTTGAATGAAGATGAGGTATTCCAAACAGCCAGCCTTTATAAACTCTGGGTGATGGCCACAGTCTTCGAAAAGTTGAAAAATGGTGAGTTATCCGAAGAAGAATCCGTGATTGCAGATATCCCCAGATTAAACAGTATTTTCGGCATAGATCCAAATGAGGCTGAGCTAAGAGAAGGAGTTATCCAATTCAGCGTCAAATCTGCTGTTGAACAGATGATCACCATTACCCACAATTATGCAGCCATGGCCTTAATTGTGAAGATGGGTAAATCCGAGATAGATGATTATTTAGGTGAGCATGGTTATGCGCAGACCATTTTTGGAGATACTTATACTACCACGGCCTCTGATGTGGCCCTTTTTTATGAGAATTTGTACAAGGAAGTTATTCAAAATGATGAGTATGCCAAAAAAATGATGGATATTTTAAAAAGACAAACTGTAAATGACAGAATCCCGAAAGGTTTACCGGAAGGGACACTGGTGGCTCACAAAACCGGTGATTTGGGTCAATTTGAGCATGATGCGGGCATTGTTTTTTCAGAAGGCGGGGATTTTATTATTGTAGTTCTAACAGAAACTAATCATCCGGATAAAGCAGATGAAAAAATAATTGAAATATCTAAAGCTGCCTTTGAGCATTTTCAGAATAAGGAAAATTAAATCTTTTTTGATTGTAGTCTTTGTTCGAAATCTTGGGCAGCAGCAAAAAAACTTGGAACAATTAATAAATTAGATGGCATTTGGAGTTTGGTTCTTCTAACAAGCCAAGTGAGATTGGAAAAATTCCTAAGGACGTACACAAATACCCTTGGCTCATCCAATTCCGCATTAACCCTGGCCATACAAAGCCCGGCTCGAAGATCATCATCAATATGGACCACTGAGTAACCCTGACCAACTAGTTCTCTAGTTTTATATTCTTTCCAACCAACTGAACTTCCGCCTTCGTTTAAAAACATCTCATCCAATAAGCCAGAATAGCCTGTAAATTGTCTCCTGGTTAGTTCATGTTTATAAGGTTCTCTGCCCGAAAGTAGAGCTGTTCTAAGAGGCCTTTCATTCCATTTTGCTATAGAAATAAACTCTTCTAATCCAGCTTTGGCCTCTCTAATACCGGGTCTAAGTCTATGAAATAGTAAAGAGAACTCTCTTCCTAACTGACTTAAAATGTTCCTTTTATGACGATACGAAGGGATATATTCTCCGATCGGAGGCAATTTTAGATCTCCCTTTAAAAGCCGCCAAGCTGTAATAGGAGAATAACCTACTCTGTGAACCCCATCTATATCATTGGTAAAATAAATTATTCTCTCTTGAGCCATGATGAGAATTTACCATAATACATCCTTGGAGGCTAAAATTCCACTTTATATAAATTACATTCACCCTGACAGCCTTCAGCCACTAATTTGAGAGTAAAATTATCTTTAATTTTTTGCATATCCAAACTATACCAATATTTATTGTTTGTTTTATAAGATGATACTAAAAGTAATCTATTTTCCCTTAAATAACTTTTATAAATATCAAGTAATTTTATATTAGGATCAATGCCCCAGACTTTATCAACTTGATCTGTAAAATATTGAGATGGTGAAAGAGGCAGTAGCTCATATTTTTTATTTGTAAAAAAATCAATGTAAAAAGGAGACAAAATAGAGATGATGGTTGGTTTAGCATTGGCAGGAAGCTGATCTGTATAAGCATTCATGACAGATACTGTCTCAAAATTGAGAGGATGTTCAGGGATGAAAAAATTAATTTTTAATTGATTGACAACAGGTTGATAAACATTCACTACTGTTGAGATAAGAACAAAAATGAGGATAAGGTATGAATAGATCTTTCTATCCAAATTATTTAAGAAGACAGTTATGGTCTCTAGAAAAATACCAAAGATCAACAAAAAGGTGGGGATAAAAACAAATAAATACCTACCATCCACAATATAAAAATAATTGGGATCCAGTACAAAAAAAGTAGTAACAAATAATAAAGTACCAATGACTGAGATCAAAAAATAAAGACTTAGTATTCTATATTTTTTTATGAATAAATTTGCAAAAATTGCCAAAGAAGAAGATATTCCCACCACCACTGGTAAAATTATGAAGTCTTTTCCAGCCACACTGATAGGTCCTCCCAGAATCCCTGCTATATATCTAGTTAAAGCACTTTTAAAATTTGTTTGGGAGAATGAATCACTTGTTAGTAGTGGGGGGTGATTTGTATTTTCATAAGAGGGCAAAAGAGTCAAAAACTCTTGTAGGTAATTTTGGACTGCATAAAATAAACCATTTCCTTTATTAAGATACTCTATGTATAAGAAGATCATGAAGAAAGACAAAAAAGAAAGAATGGATAATAACACAGATGATATTTTTTGAGGTCCAGAATTTTTATTAAAATAAATCTTAATTACAAGCATTATCATCAAACTTAAGGCTAGAATCCAGGCCACATATTTGGTGGCCAAAAAAGCCACAGCAGAAATTGAGCTCAAGAGGATAATTTTAGGAGTGAGTGACTGTAAAAGTAGCCAAATGGAGAATAAATAGAGGGGAAGTAATAAATTCTCGGCCATGGCATTTTGGGGGTACCAGTAAACGACATAATTGGTCACATAACCCAAAAGTAAAATGGCAATGATGACTCGATTTTTAAATAAAAAGGTGGTTATTTTATAGAATAAAATTGTTGAAAAAATGGTTAAGATGACATTAGTTATATAGAAAAATCTGATCTCACCAGATAATAAATACAAAGGCAGCAGAGTTAATGTATAAAACGGAGGGACAGCAGTGGGAATAACCCGATCCTGGTAAGAAAGCACCAACCCTTGACCATTCAATAAACTTACCAAAGGATTTAAGTAATGGATGGCATCAGGAGATGGTTCCAAATCAGAAATGGTGTTGGTAGGAGAGAGGGGTTTTTTAAAAAGCAATAATGCTAAAAGTATGATACCTAATACAAGTATCAGATCTTTCTTCACCTAATCATTCTAACATTAAAAACTTTGCTTATACTTGACAACTACTTTCATTTCATATTACGTTTTAAGTAATGTATAAATTGCACCATCAAGCTGCGGAGAAATTTCAGTGGTACAAGAGCTGGCATGAGCGAAGACATACTGAACTAATACACTGGGTTTTGCTACTACTGGTAATAATTCTTTTTACTTTTGGATTACTATCGCTAGGTAAATTTCAGGTTTTTGAAGACGTCCGATCACAAGAGCTGGATACCATATCACCTTCAGCGCCCTCCAATTTAGTAGCCACCGTCACCTCTCCATATATAGTTGATCTTAGCTGGACTGGCTCAACAGATAATGTGGCGCTAAAAGGTTATGATGTCATGCGAACAAATACATACTGTGCCAGCTGGCGTTACTATACCAGAATTGCCGTTACCAGTGAGACCACCTATCATGACTACGTTGACCAAAACTCATGCTATGAATATTACATCAGAGCAGTTGATACTTCAGGCAATGTCTCAGCCAATTCAAATACTGTCTCTGTTTATACTCCCAAAGCACCCAGAAAATCTACTCCTCCTCCAACTCCCACTCCAACACCAATAACTAACCCAGATATCACTGCACCAACTGTTCCTACTGCACTCAGTGCCAGTGCATTAGATTACAATTCAGTGTTGGTGAGTTGGAGAGGTTCGACAGATGATTACGGGATTATGAGGTATAAGATATATATAGGAGATAATACCTTATCTTCATATGCCATTAATGCAAATTATTTGTTGGATGAGACCTCCTACACCTATAGCTATCTGGTCGATCAAATTCCGCTTGCAACCAGGGATTACAGAATTACTGCTCTTGATGAGGCCGGAAATGAATCTGAAAAATCAAATAGTGTTTCTGCCACCACCCCTGGACGTGAAGGTTACGGCAGCATGACAGGCACGGTGTACAGTAATCTTGGTGGTGTTATAGCTGGTAGTGGTTTGACCGGTGGAGCCACTGTGACTGTAAGCAAGGGATCATTCAAAAAAACTGGCGGGACAGGACCCGATGGATCCTACTATATTGATTCAGTACCAGTAGATACATATACAGTAGTGGTCAGTTCAAGCGGTTATGCCTCTGAAAGAAGTGAGGTGACAATTCAAAACAAAACCGTCATCACTGCTGATTTTACTCTCACCAAGCGATAAATATTTTCTTGGGAGCGGGTGAAGGGGATCGAACCCTCGACGTTCACTTTGGAAAAGTGACATTCTACCACTGAATTACACCCGCAAGATAAAGATATTTTAACAGAAATTGAATTTATGACAAGGAATCTACTGGAGTACCAATCTCTTCCAATTTTTCCATAATATCCGTTTGGTCAACTCTAGTTAAATCTAGGGCATTCCTAGTTACCACCACAAGTCCCTGTATTATTCTTCTAGCTTTTAAAGCCTCACCCTTTTTTAAGTACCCTACTGTGAAAGGATTATTAGGATGCTCGGGATTGACCACTATTTTTAAAGTGGCAAATAGGGGATTCGTTTCTACAATGACATCCCTAATTTCTTTAATTAAAATACTCTCAGTTTGGGATGAAGCTAAAAATTCGCGGAATATAATCTCTACCTTAAACGAATCAATTAAAATCTCGGTAGGAAAGGGATTTAAAGGAATGGCTGTTTTAAGTCTAAATAAAGGCTGAGAGCTTTCCACTATTCTTTCAAATCTTTTATTTGGATCCTCTTTTTCCTCCTTTTTACTCTCTTCTACTTCTTTTTCATCTTCCAAACGTTGATTCCATTTTTTTAGGTCTGGGTTATTAAAGGAAATTACTCCATTTGGCTCCATAGCCCACAAAGTCTATAAGTCCTAGATAAGAATCTAATTAGTATTTGGTAAGATTTTAAAAAGAGATTGAATTTTCATCTTAGGTATGGAAATAATAAGTTGAGGGGGTGATAAATTTGATACAAGTTAATATAGCGGCAGTTTTAGTATCTGGCGTTGCTTCTATGGCCATAGGGTATATCTGGTATTCCAAAGCTGTGTTTGGTAATAAATGGATTAAATTAATAGGTTACGGTGGGGAGAAGATGGATAATTCCCAGATGATGAAAACTTACTCCATTATGTTTTTGGTAAGCTTGATTATGGCATACATATTGGCTATTTTTATTCATTATGCTGGTGCATACAGTTTGGTATTAGGTGCTAAAACAGGGCTGTGGGCTTGGATTGGCTTTGTGGTACCTACCACTTTGGCAAATCAGCTATTTTCCAAAAAGCCGTTGGAATTATATGGTATAGAAGTAGGTCATCATCTGGTTAATCTATTGGTGATTGGGGCGATTTTAGGTTCTTGGTATTAGTTAATTTCGTAGCTTAAAGTCACCGTCACGGTAATTTCAGATGAGCCTGGTTCAACTTGGGTGGAATCAGCAACTTCAGCTGCACCTACGGCAATTCTTGCAGGATAGGGGATAGGACCACCTGTAAATCCCTCTGAATAATTAACCATTCTGCCTAATCTAAAACCGGCAATCCTGGCAGCTGCCTCAGCTTTAGATTTAGCATCAGCTACAGCTTTTTCTCTGGCTTCATTTTCGGCCTTGGTTTTATCATCTACATCAAAGGATATTCCATAAATTTGGTTGGCTCCATTGGTTGTGGACACATCTATGACATTATTTACCTTATCTAAGTCTCTTACCTTAACAGTCACATTTGATGAGGCTGTATAACCTCTGATTCTTTGGGAACCGGTGGTATAATCGTAATCAGGATTGATATTATAGTTAGTGGTTTTAATATCTTTTTCATCAATTCCGAGTTGTTTTATGGCAGCTATCACCTGGTTGATTGAACTATTTAATTGATCCTGAGCAGCTTTGACGGTTTGAGCTTGAGCTCTAACACCAACAGAAACTGTGGCAATATCAGGGCTGACAGTTACTTTTCCTTCACCAGATACATTAAAAGTGTCAGATTTAGTAGTAGTAACTGAGTTTACAGAAAAGGGAATAGGACCAACTAATTTTGTGTAAACGAAGAGGAGGGTAAAAACAGAGAGGGCACCAATTACTGGTAAAAGGAGAATCCGCGAGTTCATTATTCTTATTTTATCATATTAGCCAGCTAGTCTTTTCAAAGCTCTATCTTTCTCTAAACGATTAATTTTTGATTTAGCCACTACATGTCTCAAGGTTTCAATTGTTTGATCATAGGTTAACCTGTCTACTGGGTAAGGAGTAGCATCCTTGCCTCCATGAGCAAAAGAATATCTGGCTGGATCTTCATATGAGGGTTTGGCTCCATAAATTACCTCAGAGACCAAAGAGAGGGCTCTGACAGTCTTAGGACCTACTCCTTGAGTGGCCAGTAGTTGTTCATAGGTCTTGGGCTTTTGGTCGGCTAGCTTAGCAAGAATTTTTTTAAGATAGGGGCTGTTCCAAAAATCCTCATTTTCAACTGGATGATGGTGGAACTCTACTCCCTCAAAATTAGCTAAAGTTAAGGTATCCCTTTTCTCACCTCCGAGGTGAGAGCTGGGTGACACCTTAGGCGACACCTCGGAGGTGTATGCTAAGGAAATTACTTGAGATAGATCTGAAGCATGTCTTCTAATGATCTCAATATCCCTTTTTAATGTTTCAAATCCGTCTGAGACAAGTTCTGTGGAAATTTTCCTGGTTTTATTAGATTTTTTAGAAGTTAGATTTAAAACTTGGGAGTGAAAGCTTTGTGAAGTAATTCCTGAGTGTGGTTCTACAATAAGATCATCAATATCCTCAGAGAACCAATGATACCTTCTGGCGGTTTGATTTTGGGTATTCATGCCTTGTTGGACCACTGTCCATGCACCATTTTTGCTGAAAAAGAAAGAATGGTGATATATCTGAAATCCATCTTGGATTAAAGATGAATCTACTTTAGCGGACATTCTAGAGTTGTAAACCAAGTTATTAGCTATAGGAACTGGTAAAGACAATTTTACCCCCCATTCCATAATTTCATCCGGAGTTTTTCTGGATGTTTTGCCCTTACCACCACAAATGAATATTCCAAAATACCTCTCTTGACCCCTGATAGCCTCCTTGAGGGATGCTGTTAGAATGGTGGTGAGTCCAGAGGCATTCCAGTCAAATGCTAAAACTGTACCCAGAGATTGAAACCAAACCGGATCAGCAATTCTTTTAATAAACTCATCTGGGCCATATTCCTCTATTAAAACCCGGGTCATTTCCCTGCCCAGCTTAACCATGCGTTCAAACAGCCATGGCGGGCATTTTCCATAATCTAAGGTGAATGTAGCAATTCCTCGTCTCATCTTCGGGAAATATTTGTACCATTTCAGAGTAACTTAATAGTAAAAAACTGTCAAGAAGAAGGTAAGAATCAATCTAGCTCATCAGGAATATAGCGTAGTCTCCCTCTAGTAAGTGGGTTCAAGTTAATTTCAAGGCCTTCTACTATCCAGGGTGGATCAGGAACACCGAAATAACTACGTGTTAGCTCAATTCTGCTTTTATCTATTATACGACCTGTAACCTTACCTCCTTCCCCAAATAATGAATTAGGTTTCATATCAAATAGAGTAATCTCATGTACTTCAGGATGAGATGGTTTCTCATTACTTGGTGGAGGTATGGCAGGTCCTAATTTAAGTCGTCCTCTCCAATTCTTACCTTCAATCAGATGAAGTGACATATAGAATCAATTTTATCACTTTAGCTTCAAAAAATCAAATAATTTCTATTTTGCAGCTAAAATAAGGGGACACTGAAATAATGCTTTCTGACTTGATAAAGAATGGTAAAATTACACCAGCAGTAAACCAAGCAGCTGCAATTGTATTTAAGAATTCAGAAAGTGCTTTATACTGACTTGGTGTTAAATTTAGCATTTAAAATTATGTTTTATAAATCTGTCAACTGAACAATGTTGTACTAATTAACGACCATACACTTGTCTGCTTCGGGGGTTTCTAAGAAAATCATAGGCCATATTAATACCTCTCATCATTGAATTATCTCCACCTTTGTCTGGGTGAAAAGCATTTGCATAGGCACGGTAAACCTTGGACATTAGCTCCGAAAGTGTCTCCTCTGGCAATCTCCTTGCCATATCAGGGTTTATTCCAAGAGTTTTGTAGTAACCTTTGGGATCTAGTGGATCTTTTCCTCCTCTCCTCTCTTGATCCAATTCCCACTGTAACCTCTCACCAACTCTAATTAAATAATGTATCTGTCTTTGAAGTCCGATCTTGTCTTCCCTAAGCTGAGCGTTTTCTCTACTTAATCGATCAACTAATTGTCCTGGAGAAACTTGCTTATCAGTCGGAACCTGTTCAGAATGTGCATCTTTTCTTCGCCTGGGAGCTTGCATTACCCCATATCGCTCGGATAAAAATTGATCAACGGCGGTCCGTCTATCCATTCGCTTATTATACCTGAAGATTCTCAATCTTTGCAGCAATTATAAGAAACTGCTCGCACTTACAGTTATAGATATTAAACTTCGTGCTCGCAGAACCTTGTAATGTCAGCTCAAATCTTCAATTTTGGCTGCTAGGATGAAATCATTTTCTGAGAGGCCGCGGATGTTGTGAGTCATCAGGGAAATGACGACCCGATTGTAGTAAATATAAATATCCGGATGATGTCCCTCTTCCTCAGCAATTTTGGCAATTTTATTAACGAAATTTATGGCCTCCATAAAAGTTTTAAACTTAAACTCTCGCTTTAACTTTTTACCTTCAATTACTTCCCAATCTAATTTAAGCTGATCTTTTAAAGGTTTAATTTCTTCTGCAGTTAGGGGAGGAGTGCCAATTTCACAGGGAACACACTTTTTGGATGATAGCTGGCCCGTCATGCTTCAATCTTGCGATGACCATTACCATTGTGTTTTAAAACACCGCTTCTTTTCAAAACATCAATCTCGTGTTGAATACTCTTCATTTGTTGACCAATATGGATTAAAACCTTGTGTGCTTCTTCCTCTTCAGAAGCCTCCTCCTGAATATCCTCAATATCCTCCTCCACTTCCTCCAAACTTTCTGTGTTTCTATTAACACTCATTTGAATAAAAATGGCCAAATAAATGGCCTCAATAGACAACCAAGTGGTAAACATTAAAAGAATTGATCTAAGTTCAAAGCCAAAAAAACCCAAGGCTGGAATACCCATAAAAAGCAGGGTGTGGAAGATCACTGAGTAGGGAGTTCCTACCCATCTGATGACTTTGAAGGATACTTTTTCCAAAGGAGCCAGTGATTTGGACATAAATTACCTCCTTCTTAAATCACAAAAAAATCTCCTGAGACCGTCTGTATGGTTTTAGAGATTTCTAACTCATTGTCTCTCTGTGTATACCATCTGTCAAGTACCCAAATTGAGGCTAATCTGTTACAATATTAAACAAGCTGGTGTGGTGGAATGGTATACACGTTCGCCTTAAGAGCGAATGGCCTACAGCCGTGTGGGTTCGACTCCCACCACCAGCACTTTTTACGGGGACTAGTTCATCGGTAGAACGCTCGCTTTGGGAGCGAGAAGCACAGGGTTCAATTCCCTGGTCCCCGACCAAAAATTTTTATGTCTAACTATTTGATACTCCTACTTCTATCCTTATTAACCCTAGCTGTTAGTGTATATTATGCTCAAAATTTTCAGATCCCCACAATAACCAAGATAGCCCAAGAATCTAAAATTGAAAAGGTTGAGGAAATTAAGCAACAGATTCCTGTTCATTCCGGTAGACAATTTAGAGTTCCCATCTTGCTTTATCACTACATTGGTAATAATCCTAACCCTGAGGATCAAGCCAGAGATAATTTATCTGTGACACCAGATAAATTTGATGAGCAGATGGGATATTTACAGACCTCTGGTTTTACCCCCATTACTTTAGACACTCTGGCAGCAGGACTTTTTGGCAAGGCCGAGCTGCCAACAAAACCTATTGTAATTACTTTTGATGATGGCTACATAGATCTTTATTACAATGCTTTCCCGATTT
Organism: Candidatus Daviesbacteria bacterium; assembly: GCA_016176405.1. Taxonomy (GTDB): domain Bacteria; phylum Patescibacteriota; class Microgenomatia; order Daviesbacterales; family UBA10151; genus JACOXG01. The sequence continues at coordinate 15,748 of JACOXG010000021.1, read as the reverse complement.
TAAAAAAGTATCAATTTAGGGCTGTTGCTTTTGTACCAACAGGTTTGGTGGGTACAACCTATTATGCTTCTTGGGAGCAGCTGGATGAAATGCAAAGAAGTGGGCTACTAGCAATTGAATCACATTCTATTACCCATCAAGACCTGACAGCCTTATCCAAAGATCAAAGAATCAAAGAATTATCAGAAAGTAAAAAAATACTGGAAACAAGATACGGCGGGCCGGTTAATTTTATTGCTTATCCATATGGATTTTCCAATCAACAAGTCTGGCAGGATGCTAGAAGTCTAGGATATGTTGGAGGATTAGGAACTTGGTATTCTAATATTGTATCAGAAGGTGTAATTTATAATATGCCTAGAATTAAAATCCCCGGTAGTGATGACATAAACACGTTTGCCTCAAGACTTTAAGTCTATTGACAATATTTATCAACACGATTATTGTTAAATAAGTATTCTTTCGGGGTAAGGTTAAAGTCCAAATCGGTAGTGAAACCCGCTCAAATTTTGCGAAATTTGTTCGAGGTAAATTCTAAGAGGCTAAAAAAGCCACGAGTAAGGTGACCCGCTTCGACTCGAATCGAGGCGAGAATTCCTTCAGCGACCGTCAAAGTCGATGACTCAAATCTTTGGGGTAGGCTTACTGCTTTTGGCAATTTATCATGTCACCAAGCCCTTAAGAGGTAAATCAGCGCAGCTTATGGAAGAATTCCCGCGCACTTAAAACATCACTAGTTATAGCTTCAATCAGTTCTTTTTCTGACTTAAAGGCTTGATTATCTCTAATCTTTTTCAGTAAACGGACAGAAATCCATTGACCATAACCATTTAAATCATGATCTAAAAGATAGGTCTCTGCCTTAAAATCTTTCTCTCCAAAAGTTTTGGCAGCCCCAATAAAAGTCACCGAGGGATATGATTTTTTATTAATTTTGGTTTCTGAAATATAAATTCCTTCAGGTAGGCTTCGATGCAAAACCATATTTAAGGTAGGGAATCCAAGATTTTTCCCTCTTTTTTTACCTTGTTTGACTTTGCCCCATATTATGTATGTAGCTTTCATATTGACATTTTAACAGAGTTAGATTATCTTAAACTCTCCTATGACAGAAATTAGAAAAAAATTACTGTTCTTAACAATTTTTTCCGTTTTGGGATTTATCTTACTTCAGATCCCCTTTAACAAACTGGCAGGCTCAAATGTCTCTTTTACCTTATTTGATTTTTTTGCACCTATGGCCGGAGCCTTTTTAGGACCAGTTTTTGGCATCATCTCTGTCTTTGGGGTAATGGTGACCAATAATCTGATTAAAGATACTGCCTGGACAACAGGCACCATAATTAGGCTTTTTCCAACTCTATTTGCAGTTTATTACTTTGCTACCATCTCCAGGAAATCCCAAAGGCCCTGGATTCTGGCAGTACCCATGATGGCAGTTCTGGTTTTTCTAGCTCACCCCAATGGTAGACAAGTGCCATATTATACCCTCTTTTGGTTTATTCCTTTGATTGCATACAGATTCAGAAATAATCTATTCATGAAAAGCTTGGGCGCTACTTTTACGGCCCATTCGGTCGGCGGAGCGGCCTGGATTTGGGCATTTAATTTACCCGCCACTGTTTGGAATTCCCTTATTCCAGTAGTGATTGCAGAAAGACTTTTATTTGCTGTAGGGATTGCTGCTTCATTTATTGTAGTCAAACATTCTCTCAACTTTTTGGCTGCCAAGAAAATCCTCCCAAAATTGGATATAATTACCTCCTAAATGGTGTATCCAAAATTAAAGTTTCCTAAACTTAAAAACAGACCCTTTTTTTATACTAATTTTGTTCAAACCATTGATGGAAAAGTACAGGTAAAAAAGGCTGGCTATTGGCCAATTGGCTCAAGGATTGATTACCAAGTTTTAGTGGAACTAAGAGCCTATGCTGATTGTTTAATTCATGGTGGAAATCTAGCCAGAGAATTTGGGGAAATCACCCTCAAAAACCTAAAAAAAACTTCATTTAAGAATCTTAGAAAAAAAATAGGCAAGACTCCAAACTTGCCCTACTATATAGTAACCAACCATGGGGATAAATTTAAAAACTTCGGAAAATCCCCCTATGTCTACGTAACCCATACCGGGCATGGGTTAGAAGAGTTAATGGAGCTGGTTAAGAAAATGGGGCATAAATATGTCTTGGTGGAAGGTGGTCCTACTCTTTTAGGCTCATTCTTAAAAGAAAATTTAATTGATGAGATATTTTTGACCATTGCACCTAAAATTTTTGGCAATGATGGTAAAAGTACCCTGACTTTAGTGGAAGGAGTGCTTTTTTCACCACAAAAAATTAAGAGCCTAAAATTAGTCTCTGTTAAAAAAATCGAATCGGAAGTTTTTTTGCGGTATAGGAAAACTTAACGTTCTTCTCTAGGTCTGGCAATATTTACCACAATCTTTCTGCCGTCAACATCAGATCCATTAAGATTGGAAACTGCATTTTGAGCTTCTTCTTCAGTGGACATTTCCACAAAACCAAATCCTCTTGATCTGCCTGTGTCTCTATCTTTCACAACTTGTGCTGAAACAACTGTTCCTGCCTGAGAAAAAATCTCTGATAAGCGGGCATCATCAACAGCCCAAGGTAAAGAGCCAACAAATAATTTCTTATTATTCAAAAAAAATTCACCTCCTTTTTTCTAAATTTTCAGAGGTGAATCTAAATGAAAACACTTACACTCATCACTCTAGGTTAATTGTGCCATACTTTACATTTATTGTCAATTCTTGTAAAATTGGGGATTCTAAAATGGCAGTCGAATGGTTAGAGCCTAAGGGTTTAAATAGACCAGCAGTAACTACAAATGGAGAGAGTATACCTCAAGAGTTTAAGACTGATGAGCGGGTAATGCGCTATCTAGAGCGTTTAAAACCCCACCCTAATCGGGTATCCATTATTGGCCCTTTACCTAATTCCCCGACGTCAGCAGATATGATAATAATGGGAACCATCCAAGCCTGCTGCATGCGAAATGACTTTGATTTTCATACTCCTCTTGAACGACCAACCGACCTATCAGATGAGCACAATTTCCTTCTTGACCGGTTGGAAATTGAGGCCAGCCAGACTTTGATAGTTTTACCAGGGGTCTCTCATTCACGGGTTGTGATAGGTAAATTTCGTGAGGCATTTTATAGGATGGGTAGAAGGATCTTGTTCCTTTTTCTAAAGAATGGACCAGAGTCACTATTCCAAAAAACAGTGAAGGATCAGATGCCAGATTTTGTAAATCAACCACCCTCTGCTATTATCAGCTTTACCTCAGCAGATGAGTTAACCAAAGATCTAGGGTATGCATTAAGCCAAATAAAAGTGCTTAGTCAGCCTCAATCGGGAAATTATAATGTACCACGATCGTAGGAAAAAATGTTTTTAGACAACTAGGCTTAATCGCGTAATTATCGCGCAATCTATCGCGCATTATTTGGCTAAAATATAGTAGGTACTTGGGCCTTTACCTTGGGACTTGATCAGTTTTTTATCTACCAAGCTCTTAAGTTTAAGTTGGGCACTCCTTTTAGCCAACTTAAGGATATCTGAAACATCATCAGAAGTAATTCTACCAGTGGTGGTTAAAAAATCCATAATCTGGATTTCATCACGATCTAAAAAGATTTGCTCAGATTTTTTGCTAGCCTTACCAAAACCAATAGACTGAACCTGCTCCAAAGCTTTTTTGGCTTCTACCAGAAATCCCTTAGTAAAATATTCCAGCCAGCTGGTAAAATCATTACCTTCTTTGTACTCATAGCCTTGAACTTCATGCTCTGCATTATAATATGACATTCGGTCACGATTATAATAATCTTCCAAAACTAGAATTTTTCTAAAATCCCATTTATCACGATATAAAAGCAGTTGAGATAAAAGCCGGGCCACTCTACCATTACCATCGGTAAAGGGATGAATGGAGACAAACTGCAAATGTAAAACTCCAGCTCTAATAATGGGATGAACCTCTCCTGAATGCTTTAACCAATCCAGCAGTTGAGCAATCAGTTTGGGTACTTCTTTGGCAGATGGGGCCTTAAAGCGCAATTGCTCTCTACCATCTCCTAAATCATCTAAAACATAAACATCCCCAGGCCTGTATCTACCCACCTTTTCTTTAGTAACCAAACCACTAATAACAATTTTATGCAATGTCAGAATCTCATTGACGGTAATATCATGCTTATATTTAGATAACTCTTCCAGTTTTTTTAAAGCTTGATAATAGTTCTCCACCTCTAGGATATCTTTTCTGGAAGCTCTGACATTTTTTCCCTCTAAAACTTTACCCACCTCGAACTCGGCTAGCGGATTACCCTCTATTGAGGTGGAGGTATGAGCCATTCGCAGAATTGCTTGGCGTCTAAGCTGGGCCTCATTTAGGGGTAAAACCCTGGAACGCTCAACCGCAGCCTTGATTTCGGCTATTTCTGCAATTCTGGAAAGAATAGTAGGGGTAATCAGATATTTTGGCTCAAACAATCGTAGCGCGCCTCCTTTCTTGCGCGCGAGATCCACTTGCAAAAATGATCTAAATGATCATTTTTGACAAGGGACTAATAGATTATACCATAGATCGCGCAATAATCGCGCAATCTATTGCGCAATGGTTTGACTCAATTATGATGGTATATAATTAATATATCATGTTGGGAAAATTAAAAGATAAAAAAGAAGTAGCTAGTAGCACTCTAAAAGTTGTTTTTGAAACCTCAGAACCTTTCACCTTTAGACCAGGTCAATATTGTTTTATTACCTTAAAAAATCCTCCTTACCCTGATGAGAGAAGTAATAAAAGACATTTTTCCATTGTCAACTCACCCAACCAAAATGGGATTATCACCTTTACTACCAGGCTGAGGCCCACTGGTTTTAAGAAATCACTTCAGGTTTTTCCAATAGGCACTGAAGTGGAACTTGGACCAATTGCTGGTGTATTCACTTTGCCAGAGGATACCACTACCCCTTTAGTTTTCATTGCCGGAGGAATTGGAATTACCCCCTTTATGAGTATGTTGCAATATGAAAAAGAGGAGAATTTAGATCATCAAATTACTTTAGTTTATTCTAATAGGGATCAATCATCATCAGTTTTTTTAAAGGAGCTTCAGGAGCTTGCCAATTCCTTACCTAATTTTAAATTAATACTCACCATGACGGAAGATAATAATTGGTCAGGAGAAAAAAGAATGGTTAATGCTGACTTTATTAAGGATTATTTTCCCAATGTAAATAGTCAAAAATACATGGTGGTAGGCCCACCACCTATGGTAGAGGCAGTGGAAAAGTCTCTACATGAGGCAGGAGTAACTCCTGAAAATATCAAAATTGAGAATTTCACTGGATATTAGCTGTATCAAGGTCGCACCTTAACGAAGGTGCGACCTTAACACAATATGATTCCTTTACGAGACAGCCAGCCTGCCGGCAGATTTCCTTTTTGGGTGGTGGCCATTATTACTGTCAATATTTATGTTTTTTATTTGGAACTGACAGCTCTAAACCCGGATGCTTTCATTGCCCAATTTGCCCTGATTCCTGCTTTGGTAGATCTTACCAACTGGGGTACTTTGACGCCATTTATAAGTTCCCAATTTCTGCATGGCGGATTTATTCATATTATTTCCAACATGCTATTTCTTTGGATTTTTGGGGATAATGTAGAGGAAAAGGTAGGCTTTTTACTTTTCCCATTTTTTTATCTAGCATCTGGTGTGGTGGCTGGACTGACTCAGTATTTTTTTATACCTGATTCTCAGATTCCCATGATAGGAGCATCAGGAGCAGTGGCGGGAGTTTTGGGAGCATATTTTGCCTGGTTTGGCCACCATACAGTCAAAACTTTGGTGCCAATTTTTGGATTCTTTACTGTTATTGATGTACCAGCCTCAGTGATGCTTTTTTACTGGTTTATTACTCAACTTTTCTCCTCTGTTGCCTCTCTAACATTAGCCACAGCTGATATTGGCGGCATTGCTTTTGCCGCTCATGCAGGAGGCTTTGTCTTTGGTTGGTTTGTGGCAAAAACACTTAGAAGTTGACATGATACAATTTTTAAATGTGGATTAAAATCCTGCTGCTGTTTTTTGTATACTCTTTTTTATTCAGAATAGATACATCATTTAATCAGGATTTGGGTAGACATATAAAATTAGGAGAGATTATTATCCAAACTAAATCTATCCCAAAGACCAACCTTTTCTCCTATACCAATCCTGATTTTCCCTTTATTAACACTCACTGGCTTTTTGAGGTGCTGGCATACGGGTTTAATCAAACAATAGGTATTTATTGGCTTCTGATTTTAAAATTCTTAATTATTTTATTATCTGTTTGGTTGGTAATTAAAACAATTCCCAAATCCCACCAAGCTCTTCTACTACCAGTTGGATTCATATTCTTACACGTTTTAAGAGAAAGATTAGAACTCAGACCGGAAATTTTTAGCTTCTTATTTACCGCCATAACTCTATTTATCTTAGAAAAATTCTTAAGGGAGAGAACCAGGTGGATTTTTCTCTTGCCACTAATACAATTAGTATGGATCAATACCCACATCTATTTCTTTATTGGTCTCATGTTACAAGCTTTTTTTATCATCCATCTTGCTTATCAAAAACTACGTTCCCACTCGTCAACACATTCGACTTCGCTCAGTGTTGACCCTGAGTATATCGAAGGGTCAAGTGGGAAGCTACAGTTTTTATCCATAATCTTTGGACTATCAGTTTTAATAAGTTTTATTAATCCTAATGGGATCCAAGAAGTTTTATACCCTCTAAATGTCACCAAAAACTATGGTTATACCATTGTGGAAAATCAGACCATGTTTCTTTTGGAAAGTATCCAATTTAGAGATGCTAATTTTTTATTTGTGAAATTATCAACCCTTTTGGTGGGATTATCACTTATAGTGGGCTTTTTCAGAAAAACTCTTCAGCTGAGATGGGTACTGCTTTCTATTAGTGGAGTGACATTAGCTCTAATGCATGTGAGAAGTTTCCCTTATCTGGTTTTTCTATCCTTTCCAGCTGTGTTGCAAAACTTTGGAGTCATTTCATGGAATGGGTTTACCAAGACACTGACCATTCTTTTGGCAGTCATTCTTTTATTAGAAAGTTTCTTTTATTTAAATGGTGATTATTACCGAATGAGGGATGATTACCATCAAGCAGGTTTTGGGTTTGAGCAATCTGTCAAAGGGGCATTGGATTTTGTTTTAACCCAAAATCTTCCAGGCCCAATCTATAATAACTTTGATATTGGCAGCTATATCCTTTATCGAGGTTATCCAAAATATCAGGTTTTTATTGATGGCAGACCAGAAGCTTATCCGGCCTCATTTTTCAGTGGGGTTTATATGCCTTCACAATCTAATTATAAGAACTTTAAGGAATTAGAAAAAATCTATAATTTTAAAACAATAATTTTTTCCCATACTGATCAGACTCCCTGGGGGAGGGTATTTTTACAAAGTGTGGTTAAGGATCCGGATTGGAAATTGGTCTATATTGATGATTTTGTGTTGGTTTTGACAAAAGAGGAGATGGAACCAATTGATTTATCAAACCTAAATCCTAACTCTTACAAATTTGATAACCATGTGGCTTATCTGAGATTGGGGTTATTTTTACTCTCCACAGAGTATCAAGAATCTGCTCGTAAATTTATCCAAAAATCTCTGCAAATTTTTCCCAATAGTCCAGTTGCCAACTCAATTTTAGGCAGAGAATCCAAAAACACTTTTTTCTGGTAATAATCCTTAGGTTTCAATCTAACCAACACCGGGGGTTGAATACGTAGAAACCTCAGGATCTTAGCTCACATTATAGGTTACAGGACAACCTGGATTGCTTTTTTGGATTTTAGGAAGAAGTAACCTACAATTGCTGCTGTGGCTATGGGGGATAACCATTCTGGAATATGAAACCCAAAGCTATCTAAAAGCATAATTGTTCCCAAAACTAAAATTGAATACATGGCTCCATTTTTTAAAAAGACATATTTTTTAATTCTTTCAATATTGGACACAGTCAGCTGTCTAACCACAATTGCCCCAATCCCATTTCCCAGAAGAATTAAAGGTACAAATAGGGTAAAAGCAAAGGCTCCCACTACTCCATCAATGGAAAAGGTGGCATCAATCACTTCTAAATAAAATATTTTGCTCACATCAGATCTGGTGGTAGAAAGAAGTTTTTCCTCAGAAGCTTTGGCATTTTCCTTAAACCCATGCACAATAAAAAAGGCAGTTGAACCAACCACTGCCCCAAAAGCCATCAGCGGATCCAATTTTAGCGCAAACCAAACCACTATTGCCAAAATTATAGATGCCACTGCATAAAACCAGACCCCTTGGGAGTGAAAAAATCTCTCACCCCGCAGTCCATAAGCTTTAGGTTCCAAAAATAACCAATGAAAGAAAAGAAAAACTAAGAATATACCACCACCGGAAAGCAATATTGGGCTAGATGCCTCAATGGCCTCAATCACCTTTGGATCAGAACTTAATGAGGCCGTCAAAGCTCCCATGGGCCCCAGTCCAGGATTAGTAGCCCAAACAATGACCCAAGGTAAGGCTCCTCTTAAAAGAAATACTGCAATCAAAATCCCCCAAAGAAGAAACCACCTTCTTGCCTTTTGCCCCATGGTGGATAACACCTCGGCATTGATAATGGCATTATCAACACTGGAGACTGTCTCAAATAAAATCAGTCCAAAAACTATTAAAATGATTGATATAACATCCATAACTTTCTATACTATACAGTTAATGCTCAAAAAGCTCAATCCTAAAATAGTTAAAAGGCTTTTACCTTTCTTCTTAATTTTTGCCCTGGGTTTGGGAATTGGTTTTTATTTGCCAGATTATCATCTAAATTCCCCTTCCCAATTTGAGGAAAAAAATACTCCAAAGGCTTTTTTAGGAGAAGTTTATGAAAAGATCAAGGAAAATTATTGGGACAATATTTCTGATATTCAGCTGTTAGATCAATTTAAGCTGGCCACAGAACAAGTGACCACCAACCCTCAGCTTCCCTATTCAAATAAGGATCAGATGATCAGTGCTGTTTTATCAGCCACATCGGGTGAAGACCAAAAGGACAAAGTCATCAGTATTGTCTCCACAGTTTTAGCCCACCTTAATCCTAATGGCAGATCAGGATTGTTTACTCAAAAACAAGAAGTAGCTTTGAAAAATACTGTAGAAAATGTAGATCCGAATAAGGATTTATATAAAGATTTGGATCTTTCTAAAGGAGCATCTGAATCTGCAATAACCGATGCATACCAAAAGAAATCAGAGGAACTGGCTCAGGATAAATCTCCCCAAGCTCAAGAAAAATTAAAACAACTCTCATATGCCAAGGATGTTTTAACCCAAAAAGACACCAAGCAAAGATATGATTCCAAAGGAATAGAACCTACTATCTCTACCAAAACTATTACCCCCCAAATTGTCTATCTGCAATTTAAAAAATTCTCTCCCACCTCTTTGGAGGAATTTGTTCAGGCTTTGGACACATTCAAAGATAATAACAACATCCAAGCCCTTGTTTTTGATTTAAGAGGCAATATTGGTGGGGCAATTGATGCCACAGCTTACTTTTTGGGATTTTTTCTGGGTAAAAACCAATATGCTTTTGATTTTTATCAAAAAGGACAATATCTGCCTTTTAAAACTCCCACTGACAAACATCCTGCTGTCAACAAATTTAAACAAATTATTGTCTTAATAGATAACCAAACTCAATCTTCAGCAGAGATGCTGGTGGCTTCATTTAAAAAATATCATTTGGGAGTGGTGGTTGGCGAAACCACCAAAGGGTGGGGGACAGTGGAAAGAGTTTTTCCGCTGGAAAATCAACTCAATCCTGAGGAAAAATACTCCATGTTTTTAGTTCATTCCGTCACTCTAAGAGAAGATAATCAGCCCATTGAGGGTAGAGGGGTGGAACCGGATATTAATATTAAAAATAGTAAGTGGTCAGAGGAACTTTTTTCCTATTTTAAAGATCAGCAGTTGGTAAATTCAGTTAAAATTATTCTCTAAAGTGTTTATGGCTTCCAGCCTAAATAAGCATAATAATGATCAAAAACACCCACACAAACATAAGGGGTATCCTTTTCTAAATTGGCAGCGTGGCCAGGTGAACTGATCCATTTTGGTACTACGTCTTGGTAATCAGAATTCTTAGCAATATTTTCAGTCACCTGAGTATAAGAGGGATATGGTAAAGTTTGGGAATCAATTCTGTTTCTAAAACCATCATGGTTAAAGTTTTGAGAAATTTCTTTAGCTCTAAGAGAGGCAAAATCACAGGTGTAGGCATCTTTTTGAACTTCTGTTAAACCCTTAGACAGTCTATATTCATTAATCTGACCCATTAAATAATCTACTATGTTAATAGAAACTTTGGGTTTTGGTGTAGGGCTAAATTGTAATAGGGCCCCAATTTCCTCGGTCACAATTGGGACAGGTGTTTCAGAGGGCCTCCTTAATGTGGAAATTGGAGAAGGGGTGATTAAAAGGGTTTCTTCCTCATAAGCCATACTGGTAATTTTTAAACCTACCACTGCCGAAAAAGTGACTGCAGCAACCAAAACAGCTAGTAATTGCATCCAAAATCAATATAGATGTAAGTAATCTTTTTGTCAACTTTGATCTCTTTTGGTACATTTTGCCCCAATTGACACCAAACTATCTTCTGATATAAAGTGTTTCTTAGCTTTCCGTCTGCCAAACTGCCCCATGAAGAGGCTATTTCTTGCATTGCTACTGATTGGCATAATTGGCAGTATTTCTTTTGCTTTAACCACCGCTTTTTTCTCTGATACAGAGACTTCCTCAGGTAATCTCATTGCTGCTGGCAAAGTTGATCTGAAAATAGATAATACCAGTTATTACAATCATGCTTCTTCCTCTGCCACTACCTGGCAGGCCAAGGACCTGACTGAAGGAGATTGACTGAAGGAGATTTATTTTTTAACTTTGCTGATTTAAAGCCCGATGATGAGGGAGAAGATACTATTAGCATTATAGTGGAGGACAATGATGCTTGGGCCTGTATGGATATGACACTAACCAAGGATGATGATAATACCTGTACTGAGCCGGAACAACTTGATGACCCAACTTGTAGTGAACCAAATGATGATTTATTTGATGGAGAATTAGGAGGGTTATTAAACTTCCTCTTTTGGACAGATGATGGGGATAATGTTTTAGAAGATGATGAACCAATCATTGCTTCCGGATCAGCTTCAACTGTTTTGGATAGTGAAATTATCTTGGCTGACTCCACTACCAATAATGTTGGTGGTGAGGCTGGGGATCCGCTTGAAGGCGGTCAAACATATTATATTGCCAAAGCTTTCTGTTTTGGAGAACTTACTCCTGAGCCTCTAGATCAAGATGATGCAAATGATCAAGTATCTCCTGCTAATTCTTCAGGGGGTATCAGCTGTGATGGTACTGCCATCAACAATGCCTCACAATCAGATCAACTGATGGCAGATATTTCCTTTAGTGCAGTCCAATCGAGAAATAATCCTGATTTCCTTTGTGGACCAATTCCTTCCGGATCTCCTTCGCCTTCACCTACACCGCAGGCTTGTAACCAGGCAGATGTGATGTTAGTTTTGGATAGATCAGGCAGTATCAGTCCCTCAGAACTGACCCAGCTTAAAACAGCTGCCAAGGACTTTGTAGACTCCTTGGGTCTTACCCCTGCTGGCATTCATGCAGGTAAAAGTAGTTTTGCTAGCCTCGCTACATTGAATCATCACTTAACAGATGACCCAGTTTCTCTTAAAGCCTCAATTGATGCTATGGTGGCAGGTGGATTTACTAATCTTAAGGATGGAATTGATTTGGCAAGAGGGGAGTTAGCTAATCCAGGAGATGGACATGATAGACCAGATGGACCTTCACCTGACAAGATGATTATCATTACTGATGGGCACCCTAACAGGCCTTTACCAGCCTCAACTGCTGATGATCAAGCAGCTTTATCTGCTGATTTGGCCAGAGCTGCTGGAAGTGAAATATTTGTGGTAGGAGTAGGAGCAGATGTGGATGATGATTATCTAAGAGATGAAATTGCTGATGATGCTGCTCATTATTACTCTGCTTCAGACTACTCTGGTCTACAAACATCATTAGAAAATCTCGATATTTGTGACGGTGAATAAAAATTGAGAGGGGGTGAAAAATGAAGAAACTTTTAATTAGTCTTTTTTCTATTGCTGTTGTTGGAGCAGTCGCTTTTGGTGCTACCACTGCCTTTTTCTCGGATACAGAAATTTCAACAGGAAACACCCTAGCAGCAGGAGAGATTGATCTTCAGGTTGATAACACCTGTTATTACAATGGTGATGCTTGTACTAATGGATTCTGGGGTGGAGAAGCTAATATCGGAGTTGGTGGTTCTATTACTAACACCTGTGATTGTAACTGGGAGTTAAGTGATCTAGATCCAGAACACTTATTCTTTGATCTAGTTGATATTAAACCAGGTGACTGGGAAGAGGATACTATTAGTCTTCATGTAAAGAATAATGATTCATGGCTTTGTGCAAACGTCACCTTAACAAGTGATGATGATAATTCTTGTACAGAACCAGAAGAAGAAGCTGAGGGCGTTGGTATTTGTCAAGACCCAGGCTTAGGTCTAGGTGATCTGGCAGATGAAATAGTATTTCTTTGGTGGGCTGATGATGGAGATAATGTGTTAGAGACTGATGAAGAAACTCTCCCATCAGGTGCAATTGGAAATTTGGGTGTAGGCCAATCTGCAAGAGTTGCTTTAGCAGATTCCTTAAATGATATTTGGAATCCCGCTACTCCAAGTGCATTTCCAGGGGGAGAGACTAGGTATATTGGCAAAGGGTGGTGTTTTGGTGAGATTACAGAAGCTCCTATTGCTCAAGATGGTGTAGGAGCTACTGATCCAGTAACCAATGGTCCGAATACACGAGGTGCAGGTTTTGAATGTGATGGTGCACCAGTTGGTAATGCTTCTCAAACAGATAGCTTAACCATGGATATTGGATTTGAGGCAGTACAGTCAAGAAACAACGAAGAATTCTTGTGTAATCCAAATTCTGACTAGTTTTTAGTACTTAAGCTACTATGCTTAATGGATTTTATAGCCCTCTACCCTAAGACTGCCAAAAAGGGTAGAGGGCATTTGACAATGTAGGTTAGAATTCATCTGAAAACCTGCATTGTCATCCCTGCGAATGCAGGGATCCAATTAAAAGCCAATTTTATATGGTTAATTGGATTCCCGCCTACGCGGGAATGACGGTCTTGGAAGAGGACCTAATGTTATGAAAAAAACAGAAATTTTGGAATTATTTTTAGGTACTATTACGGGAATTTTAGTGGGATTTATTGTAATCCAAATTTTAACCTTCACTCCAAATAGAGCTCAAGATTTTTCTTTATCTTTTGACTCCCTAAAAAAAACTAAATTTTATGTGGTTTCCTCAGGATCTATGGAACCTGCTATCCAGATGGGAAGTGCGGTTTTAGTTATGCCCTCACCTAGCTATGTAGCAGGGGATGTAATTACCTTTTTACCAAATGGAGCCAAAAGCACACCCATTACCCACCGTATCATGACCAAACAATATCCGGATAACTTAGGGGCTGTTTATCAAACTGCCGGAGATGCTAATGAGGATTTGGACAGATGGCAAAGCCACCATCATTATTTATGAGGAGCTCAAATCACTCAAAAAAGAACTTCTTAAGTATCTCAGGCTTCTTTTTAGAAAAAAGAAGCAGAAAAATTTGGATAAAGAAGAAGGATCCTCTTTTATCAGGTTGGCCTCAATTTTGCCATTTTTAGGGGCCAGTTTAATTTTTGCCGCTGTTTCCAGCTCATTTTTCCTTGATGAAGAGTTAAGTATTAATAATATTTTGTCTGCTGCCACAACTTTTCCCACTGCTTCACCTTCTCCCGGTCCCCAGACTTTGGTGATAAATGAAGTCTTGCCTGATTCATCCTGTACTCAGGGTAATACAGAGGCCCAGTGGATTGAAGTTTATAACGGCTATTCAGTAACTGTTAATTTAAAAAACTTTAAAATTTCTGATGGTGTACAAACCATTGATCTAGTCACAGCCAATAATATTGTTGTGCCCTCAGGCGGTTTTGCCTTGCTGGCACACAATAATGCCATTTGGAATAATTGTTACTCTGATAATGGGGTTATTACTGCTAATTTAGGGGGACAACTTAATATTGATACAGGATTTCTAATGCTTTTTGACAGCGGTGGAAATGCTATAGATACTGTGGCTTGGGGAGCGGGCACAGGATTAGAACCAATACAAGATGAATCAATTGAAAGAGAACCAGACGGCCTAGATACTGCCACAGGAACTAATTTTAATCCATCTGATTTTCAAGTTAAATCACCCCCAGCCCCAGGTATTTGAACAAAGCTTCTTAAAAAGTGGTAAAATTAGCTTCTATGGAAGCTGTAGATAGTAGAGGGGGTAATTATCAAAAAATGGCTCTTAATTTAGAGGGTTTTTTTGCCCCGATGGCTCAAAAACCGGAAAATATTAAAAGTTATCAAAGCTTGGTAGAAAGAGTCAGAGGATTTTTTTGGAAATTGCAGGGATTCAAATGTACCATATGGGAATTGAAAACACCCGCCGCTTTAATTTCAGTTCAAGAGGTCAGTTCGGGAGAACTGGTTCCTCTTCGAATAACAAAAGTTTCCATACCGGATCAGACTCTTTTAGTTCAAACTTCTTCAAGAAGAGACCAAAGATGGGTTGAGGATATCTTAATAGGACCTTCAGATAAAGAATCTAGACCACCCACCATGGCTGAAATGTACAGATTTTTTTATAGTTACTGTTTTTCCTCTTTATCTTATAACCGCTTCGCCAAAACCCCGCTCTTTTAGAGCGGGGATGAAGGCGAAGTAGGTTACACACTGCCGCGATTAATGAGCTGCGAAGCGGATGTAAACTTAAGATGAAAGAAAACCGCGGCTTTTCAAGTCGCGGAAGTTTATAAAGCCAGATTAAATTAGTTGTAGTTTATGGTAAGGGGACCTTTCAGGGGGAAATTTTCTACATCAAGTATTATTTTTTTGCTTTCTGGAAATAAAAATCCTCTATAAGAGATCGAGCCTTTGTACTCTGCAAATAGTATTTTACAACTTCCTGAGGCATTTCCGGAAATTTTTCCACTCTCTCCTCCTGCATAATCACCGTTAACAGTGGCATCACAGGCTCCATTAATACTGCCACTAAAGCTGCCACCTTTTCTAGGAACTAAGAATAAATATTTAACTGATTGACCAAGATAAGAATATGTTCCTTGAACATAAATATAATTTTCTTCATTTAGAGGTAAGGAGGTACTATTTGGAGAAGAGACAGGTACAGGGGTGGAGGTAACTACCAAAGGTTTGGCTGTAGGTTGAATACTTGGATTAGCAGTTACAGACACAACTGGAGCACTAATTACGCCTACAGAGGCTGCAACTGAAACAACAAATGTTTTTAAGGCTGTGAAAAGATCAAACATGTTGAGGATATAATAGTATCATAATCAGTATCTAAAGTCAAACTATGGGACGTTCAAACTTCCACTCAACCAGTAATCTTATGGTGATGGGGAAGGAGCAGGGGAAGGTGTTAAAGATGGAGTAGGAGTCGGATTGACATAAATATTAAT
>JACOXG010000029.1 GCA_016176405.1 Candidatus Daviesbacteria bacterium | reverse complement strand
CAAAATGAGCCTAAAGGCATGGCAGATGCCATATTATCAGGGAAAAGTGATATAGAGGGGGAAGTCTTGATAGTCAATGCAGAAGACATAGTGGATCCTAAGGTTTATGGACAAGTAGCAAAGGGTGGAGCAGACGTGGTAATGGCTGGATTAAAAATGGATAAGTATTTTCCAGGAGGATATCTCAAGGGGGAAGGGGAAAGGGTGAAGGGTATAGTGGAAAAACCTGGAGAAGGAAATGAGCCATCAAATTTGGTAAAGCTGGTGGTGGATTATTTTAAAGATGGTAAAAAGTTAATTGAATATTTGGAAAAAACTATATCTGAGGAAGATGATGTGTATGAGCAGGCCTTAGATCGGATGATCACTGATGGTTTGGATGTCAAGTTTGTAGAATATTCAGGAGTCTGGATTCCCTTAAAATATCCATGGCAGATTTTAGATATTACAGCTTACTTTTTATCTAGTATTGAACAACAAATTTCCCCGGGTGCAAAAGTATCAAAAAAGGCAGAAATTTCCGGAAGAGTGGTGATTGAAGAGGGAACCAGAGTATTTGAAGGAGCAGTTATTAAGGGTCCCTGTTACATTGGTAAAAATGTGATTGTGGGGAATAATTCTATGGTGAGAGAATCTGATTTGGAGGAGGGAGTGGTGAGTGGTTTTAATTCGGATATAACAAGGTCATATGTAGGTGCCAATTCCTGGTTCCATACTAACTATATTGGAGACTCAGTCATTGAGGGGGATTTTGGCATGGGGTCTGGTGCGGTTTTGGCCAATTTAAGGCTGGATGAACATACCATTAGGGTAATGGTTAGAGGAGAAAAGGTGGATTCTGGTAGACATAAATTGGGGCTGATGGTTGGTAAAGGATCAAGAGTGGGGGTAAATGCTTCTATCATGCCCGGAATCAAGGTGGGCTCAAATTCTTTGGTAGGTCCTGGGGTAACTTTATATGAAGATGTGAAAGATAATAAAAAGATTTTGGTTAAACAAGAATATGAAATTTCAGAACACACCCCAGCTCTAACCAGCTATGATCAGTTTAGGGAAAAATTAAAATAATACCGATTAAATTATTGACAGAATGTAAGACATTGTATTACAATGGATTTGAAAATAGATCATTTAATTATTGAAAAGGATCGGATCGAGCATATTGCTAAGCATGGAGTGACAGTTGTAGTAGGAGAGCGTCAAGAGAAGAATACATACGGTCTGGTAACTGCCAGACCATCAAGCAGAGAAGAGCATAGTTTTTATAGGGAATTTATTTATCAAATAGGAGGTGAAGAAAATGGTGAAAATAAAACAAACTAAAAAGGGAGGAATAAAACCAATAAAGCCATTTAAAACTCTGGCTGAGGAGGCTGATTTTTGGGATACTCATTCAATAGTAGATGAAATTAATGAAGGGACTTTAGTTGGTTTTCATCAGGCCAAAAAAACTGATACAATTACTATTCGCATAGATAAAAAGAATCTACAGAAATTAAGAGAGAGTGCATTTCAAAAAGGGATTGGGCCAACTACTCTGGCTAGAATGTGGCTTATGGAAAAGCTGCAATCCAACAGAACATAACCAGCTATGATCAGTTTAGAGAAAAATTAAAATAACTACTAAATGTAATTAACCCGCCCAAGTTGCCTCAGGCGGGTTAATAGGCCTTGGGAGATAGACCATTTATTTTATTCTCTCCCAATCCATACTACCAACACTTGCCAGGGTAACACGGTTAACTGTTGTTGCAAGATCCTGTGCTGAAGGAATCGTGCAATTAGGTTTAGTTAGTTCCCTTACCCCCTGCATGCCACTTTCCCAATCCATAGCTGCTACAGCATTCCATAAATCATGATCAACTATTGTGGCTATCTCAAGTGCACTTGGAATTTCAGATGTTGCCTTGGCAACAGCTGGTAGCTGTTCTGTTGCCTCAGTATCATGGTGACCATTCATTAATGGATGTGTTGGATCACAACGATCATCTGGATTATCTGCCTGAACTGGATTTACAGTCCCAGGGATATCTATTTCTCTAACCATATCATCACCTCCTTTCCAAAAATTTGGAAATTTCAAACTGTATGAAATATTGAAAGAAGTCTGCATAAAGGGTGGAGAAATCAGATTATCATGAGTTGAAAAGGCAAGTCAAGTTGAGTACAATCAACCTCATGCTTCTGTATGAATTTGAAGGGAAACTGCTTTTTAAGAATGTAGGAATTAATGTTCCAGTTAATCGGTTAATCAGTGAATTAGTTGATCAGATAACAATTAAGCCTCCTTTGGTGTTAAAAGCCCAAGTTTTGTCTGGGAAACGGGCAGAATCAGGTGGCATTATTCGAATAACTAATAACGATGAACTCATAACTAAACTCAAGGAGTTATTTGGGAAAACAATCAATGGGGAAAAAGTGGACAAGGTTTTGGTGGAGGAGATGGTAGAGTATCAAGATGAATATTATTTATCTTTTTCATATTCCACAGAAAGTAGAGGGCCTGTTTTGACTTTTGGAAAAGGTGGAACTGGGGCAGAGGAAAAGGGAGCAAAAACTTATCCAATAGACTTGGCTCACCTCCGAGGTGAGCTTGAGCTGACATCCGGGGCGCACCTCGGAGGTGTAATCCCGGAGGAGCTAGTAGATACTGCTCAAAAATTATGGGAAGTATTTATTAAATATAATTGTGAGCTAGCTGAAATAAATCCTTTGGTGACTAGTAAAGATGGCAAAGTTTATGCTTTAGACTCTAAAGTAATCTTAGATGATGATGCAGATTTTAGAAGAGAGGAAAAATTCCCAGAAAGAAATTTATTTGGTAGACCTCCAACTAACGCTGAAATTGAGGCCAGAAAAATAGATGAAGGAGATCATAGAGGGACTGCTGGTTCTGTTTATTGGGATTTGGAGGGAGATATTGCTGTAATTGCTGCAGGAGGTGGGGGATCTATTGTGAATATAGATGCTTTACTTGCTTATGGGGGAAAGCCTGCCAATTACACAGAACACTCTGGTAACCCTCCCAGGGAAAAACTGAAAAAATTAACTAAAATAGTTCTTTCTAGAAGTGGACTTAAAGGCTGTTGGTTTGTGGGAGGTACTGCCAATTTTACAGATATCTATGAAACTTTAATGGGATTTGTAGAAGGATTAAGAGAATTAAATCCAAAACCAAATTACCCAATAGTTATAAGAAGAGGTGGACCAAGAGATAAAGAAGCTTTTGAGGCTTTAAAAGAAATTGGGGAAAAAGAAGGCTTTGATTTCCATATTTTTGGTCGGGAAACACCAATGACTTCTACTGCCAAGACAATGGTGGATTTAGCATATGGAAAATAAGAAGCCGGCTCGTCTGGTCAAAAAGCACCGCTCGACTAATAATACTGAATCATTTAGTCGGTACTCTAGTCTCGCTATGGGAAAGTTTTGTGACGTAGGACTTCACACAAAACTTTCTAATTGCTTTTATGACTCAGACTTCGCCGTCTATAAGGAGTTTATCTAATGGCTATTTTAGTTACTCAACAAACCAAAGTCTTAGTCCAAGGTATTACTGGCAAAGAAGGCTCAAAAACTACTTTGCAGATGAAAAACTATGGCACTAAGGTGTTAGCTGGGGTAACTCCTTCTAAAGGTGGACAAGAAGTTCATGGTGTGCCTGTGTATAACACCATAAAAGAGGCAATGGACAATCACCCAAGCATTAATACCTCTTTTATAGCTGTGCCTAATTTTGCAGCCCTAGGGGCCATTGAGGAGGCAATTGAGGCTAGTATCCCCTTAATTAATGTTTTAACAGAACATATTCCAATTCAAGATAGTGCCAAAGCCATAGCCATGGCTAAAAAAGCTGGGGTAAAAATTGTAGGTCCATCCTCAATTGGCATTATTTCCCCAGGAATTGGTAAGGTAGGTTCAATTGGCGGAGATGATCCTAGAGGAGTATTTTCTAAAGGAAATGTGGGGATAATTTCCAAATCAGGAGGAATGGCTTCAGAAGTTGCTTGGATTTTAACTAAAAATGGGATTGGGCAATCAACAGTAATAGGAATAGGTGGAGATATTTTAATAGGTTCAACTTTTGCAGATTTGATGGAAGAATTTGAAAAAGATGAACAAACCAAAGCTGTGGTAATTTTTGGAGAAATAGGTGGAACTTATGAGGAAGAAGCTGCAGAATTAATTAGGGGAAAGGGGAAAGGCTCGCTTCGCGAAGCGAGGGAAAGGGGAAAATTTACAAAACCGGTTGTGGCTTTTATCTCAGGTTTATTTGCAGAAACTTTGCCACAAGGCACAAAACTAGGTCATGCAGGAGCAATTGTTTATGGGGAAAAGGGCTCTTATAAATCAAAAATAAATGCTCTTAAAGAAGCTGGGGTAGCACTTGCCAAAACCCCAGATGAAATTCCAAATCTGTTAAAATAATATATATGGACAAAAAGTGGAAGACATCTATTGCTGGAATTATTGATGGGGAAGCTCATATTCATGGGTATAAAGTTTCAGATCTAATTGATGGAGTGACTTTTACTGATGCTATTTGGTTGGAGCTAAAAGGTGAACTACCTTCTGAGAAAGAAAGAGCCATGCTGGATGCTATTTTAATTTCCGTAATTGATAATGGGTTAGGTCCACCTTCAATCACTAATGCCAGAAATTCAGCCTCAGCAGGAAATTCCATGCAAGCTGCAGTTGCTGCAGGAGTTTTGGGAGTGGGAGAGTCTCATGGTGGAGCAATTGAGGAATGTGCCAGACTGCTTCAGATGGGCATGAGTGCAGAGAAATTGTTTGAAAAAAAGGTGGAATCTGGAGATAGGATCCCAGGCTATGGACATAAAGTTTATACAGAAGATCCCAGAACTAAACAAATTTTTCAAAAAGCCAAAGATTTAGGTTTTTATGGAGAACACTGTGAGCTGGCTTCTCAAGTAGAAAAGGTTTTAGAAGAGAAAAAAGGTAAAAAAATTCCTTTAAATGTGGATGGAGCAATAGCTGCTGTGATTTCTGATATGGGGTTTGACTTCCGATTAGGAAAGGGATTTTTTCTAATTGGTAGGGTAGTAGGATTAGTGGCCCATATTTTTGAAGAATGGGTCAGAGAAAAACCATTTAGAAGAATATCTGATGAGGAAATTGAATATGATGGAACTTCTCCTCGAAAATTGCCCACTTGACAAATAAAAAGGGATATTGGATTATATTTATATAAACAGCCAAAAGGTTGTTTTTTAAGTTTATGAACACACAACTTAGAAACATTATCTGGATGAGAATTGTCTCCTATTTTAATGGGAGCGGTTCGGGTGGGAATAGTCCCAATAAAAAGGACTAAACCTTTAGCCAGACCGCCACCTAAAAATGGCGGTTTTTTATTTGAGAGAAATATGGTAGAAAGAACTAAAGATACAATAAAACAGATAAGAGAAAATGAGCTTTGGCGAGTAGCCATTGAAATTGGTAATCGAAGAGTTGATGAGGGTACAGCTCTGATCGGTGAGAATTTGCCTGGTGGATTTGTGAGGATATTATTGAATGGACAGCATCTATATGATTTTCCTCGTAGATTGATTGAAAGAACTGGTCGAGTTAATGCATGTGTATTTGTGGAGAAGCTACTGTCTGAAAACCATAGTGAATAGAGATTTAAGAATCTAAAGTGCCTCGCAATTCTTATCCCTAGATGCTATATTGAACATGTGTAGGAGGTATTTATGAAGAGAATATTGACAGGGGATAGGCCAACTGGGAGGTTGCATTTAGGACATTATGTGGGTAGCTTGCGGAATCGGGTCAGGTTGCAAGATGAGTATGAGTGTTTTTTGATCATTGCCGATTTGCATACTTTAACAACTAAGCCTAATAAGACTGCAGAACTTAAAGAAAATATTCATCAGCTGGTGTTGGATTATTTATCAGTGGGAATTGATCCTAAAAAGTGCACCATTTACGTTCAATCTCAGATTCCAGAAGTGACTGAGTTGGCCATAATTTTGGGAAATTTGGTTTCCACTCCCAGGCTGGAGCGTGTCCCAACTTTAAAAGATGTGATGAGAGACGCTGATATTCAAATTCCCTCATTTGGTTTATTAGGCTATCCAGTTTTGCAAGCTGCTGATATTTTGATGGTGAGAAGTCATTTAGTGCCAGTAGGCAAGGATCAGGTTTCCCATATAGAGGTGACCAGAGAACTGGCCCGGGAGTTCAATCGGTTGTATTCAGAAGTTTTCCCCATACCAGAGGCTTTGGTGCCAGAAGATTTGGGTACTCTCCCTGGTACAGATGGAAAAGCCAAGATGAGCAAATCTGCCGGGAATGTCATAAATCTGTCAGACAGCCCAGAAGAAGTAGAAAAAAAGGTGATGAGTATGTATACAGATCCTACCAGGATACATCCAACTGATCCTGGGCATGTGGAAGGAAACCCAGTTTTTATCTATCTTGATGCATTTTCAGGGAAAAGTGAAGAGGGAAAAGTGAAAAGTCTGAAAGAAAAATACAAACAGGGGCAAGTTGGTGATATAGAAGTGAAAAAATTCCTAGTTCAACTGTTAAATAATTTCTTAGAACCAATCAGAAAGAGAAGAGAAGAGTTTGAGAAACGACCAGAGTTAGTGGAAAAAATCTTAAAAGAAGGCACTGAGAAAGCCAGAAAAGAAGCTCAAAAAACTTTAGAAGAAGTTAAGAGAGCTATGAAAATAGACTATTTTGAGTAAATGATTACCATTGATGATTTTGCAAAATTAGAATTAAGAGTAGGAACTGTTTTGGAAGCTGAAGGGGTGGAGGGATCTGAGAAGCTAATTAAATTGAAGGTGGATTTAGGAGAAGATCCGCCAGCTGGCGGACCAAGACAGATTTTGGCTGGAGTGAAACAGTGGTATAAACCAAAAGATTTTATAGGTAAACAAGTAATAGTTGTTGCTAATTTAGAACCAAGAGTGATGATGGGAATAGAATCTCAAGGCATGATGCTTGCTGCTGATTCAAAAGATGGTCCGGTTTTTCTAAAACCTTCCAAAAAAGTCCCTGCTGGTACCAAGATCCGTTAGATCTTCCGAAGAAAAACCCTAACCACCCAAGTATTTAAATGGATAAGATATTGCAGGTAAACTACCGTTAGAGTCTCCTCTAATATCATCACGGAGTACTAGTTGAAACAAAAGATTACTAGCCTCAGCCATTCTTGCAACCCCTCTAAACTTAGGTGAATTTAGACTGGTAGTTATAAAATAGTCTGAGGGTGCTAATTCCCAACGCATTGTTCCAACCCAGCCGACATAAGTGGCTTCTTCTACTGTTGTACGTAAGCCATCCTCTCTAATATCAGTGACTCTACCATCAGTAATCAGTTCTCCTGGACTAATTCTTGCAGATCCAAGTAAAGCATGAATGTCTCTTGTGTTAAGGTGAACTCTGACTGTTGTAGGATTTTGTAGAATGATATTTAATTCTCTAAGATATTGTTCTAGTTGAACATGGTTTGCCACTAAAATTACTCTGCCTGCTCGTTCATAGGACTGTCTATCTTCTTTGGGAATCTGTAGTGCTTCCACAATCATGAAACCGAATTTAGCATATGAACTGTTCCTAGGTCAAGACTACAAGACTACTTGTTTATATGAATAAAAGTCCCCTAGGTGTAAAAGTACGTTAAATTGTGTTAAAATTTGCCCTATGGCAAATGGGAAAAGGAAACTTAAATTAGATAAAAAATTGATGGCTTTTTTAAAAGGATTGGCCATTTATGCCCTAATTGCCCTGGCTGCTTTAATCTTTTTTTATCAAGTTTCAGGGCCTCCTGCACAGGGTAATGAAGTCCCTATCTCTCAGATTATTAATGGTATTAAAGATCAAAAAGTGGAAAAGATTTCTCTGGAAGGCAATAAAGTTATTGCTGAGGTAAAGGGCTCCGAAGAAAAACTAGTTTCTAGAAAAGAAGAAGGGGAGTCAATTTATAAAATTTTGGAATCCTCAGGAGTAGATCCTAAAGAGGTGATCATTGAGGTAAAAGATTTATCTTTGCAGCAGGCCTGGGTGGGGATAATTTCTGCTATTTTACCAATTTTACTTTTAGTAGGCTTAATGTTTTTACTTTTCAGAAATGCCAGAGAAGCTGGACAAGGAATCTTTTCCTTTGCCCAATCCAAAGCCAGACTTTTTACCAAAGATCAGCCCCAAACTAAATTTTCCGATGTGGCAGGAGCGGACGAGGCCAAAAAAGAACTGGAAGAGATAGTTGATTTTTTAAAAAGCCCACAAAAATATAAAGAGATGGGAGCAAGAATTCCCAAAGGAGTGCTTTTAGTTGGTCCGCCCGGATGTGGCAAAACCTTAATTTCGCGAGCCGTGGCCGGACAAGCTGGAGTACCTTTTTATTCAATTGCCGGATCTGAGTTTATGGAAATGTTGGTAGGAGTTGGGGCAGCCAGAGTCAGGGATATGTTTGCTCAAGCCAAGAAAAATGCTCCATCCATTATTTTTATTGATGAGATTGAATCAATCGGCAGGATGAGAGGTCTTGGTATCACTGGCGGGCATGATGAAAGAGAGCAAACTTTAAATCAGATTTTGGTGGAAATGGATGGATTTACCCAAACAGATCATGTCATTGTTTTGGGAGCCTCCAACAGACCTGATTTATTAGATCCGGCTTTAGTTCGACCAGGCAGATTTGACAGAAGAGTGATTTTAAACATGCCTGATCTGGAGGAGCGGAAAGCCATTATCGATCTCCATATGAAAGGTAAACCCTTTACCAAAGAAGTGGATACTGCTAGACTGGCAAGACGTACTGTGGGATTTTCCGGAGCAGATTTGGCCAATATGTTAAATGAGGCAGCCATCCTGGCAGCTCGTGAGGGTAAAAAAGCCATTGATCCTCTAGTTTTGGAAGAGGCTGCCACCAAAGTTAAGTTAGGTCCTCAAAGAAAGAGGATGCAGACGGAAAAAGATCGAAAACTGGCAGCTTATCATGAGGCAGGTCATGCCATTGTGGGACACAATTTACCCAATGTAGATCCGGTTCATCGGATTTCCATTGTGGCCCGGGGGATGAGTGGAGGACATACCATGTTTCCACCTACTGAGGATCGGGCTAATGAGACCCGTTCCCGCCTTCTGGAACAAATTTCCACTGCCTTAGGTGGCAGGGCAGCCGAGGATATGGAATTTAAGGACATTTCCACTGGAGCTGCCAATGATTTAGAGGTGGCTACCTCGATTGCCAAAGATATGGTCACAGAATATGGTATGTCAGAGCTGGGACCAATTAATATTAAACCCAGACCAATGTTTGGACTTTGGATGAGAGAGCCAGGAGATGGGGGAACCATCTCTGAGGCCATGCAATCCAAAATAGATACTCAGGTGAAAAAGATTATAGATGCTTGTTATAAGCAAGCTCAGATTATTTTGCAAAAGAATAAACTAAAGCTTGATAAAGTAGCCAAAGCCCTCTTAGAAAAAGAAACCTTAGAATCAGAAGAATTTGAAAGTTTGGTAGGTAAAAAGAAAAGCCTGCACTGAGCGCAGTCGAAGTGTTGACATTTCTCCTTCCTGAGGCATAAGATCATCTCATGAGAATTACCATAGTTTTGGCTGTGTTAGTTTTCTCAGGCTGGATTTTTTTGGGAGGATGTGGGATGGTTTATGCTCAAGATATAGATGCTCAAGATATAGATGTTGGTTATTCTCAAATTCATCCAGCCTCTCCCTTTTATTTTCTAAAAGGGGTGAGGGAGTCATTGGAAATGGCTTTGGCTCAAACTCCCAGAGTGAGGATGTTAAGACAGTTAGAGTATTCTAACAGGAGACTGAGAGAGACAAAAAGCTTGCTGAGAGAAAAGAGAGAAGATTTGATCCAGGCCACCTTGGAAAGATATTGGTATCATTTTAATGAAGTGTTAATTTTTAGACCAAGAGATGAGGATTTGACTTTGACCATTCGCCATTACGTTGATATTCATCTTAAAGAATTTGACAAAATATACAATCAGCTCAGCTCCCAAACAGCCAAAATGGCCATCAGAGCTAATATTAATAGATTAATGGAGAAATCTGATGTTTCGGGAGAGGTGAGAGTATTTGGTTGTAATTTTCTACTTAAGGAATCCTCCTCTTCAGCTCTAACTGAGGTAGAAAGAATGGTTTTAGGAGAGAGAGCGGAGAGTTGTTTTGAGAAATTAAAACCTATTAGATGATATTAGCCAATCAACCCTTGATCATCTGCTGATAAAATCTGATCAGCTTATTGGTAATTTTATCCGGATCAAAATTTTTGGAAACTAACTCAGCAGAATTTTTACCCATCCTTTTAACCAAATCAGGGTTTTTTAATAGCCAAACTATTTTTTTAACAAACAAATCTCTTTTTAAAGGTAAAGTATAACCATTTTTCCCATTCACAATCAGACCTTTATAAGCCTGATCGCGAGGCACCACCAAAGGTAAACTGGAAGCAGCTGCTTCTAAAACACACATGCCTTGGGTTTCTGTATCAGAGGGAAAGACAAAAATATCTGAATCAGCATAAACTTTGGGCATATCATCAATTAGGATAGCGCCAGTTAGATGAAACCTTTGACTTAAGTTTAATTTCTGACCTAACTTTTTAAGTTTGCTAAAATCCACTCCTTCGCCAACTATCACCAGATGTGCATCTGGTTGAACGTGCATAACTTTTTGAAAAACCTCCAAAAGAAATTCAAAATTTTTCTCTTTGCCCAATCTACCCACAGATAATAAGATGGGAGTTTGAGTAGGGATATGTAGCCTTTTTCTTAAGAAATGACCATTTTTAATTTTAAATTTCTGAAAATTGATAAAGTTGGGTATTACCGCAATATCTTTTTTAACACCGGCAGCAATCAGCTCCGAGCGCATCTTCTCGGATGGAGTCATTACCCCATCTGAGATATTACCAAAGCGCTTTAATAAGATGTTATTGAGATGTTTAGGCTTGAGGACCTTGCCATTTAAAAAGTAATGGCTGTATTTGCTGATTTGGGTATGAAAGGTTAAAATGTAGGGCTTTTTTTTAGCTCTGGCCACTCCAAGTCCTAACAGAGAAAACAAACCATTACCATGAGCATGAGCCAGATCAAAATCCAATCTGAAAAATTTAAGCAGCGGTTTGTGAGAAATTGGCAGGGGAATTCTGATGGAATCAGGCAGATTGGGTAGAGCTCTGATGGAAGGAATACGGTGAACATCCGGATCAAGATCCTTATACCCTTTAATCTTGGGGGCAAAGATATAAACTGTGTGACCTTTTTGCCGCAAAGCTTGGGCCAAATGATTGACTGAGGTAGTCACCCCATTAGGCTGAGGATAATAGGTATCTGTGAAAAAGGCAATTTTCATAATTATCTTTGAAAGAATTATATACCAACTGAGGCTAGATTGCAGAATTCATGGTAAATTAGATATATATGGCTAAATTAAAAAGGCCTTATCGAATTTTAATTATTATTTTGGGTATTATCTTAATGGTATTAGTCTTAAGCATTTTAGGGCAGTGGATTTTTGATAGAACTTATAGATTCCCTGCACAGATTAACTATGGTGTGACTTTTTCCCCACAGTTTGCTCAAGATTTAGGTCTAGATTGGCAGGATACTTATCTAAAAACTTTGGATGAGGTTAAAGTTAAAAGATTGCGTCTACCCACCTATTGGAATGTTTTGGAGAAAGAGCCTGACAGTTTAGATTATTCTGAGATTGATTGGATGCTATCAGAGGCTCAAAAAAGAGGAGCTCAGGTGATCTTAGTGGTCGGGGTCAGACAGCCCAGATGGCCGGAGTGTCATATTCCCAGTTGGGCTAGGCAATTATCTGTTAAGGAGCGCCAACAACAGATTTTGGAGTTGATCAACCAGGTGGTCAGCAGGTATCAAAACCACCCTTCAATTGTGGCTTATCAGGTCGAGAATGAGCCCCTGTTTCGTTTTTTTGGAGAGGGTTGTGATGATCCGGATGTCAACTTTTTAACATCTGAGGTGGAGCTGGTTAGAGAATTAACTGATAAACCAATCATAGTGACTGCTTCTGGAGAATTAGAACTTTGGGGTACGCATATGAGATTATCAGATATTTTTGGTACTACTTTGTATAGAAAAGTTTACAATCCGATCACACATTTTACCTCTTATCCAATTTTCCCTTATATGTATAATCTAAAATCTAGCCTGACCAGCAGTATTTTTGCGCCCCAAAATCAAAAAACCATCATTGCCGAGCTTCAAGCAGAGCCTTGGTCTCCGGTCAATGATTTAATGAATATGCCACTGACACAACAGATGAGTGTTTTTTCTTTGGATAAATTTCAAGAAAATATTAATTATGCTAAAAAAACAGGTTTTGACAGCGCCTATCTTTGGGGAGTGGAATGGTGGTATTGGATGAGGGAGGCAGGTCATCCCCAATATTTAGACTATGCCAAAACTCTATTTTAGGCACTATCTATGATATAATTATGGGATATGACAGAAAGTTCAGAAATTCCATCTAAAGATGGAATGACAAGAAGAACCTTTTTCAAAGGTTTAGGAATTGCGGGTGCAATAGGAACTGCGGTCGTGGTCGGCGGTGCAGCTTTGGCAGAAAAGTCTTTGGGTAAATCTGCCATTGAAAGAACATATCAGATTGGTAGAAATGTTGTTGAACTGTCTGGTCAAGATTTTCTACCTAAAGAGGGTAAAGTCAATAATTCTGAGGAAGCAGTTTTGTTTTTAGTTGGTGCGCCCATGAGAGCCAGAACTTCTGTCACTTGGGAACAGCCCAGACAGCTAGCAGATCAATTTAAAGCGAGGGCATACACTTTAGATGCCAGGCCCAAAGGAAATTTTGATACTAATTCAGTAGATTTAGAAGTAGAAGCATTGAGAAGGTTTATTGAAGAAAAAGGTATCAAAAAGTTGACCATTTTTGGCCATTCAATAGGTGCAGCCAAAGCCATCAAATTAGCAGTATCTTTAGAGCAAAATAATCCTAACATTAAGATAAATGGGGTAGTTGCAGCCAACCCAATGGGGCTTTATTCTCAAGATAGAGGCGATTTGTTAAGCCGTTACATTCCTGAGATAGATAATGTATCTAAACTAGCCAACCCGAAAGCATCTCACGAGAACATGATCAAAACTGCTATAGAGTTGGTAGGTAGCACGGCAGCAGATATGAGACAGACAAAATTGGGGTATAAGAGGTGGGTGGATGAGCAATTTGAGGCCTTAACAGAAGTGAATCCTGATCTTTCTAAAATGAAGGCTCCTGTAGTATTGCTGATTGCCAGCCAGGATCAGTGGGCCCAAGCTGGCATGATCCTGCCAGAAACAGAAATAGCCAAAAGGCTTCCTCCTGTCTCTTTTGAAGGTTTGCGAAAACGAGAAATTCTAAGTAGCAGTAAGAAATGGGCAGATTTATCTGAGGATGAACGGGCTGAATTTGGTTCCAAAGATATCTTTATAAAACAACAAAGAAATAATATAGCTGAAAGAGGTAGAGCTAAAAATCAATATGCTAAAGAAAAATACTTCCCTCAGGCAGAAAATTTACTAGCGATTGTGGGCACAAAATATGCATCTCATATTAGCTTTACTGTGGAAAGAGTAGGTCAAAGTACACACGTTGTTTCAAAAATATTTGAAAGATTAAGAAGAGAAAACACCTATACTAAAGCTGCTTAGATAATTATTTTCTGATACAATGCCTCCAATGAAAAGATTGGTTTTAGTGGATGGGAATGCACTGCTTCACAGAGCTTATCATGCCACTCCTCCGCTTACTACTAAAAAAGGCGAGCTGGTTAACGCTGTTTATGGGTTTTCCTCCATGATTTTAAAGGCTATTAATGAATTAAAGCCAGATTATCTGGCCATTGCCTGGGATGAAAAAGGA
>JACOXG010000028.1 GCA_016176405.1 Candidatus Daviesbacteria bacterium | reverse complement strand
GATCGATGCCATCTTGTCCTTCCCTACCATAAGGTTTTGGATTTAGCTTATGAAAATACCCGGGGCAAAAATAAATTGGGCACCACTGGCCGGGGTATCGGTCCAGCTCTGGCAGATAAAGTCAGTTATAACGGTATCAGAATTTATGAACTAATTGATTGGGAATTATTTGTTGAAAAATTTAGCTTTCAAACTAATATTAAAAACAAAATCTTAAAAACATTTGGGGTTAAAGAAATTGATATTAAGAAAGAATTAGCAGAACTTTCTAAGCTTAGAGATGAAATTCTTCCCTTTGTTTCCGATACTTTTCAGATTTTACAAAAAGCCATAAATGAGAAAAAATCTATTTTAATGGAAGGGGCTCATGGAGTCATGCTAGATATTGATTTCTCACCTTATCCTTATTCTACAGGATCAAATGTGATAACTGGAGCTGTCAATACTGGAGCAGGAATACCTCCTCAAAAAATTTCTCAAGTTTGGGGAGTAGTTAAAGCTTATACCTCCAGAGTTGGGGAAGGACCACTTCCTACAGAAATTGAAGGAGAGTTGGCTAATAAAATTAGGAATAATGGAGCAGAGTTTGGGACTACTACTGGTAGGCCAAGAAGAATTGGGTGGTTAGATTTAGAAGCTGTTAAATTTAGCTGTCAAGTTTCTGGTATTACTGATATTGCCATCACCAAAATTGATATCATCTCAGGACTAAAAGAAATTAAAGTTTGTGTAGGATACAAATTAAATAGGAGATCCATTCCCTATTCTTCTTGTGGATATAATGAACTTTCAAAACTTACTTCAGTTTACAAAACTTTTCCAGGATGGGATGAAGATTTAAGAAAAATAAAATCCTTTAAAGACCTTCCCAAAAATTGTCAAGCATATTTGAAATTTATAGAAGAATTTTTAGGAATTAAAATTAAACTAATTTCCATAGGTCCCTCAAGAGAAGAATATATTGAGCTTTAACTACTCCCATTCCATAGTAGCTGGGGGTTTGTTGGTGATGTCATAGACCACACGGTTCACTTCCGGTACTTCATTTACAATTCTAGTAGAAATTTTTTCTAAAAGTTCATATGGTAATTTGGCAAAATTTGCAGACATTGCATCTTGAGCCTCAATTGCTCTGATGGCTATGGTCTCCCCATAAGCTCTCTCATCACCTCTTACCCCTGTTGTTTTTATTCCAGTTAAAACTGCAAAGGCCTGCCAAAGCTCCCCTGGAAAATCTGTTTTATCAATTTCCTCCTGCACAATTTTATCTGCCTTTCTTAAAATTTCTAATTTTTCCTGAGTTACATTACCAATAATTCTCACTGCCAATCCTGGCCCTGGAAATGGTTGTCTGTTTATTATTTCATCAGGTAGTCCCAAAATTTTGCCAATTTTTCTGACCTCATCTTTATAGAAATTTCTTAAAGGTTCTATTAAAGATAAATTCATTTTTTCAGGCAAGGCCCCCACATTATGATGAGATTTAATAACTTGAGCATGCTTAGATCCTGCTGATTCAATCACATCAGGATAAATTGTTCCTTGAACTAAAAATTTGGCACCAGACTTTTTGGCTTCTTTTTCAAAAACTTTAATAAAAGTTTTTCCAATCACATGTCTTTTATTTTCCGGTTCAACTACCCCCACTAAATTTTCTAAAAATAATTTCTGAGCATTCACTATTCTAATTTTCATTTGGAATTTATTTTTAAATACTTTTTTTAAGTTTTGGGTTTCCCCATCTCTCATTAGACCTGAGTCAATATAAAGTGATTCTAAGTTATCTCCTATTGCCTGATGAACTAACAAAGCAGCCACTGATGAATCTACTCCACCAGATAAAGCACAGATTGCTTTTTCATTACCTACCGAATCTTTAATATCTTTTATAATATTTTCTACAAATGATTTATCAATAACTCTTTTTTTAATTTTTAATCCACAAATCTTTATAAAGTTTGCTAAAATCTCTTCCCCAAATTCTGTATGAATTACTTCCGGATGAAATTGAATTCCATAGATTTTCTTATCTTCATTTTCAATAACAGCATAGGGAATTGTTTTAGTTACCCCATATGTTTTAAATCCTTCAGGTATTTTAATAACCTCATCTCCATGACTCATCCAAACCGTAATTCCACTTGGCACTCCTTCCATTAGACTTCCCCCTTTCCCCTTATCCCTTATCACTAATTCTGCTGGTCCATACTCTTTTTTAAATCCAGGTTTCACCTGTCCACCTAAAAGCTGACACATTAATTGTTGTCCATAACAAATTCCTAAAATGGGAATTCCCAAACTAAAAATTTCTTTACTTATGGTTGGAGAATCTTCCTCGTAAACAGAAGCTGGTCCTCCAGAAAAAATTATTCCATCTACCCCCCTGTCATCCTGAGGGCGAAGCCCGAAGGATCTGATTTTTTCTAAAGCTTCATCTGGAGTTACAATTTGACATTCCACCCCAAGCTCTTTAATTCTTCTTGAAATTAAATGTGCTGTTTGTGATCCAAAATCAACCAGGATTATCATATATTTGCTTTTGTCATCCTGAGTGAAACGAAGGATCTCTAGATTTATTCTAGAACAAGTCTAGAGATTCCTCGCTGATCGCTCGGAATGACAGTTTATTTGCCCTCCTTTACAAACTTTATCATATCTTCAAAGATAAAAGCTCCATGAGGCTTGATCCGCCAGCTGGCGGATTCTCTTCTCCAGTTTGGATACTGAGTAATATCCACAAACTTCTCAGGATGCGGCATCAGGCCTAAAACTGTGCCAGTTGGATCTGTCACTCCTGCAATGGCATTTAGTGCCCCATTAGGATTTTCTGGATATTTTTGTGTTGGATGTCCATTTTCATCAACATATCTAAGTACTACTAGACTCTGCGCTTCTACCTTCTTCAGTGTCTCCGCGGTTCCAAGGAATTTTCCTTCACCATGATTAACTGCAAACCAACCAACACTACTGTTTTCTTTTAAAAATACACACTTACTTTTTACCACTTTTAAGCTGACCCATCTACATTCAAAATGTCCACTATTCCTAAATTTCCAAAAGGTAATAACCCAGTTCTAACTAAAACTTGAAATCCATTACAAATTCCTATAATAAGTCCTCCTTTTTTTCTAAAATTTTCAATCTCCTCCCTTAAAAAAGAAATTAGCTCCACTGCCCAAATTTTTCCAGATGCTACATCATCCCCATAAGAAAATCCTCCAGGTAGAGCTAAAATCTGAAAATCTTTTAAACTTTTAGAATTATTCCTTAACTCATTTACATGAACAAGCTGTGGGCTTCCCCCAAACTTTTTAAATGCATAAAAAAGTTCATTATCACAATTAGTCCCATCAGATTGTAAAATACAAACTCTCACTTTCTTCATGGAAATATCTCCTTCATTGGTTTTTGCCATGTTTCTTTAAGCTCCTTTACATCTACTGTAACTAATCCATCTACTTTTATTTTTTCCTCTTCAGTAGTTTTTCCCAATATCTGAAATGGAATCCCTTTGAATAAAGTTTTGGCAATCACCTCATTTTCCATCTCTATAATAAAACATCCAGCTGTTTCATTAAGTATTTGGTTCCCATCAACTTTCAAAGTTGCTCCACAATTCCCGCCCACACACATTTCAAAAATTGAGGTTATTAAACCTCCTTCTGAAACATCATGACAAGCTAAAACTTTTCCACTTATAATTGCTTGATGAATTTTATCCAAGACTTTTGGCAACAGTTGTAAATCAACTCTAGGCACACCCCCGGGGTGTGATCTTGGTGAATCCTTAGCTTCACCCCGGGGGTGAGCTGTTTGACCAACAAGTACAATTGTTGACCCAATTTTCTTAAAATCAGAAGAAACTGTTTTTGTAACATCAGGAATTTTTCCAAAAACTGATATGCAAAGTGTAGGCGGGCTATGTATTACTACTCCATTAGACCCACGGTAAGTTGCTGATAAACTATCTTTTCCAGAAATTACAGGAATCTTTAAAGCCTTCATAAAATCACAAACTGCATCCACACATCTATCTAATTTCCCCAACCACTCTTCATCAGGGAATGGCCAAATGTAATTATTTATTAAGCAGGCTTCTTTGTAATCTCCTCCTACTGCTACATAATTTGAAATTGCTTCAGTGGCTGCCCAAATACTGCCCCAATATGGATCTACCATTGTGAACTCTGGGTTTAGTCCATGGGCCACCACCATACCGTAGGGCTTATCAAGTAAAGGCTTTACAACAACTGCATCATTTGGCCCATCCATCCCTTCACCTGCAAAAGGATGCAAGGCATTTGTCCCTTGTACATTATGATCATACATTCGAAGTATTGGTTCTTTAGAATTTATATTTCCATCTGCCAAGACCCTCTTTAGAGTATTAACCCACGCCTTTTCCGTCCCCGGCATCTTGTTGAGGTGCGACCTTGACGAAGGTGCGACCTTGACATGAGTTGCTTTCATTACTCTCTGGGGTAATCCTCCATGGAGAAAACTCATTTCTAAATCCCCAATTTTTTGCTTTTCAAAATAAACTTGTAATTTCCTGCTTCCATCAAACTCTGCTAAACTAGTTGCTTCCACATTATATTTTTGACAAATTTTCAAAAACTTTTTCAGATTCTTTTTAGAAAGAACAACTAACATTCTCTCTTGAGATTCTGCTAGGAAAATTTCCCAGGGAGCCAAACCTTGATACTTAAGTGGTGCTTTTTCTAAATGAACTTTAACTCCAGTTTCTACTCCCATCTCACCAATGGCAGATGAAAATCCTCCAGCTCCCAAATCTTGGACAGCCCTGATTAAATTTTTATCTCGGGCCTCAAGTATGGCATCAAAAATTCTTTTTTCTTCAATAGCATTCCCAATCTGCACTGCTGTAGCATTTATAGTAGCTGTTTTTTCTGACATTATTCCAGAAGAAAATGTAGCCCCATGAATTCCATCCCTCCCGGTTCTTCCCCCAATCACCACCCCTATATCTCCAATTTTGGGAGATCCCTTTTTAGCTTTTTCTTTAGGCAAAATTCCATAAGCCCCAACCAAAACAATTGGTTTGGCCCGAAAATCTTCATGAAAATGAAATGACCCATTGTTAGTGGGAATTCCCACTCTATTGCCATAATCCCTAACAGCAGCCACTACCCTTTTTAACATATAGTCAGGAGGTAATGTTCCCTCGGGCAGTTGGCTCTTATCCATATCAGGTGGAGCCAGACAAAATATATCTGTTGATACAACTGCTTTGGCACCCTGGCCTGTGGCTACTACATCCCTAAAAACTCCACCAGAGCCAGTCATAGCTCCACCATATGGTTCTATAGCGGAGGGGGCATTGTGTGTTTCTGCTTTTCCATTAATAGCCCAACCTTCATAAAAATCCATTGCTCCTGCATTATCCACAAATGCTGAAACAATATTTTTATTATGTTTTAAAGCTTCCTTTTTTAATCTTGTAAATAAGGGTTCTTTTTCTTTGCCATCTAAAATTATTTTGGCTTTAAAAATTTTATGGGCACAATGTTCACTCCAAGTTTGAGCCAAAGTCTCCAGTTCCAAATCAGTCGAATCCCTTTTTATTTTTTGAAAATATCTTTGAATAACTTTCATTTCTTCTAAATTAAGGAAAAGTTTACCTTGGGAAAGATTCATTAATTGTTTATCATTCATTCCACGTAGCCAGATGATTTTAGTTTTTCCAGGAGCTTCCTTAATAATCAGTGTCTTTGGTTCCTCTCTTACAAAATACTCAATCATCTCATTTAGAAGATGTAGTTTTCTGGCAATTTCTTCCACCTCTTTGGTAGTCACTTCTCCCCAAAAACCATACTCGTGTGATGAATCAGCAGCAATCAATTTAATTTTTAAGTCAGCTGCGGTCTTAAGAATTGACCCCACCTCAGGATTCATCACCCCAGGTTTATATGCAACCTCTAAAACCACTAATTGTTCACCTCCGAGGTGAGCCTTGGCAGTCGTCTTGCTCACACCTCGGAGGTGTATTCCTAGAATTGATTCATTCAATGTATATGTCTGATAAATACTTTCACAAAAAACAGTTTCTGCCATTATTTTGGCTTCCTCCTCAAAAACACCTTCTAATCTATAAACTTTGGCAGATTCAACTTTTGTAACATTTCTGTTACCCAAAGTATTATGGATATCATGAAGAATTCCCTCTCCCAATAAATCTTTACCTACATTTTTAACTCTAATAATTTGTATCATAGACTTTTTACAAATTAACAGGTTCTGATGTTCGAGCAGTATAATATTTCAAACTGCGAGAACATCATGGTCCTTATCACTTGAATCATTTTTTTAACCTTCCTAAATCTCTCCAACCAATATCAGTTCTATAGTATAAATTATTCCCTTCAATGGTGATCATCGAAATAGCCTTATAGGCATTCTCCATTGTTTCAATGACATTTTTGCCTTCCCCTACAACATGAAATACTCTCCCTCCATTTGCAAAAAATCTCTTTCCTGATCTTTTAATTCCTGCACCGAAAATTGTAATATCTGGTAATTTCATAGCGTCAGTTAATCCAAAAATTTCTTTATCTATTACAGATGAGTAATTCTGCGGATATCCTTTAGAACAACCAGCCACAGAAAGTCTGATCTTTTCATCAAATTGGATTTTTGATTTTGATAGTCTTCCAACCCTGACTGAATCTACCAAGCTTAAATAATCAGTTTGTATGCTTGGTACTATCACCTCTGCTTCAGGATCTCCCCACCTACAGTTAAATTCAATAACTTTTACTCCATTGGAAGTTATTATTCCTCCCAGATATAAGATTCCTTTGTAGACTCTTCCCTCATTTTTCATTCCCAAAAGTGTTGGTTTGATAATCTTGGATTCTATTTCTCTAATTATTGCTGAACTAACAGCTCCTGTCGGTGCAATACTTCCCACCCCGCCAGTGTTTGGACCCTTATCTCCATCGTAGATTCTTTTGTGATCTTGAGCCGCTTTTGTTACTTGGAAATTTTCTCCATCGCAGATGGCAAACAGTGAAAATTCTTCTCCCACTAAAGCTTCCTCAATTAAAAAAGTTTCTCCGCTACCACCAAAATTTTTCATGGCCTTGACTGCCTCAATTGCCTCTTTTTTATTCTCTGCCCGAATTACCCCTTTACCCAATGCCAAACCTGAAGCTTTAACAAAAAGAACTTGTTCTGGGAGGGAGTTGATATAAGAGATGGCTTTTTTCTGATTATTAAAGACTTGGAAACGGGGAATAGGTAAATTATATTTGAGCATAAAGTTTCTGGCCCACTCTTTATCCCACTCCAACTGTGAAGCCAACTTAGTTGGGCCAAAGGCTGCTATGCCCAACTCCTCTAATCTATCCACGTAACCTGCTGCAATCACATCATCTTGAGCCACATCTACCAAATCTATTTTTTCTTTTTTACAAACTTTGACAATTCCTTTAAAGTCCGTCATGCCCGCTTTAGGATAGTTTTTAATTTTAATATTTTGAAAATCAGTCAGACCATTACCTGGTGTCATAATAACCTTGCTGACCTTTTTAGATTTAGCATAGGCAACTGCTAATGCATGCTCTCTTCCATTTTGTCCAATAACTAAAATATTCATATATATTGTTTAAATGATTTGAATCATTTTAAATGATTCATTGTTAGTTAACTGAGCTAATACTTCTACATATAGTCTGTTTTCTTTAACTTTCAATCTTGTATAAAGTGAATCAATTGAATCTCCCTTTTTAACCTTCTCAAAACATCTACCCAATACTGGTCCAAAATCAAACTCATGGGATAAAAAGTGGTTGGTACAGCCAGCGTAGGTGGCCTTATTATCCAAGAAATTTTGCATGGCTTTGTCAGTCATTTTTCCCTTATTCCATATTGCCTTTGTACCATCTGGATTTTTAACAGCCCCATCAATTGTGTCAGGAATTAAACCGGGATGTGTATTGAGAATTCTATTGGGGAATGCATCTATTACCTCCGGAACAATTATTTGTTTCCATCCAGCTAAACAAATATAATCTGGATTCAATTTTTTTAAAACACTTAAAAGTTTTTCTTTTTTGGGAACTATTTTAATTGATAGCTTATTTTTTCTTGCTTTTGTTAACCCAAGTGCCTCTTCTGTATCAGATATTACAGATATAATTTTTGCATTAATTTTTTTGGAATTTACCCCATCGATGATTGCTTGAAGATTTGTCCCAGATCCTTTATTAGAAATTAAAACTACAATCCTTTTCATGATCTGAGAGAAAAGTCTACTTCTTTTGCTCTCTCACCAATATCTACTGGATAATTTCCTGTAAAGCAAGACGTACAAAGTACATCTTCTGGTAAACCAATTGCTCTGATTAAACCTTTCAAAGAGAGATAGTGAATAGAATCCACCCCTAATTCTTTTGCTATTTCTGGAATCTTTTTGACAGCGGCAATTAACTCTTTTTGATCAGGCGTATTTATTCCATAAAAATCAGGAAACTTAACTGGAGGAGAAGAAATTAAAAGATGAACTTCTTTTGCCCCAGCATCTCTAATCATTTTAATAATTTGTTTTGAGGTAGTCCCCCTGACAATGGAATCATCAATTACAATCACTTTTTTACCCTTTAGTATATGTGGCATGGGATTAAGTTTTAGCTGAACAATTCTGTGTCTGGTATGTTCCTCAGGAGAAATAAAAGTTCTATGAATATATCTGTTTTTAATCAGTCCCATTTCAAAAGGGATGCCTGATTTTCTTGAGTAACCAATTGCTGCAGGAATAGCAGAATCAGGAACAGGAATAACAATATCAGCATCTATTTTATATTCTTTTGCCAGTTCTTCTCCCAAATTTTGCCTAACTTGATCAACACTTTTTCCCATGAGATAACTATCTGGCCTGGCAAAATAAACATATTCAAATGCATCCAACTTTTGATTGCCCTTTTCTATCTGGATACTTTTTAATAGCACAAGTTTCAGAAGCCACTACAGTCCCACCATTCAATTTACCTAGACATAAAGGTCTGATACCAAAACCATCTCTGACCGCGATAATCTTTTTTTCATCCATCACCAGTAAACAAAACACCCCAGTAAACAATATATAAGCAGATTTAATAGCTTGCTCTAAAAATTGTCCAGATGAAACATAAAAACCTATGGCCTGAGCAATCATTTCTGAATCATTTAAACCCTCTATGGAAATTTTTTTATCTAGTAAAAACTTCTCTAATTTTTGAGTGGAGGGAAGATTACCATTATGAACAACGGCAATTTGTCCTCCCTTAACATTAACCACAATAGGTTGGGCATGTTTATCCCAAGCATCACCAGATGTAGAATAGCGGTTATGACCAATTGCTAAATACCCTTTTAATTTCTTTAAATCTTCTTCTGAAAAAACGTGAGCCACTAATCCTATACCTTTGTGGATATAAATCTTTTTACCATCTGATGAAGCAATTCCTGAAGATTCTTGGCCTCTGTGTTGTAGGGCCCAAAGACCTGGGTGAACTAAGCGGGCCGCTTCAAAACCCTTCCCTAAAATACCAAATATTCCACACTTTTCTGCAAGTTGTGTTCTCATAGCTTAATATAACTCAATCTAAGTTTTAAGTCAAGTAATCCGCGCAGCGGATTATCCTGAGCGAAGTCGAAGGACCTCGTGGTATACTAAAAATATGCCTATCAAAAATTTTCATGTACTTTCTTTTAAGTATGCTTTTGAAGGTTTGGTGCAAGCATTAAAACAGGAGCCAAATCTAAAGTTTCATATTATAGCTGCAATTTTAGCAATAGCTCTTTCCTTCTTTTTGAACATCTCTAAGCAGGACTGGATTAATGTAATTCTTCTGATTGGGATAGTTTTTTCAGTAGAATTAACCAACACTGCCGTTGAGACTGTGGTTGATGCTTTTACAGAGGCGGAGCATCCAGGGGCAAAGTTGGCCAAAGATATTTCAGCGGGGGCTGTTTTAATTGCTGCCATCACTGCCGCCATTGCAGGAATTTTCATCTTTTGGCCTTATTTGACAAGTTGAGTACAATCTCTTAACTCAACTTGTCATCCTGAGCGAGTGAAACGAGCGAAGGATCTAACTAATGATTCTAGATAACCTAAGTCTTTTTTATCTTATATTTGGACTAAGTAATAAAAATAATTTTTTAGATTTCTTGATGATTTTAGGAGCAGAATATGTCATTTATTTAGCTTTAATCTTGATATTTATCATAGCATTCAGAGGAGGTTTGATTGAGAGAAAGAGTCTAATATTGGCACTTTTATCTTTGCCATTGGTGGTAATAATTATTAAATTGATCCATCTTTTTTATGTAGAACCACGGCCTTTTATTGATTCGAATATTTCTCCTCTCATTACTCACCAAGCAGATGCATCTTTCCCGTCCAGACATGCCTCCATCATGTCTGCCTTGACATTTCCTTACATATTTTTAAAATCAAAATGGGCGACTCTTCTCATCTTTTTGACTATTTGGGTGGGTATATCCAGAATTTATGTGGGAGTTCATTATCCTTCTGATATTTTAGGAGGAATTTTAGTGGGGTTTGTTTCAGCAGTTACAGCAAAGAAAATTGCCGCTCTTTTAAGAGCCAAATTATTCTAAAATTTTTTCGAACTTCAGTTTATCTTTAAAGGGTCCAATCACTTGTAAATTATATTTTTGTTTTTGAAAAAGTTCTTTGGCCACATTTTGCACCTCTGCTATCGTCACAGCATCAATTTTTTTTAAATAATCATCAAATGTCTCGATCTCTCTATCCAGTACAAAATTGGTACCAAAATATTCTGCCAAAAAATTGGTGGATTCTGATTGGAGGGCAATTCTGCCTCTGATTATCTCTTTGGCTTTTTTCAATTCGTCTTCTGTAATTTTTTCTGCAATAATTCTTTCAAGCTCTGCTCTGATTACCTCTAGTCCTTCAT
The DNA here is from genome assembly GCA_016176405.1 of Candidatus Daviesbacteria bacterium. Lineage (GTDB taxonomy): Bacteria > Patescibacteriota > Microgenomatia > Daviesbacterales > UBA10151 > JACOXG01. The sequence goes on along the minus strand of JACOXG010000028.1, from coordinate 42,212 downwards.
AAACCTTTTCCAATTTTAATCCTGCATAAACTGTAAATGCTCCGGTATCTTTATAACTTCCGTGACTCGCACCAACATGATAAGCGAAACCTCTGCGTTCTCTCACTTGTATAAAAAGCCTTGATGACATACCTTCTCCCAAGATAACTGACAAAACTCTAGCACTATACCGTCGCTTTTTATCATAACGATCAAAACCCTCCACCCCTAATACTAAATTTGCCTGATCAGTTTGTTTATAAAAAACATTTACCTTAGGTTTAACCTGCTTTAATTTTCTAAAAGGCTTGAAAGAATACTGTGATCTTTTCGGTAAATCCAAAAAATTATCTTGGGCCACTTTTTCAATATCTTTTGGTAAATTTCCCACAAAAACTAGAGCCATATTCTTCGGAGAATATAATGAATCCATGTAAGTTATAAAGTCATCCCGTACCAAAGTAGTAACTGTCTGCTCATCTCCACCAATATCCCAACCTAAAGGTTGATTACCGAATTGCAATCTTTCATACAACTCCCAGACATATCTGGCAGGATTATCTCGATACATCCTTAATTCTTCCACAATCACCCCTTTCTCTCGCCCAATTTCCTCTTCTGCCAATAGAGATTCTTTAATCATGGAGGATAAAATATCTGAAGAAAGTTCGATATGTTTGCTGGAGGATTTAATCCAATAATAGGTTACTTCTTTATCCGTAGCAGCATTATTAACTGCTCCAATTCCATCCACCAAAGTGGCAATTTGTTCAGCAGTTGGATATTTCCTACTCCCCTTAAAAAACATGTGTTCTAAAAAGTGAGAAATGCCATTAATTTTTTTGGTCTCATATCTTGATCCGGCTCCAACTGCCACCAGTGTGGTCACAGAATCAAGATGAGGCAAATTAACAGTAATTAAAGTTAAGCCATTTTTTAGGGTGTTAATTTGATGCATAGGAGTAGTTAATGCGCTTGATGGATGTAATCTAACATTTTTGACACAGTCTCTTCAACCGTAAGGTTAGAATTATCAATTACCAAAGCATCTTCGGGGACTCTCATTGGCGATGCCTCTCTTTCAGAATCTCTTTTATCTCTTTCCATCATGGCATTTAAAACATCTTCATATTTAACGGAGGGATGTTTGGTAACAAGTTGCTTGAATCGTCTTTGAGCTCTCACTTCAACTGAGGCAGTTAAAAAAAATTTAAAGCGGGCATCAGGAAAAATTTCCGAGCCAATATCCCTTCCGGTCATGACTGTTTTTTGAGAAGCTAATTTTTTTTGGATCACTTTTACTGCTGATCTAACTTCTTTTATGGCAGAAACAGGCGAGACCAGTTGAGTGACTTCCGGACTGTGTAAAACATCGGTCACATCTTCATTATTGGCAAAAAATTTTTGCTGATGATCTGTCGTCTTTATTTCAATTGTTAAATTTTGATAAATATTTACAATAGAGGGAACGTCATTTAAATCAATTTTATTTCTGAAAATGAAAATACAACCGGCTCTATAGATCGAGCCGGAATCAATATATTGATAACCTAATTTTTGAGATAACAAAAATCCGACAGAGTTTTTGCCGGATGAGGTTGGACCATCTATAGTTATAATATCCTCTCTCATTAACCTAATAGTTTACCACAAACTTCAATGTTGTTTTTTAATCTTTGGGCCAGAGTTTGTATCTTCTATTTCAAAGCCTAATTTTTTTATTTTCTCTCTTAATTGATCTGATTTTGCAAAATCTCCGGATTTTCTCATCTCTTCTCTTTGACTTATTAATTTCATAACATTAGTAGGAATTGCTAATGGTTTACCTAAATATTCTTCCAGTCCCAGTCCTAAAATTTTATCCATCTCTAAAATTGTTGTGGCCTTACTAGATATTGTATTGTCTGAGTTGACCATCTGCCAAAACACCCCAACAGCTTGTGGTATATTTAAGTCATTATTAGCAGCTTCCAAGAATTCCTGCCAAAATTGTCCGACATCACCTTTAGGTTGTTCCCACGCTCTAATCTCATCTCTTAAATTATTTAAGGCATTCTGAGCAGCCTCTAAAGACTTCCAGGTGAAATTGAGCTTATCACGATAGTGAGAAGTTAAAACAAGATAACGAAAAGACAGCGGGTCAAATCCTCTATCCTCCAAATCTTTCAGTTTATAAAAATTGCCAGCTGATTTGGCCATTTTTTGTCCATCAACCAACAGATGCTCCCCCTCCACAAAAGAATTTACAAATTTTTTACCTGTTTTCCCCTCGGACTGAGCAATCTCATTTTCATGATGGGGAAAAAGTAAATCCACTCCACCTGCATGGATATCAAAAGTATCTCCCAAATATTGCTGACTCATCACCGAACACTCAATATGCCAACCAGGTCTGCCTTTGCCCCATGGCGAATCATACCCTACTTCATCTTCCTCAACTGCTTTCCAAAGAGCAAAGTCTTGCACATCATCTTTTGAATATTCATCAGATAAAATTCTGGTTCCATGTTTCAACTGCTGTTTATTAAGTTGAGATAATTTTCCATAAGTTTCAAATTTTGAAATATCAAAATATACTGAACCATCTTTTTCTTGATAAGCTAACCCCCTTTTTATCAACTCCTCAATATATTTAATCATCTGCCCAATATGCTCTGTTGCTTTGGGATAAAAGTTGGCTGATTTAATATTGAGTTTTTCTAAATCCTCAAAAAAAGCTTTTTCAAAAGGCGCTGAAAACTCACTTATCCCTTCCCCCTTTTCCCTTGCTCCCTTTATTATCTTGTCATCAATATCAGTAATATTCATCACCCTTTTAACTTGATAGCCATTAACTTCTAAAACTCTTTGTAAAATGTCTTCAAAAATAAAAGTTCTTAAATTGCCAATGTGAGCAAAATCATAGGTGGTAGGTCCACAAGTATACATCCCCACTTCAGGAGGATTTAGGGGGTTAAATTCTTCAATTTGACGGGTGAGGAAATTATAAAGTCTCAATATTGCTATCCCCCTATGCCGCGTTTTATCTCTGCCTTACCTAGGGCTTTAATGGCAATTGGCAGCTCCTTTTTCTTTTGAATAATTTCCATCTGTTTGAATTTTTTCTCATCCTGAATTTGTTGATCTTTTTGTAATTTTTTTTGTTTTTCTTTTTCCCGGATAGCTTTTTGAGCTACCTGAATATCTTTATACCATTGAATATCTCTTCTGACTTTGGCTAATTTTTTTTGCTCATCCAGCTGTCTTTGTTGTATTTGTTGTGGAGTCAGTTGGATCCCCACAACTGATTGTACTCCCTGTTCAATGGCTTGGCCCACTTGATCTTTAGTATCTTTGACAACCTCCTCGGTAGTTTCCACTACCTCTTCACCAATCTGTTTTATTCCGCTTGCCGAATCAGCCATGGATACATTCTAGCACACTATTAGTATTCCTTACGCCCCTCCAAAGCTCTAGACAAAGTAGTTTCATCAGCATATTCCAAATCAGACCCCACTGGTAAACCTCTGGCAATTCTAGTCACTTTTATTCCCAAAGGAGAAATTAATCTTTGAATATACATGGCAGTGGCCTCACCTTCCATGGTGGGGTTAGTGGCCAAAATTATTTCCTTGACCTCCGAAGCCTTGCTCGCCCCGCGAAGCTTTGGCGAAGCGGGGGCGGAGGAGGTCCGCTTTAATCTTGGCAAAAGTTGCCTAATATGAATATCATCTGGTCCAATATTTTCCAAAGGGGCGATCACTCCATGTAAGACATGGTAAAGCCCTTTATAATTTGCCTTTTCTAATGCCAAAACATCTAAAGGATTTTCCACAATCATGATAGTGGATTGATCACGATTTGAATCGGAGCAAATATCACAAGGGTCAACTTCTGTAATATTAAAGCAAATAGAGCAAATTCTGGTTTTATCCTTCATATTCAGCGCCGAATTTGCCAAGGCCTCGGCTTCTTCTCTTGGAGCATGCAGTAAATAATAAGTTAATCTTTCTGCCGTTTTTGGCCCGATGCCAGGCAGTCTCTCAAATGCCTCTATCAAATCTTGTACACTCTTTGGAACCTTTGCCATAATGAAGCTAATTTTAACATTATGCGGCTGTTAAAGCGAGGAAGGATATCATCATTCAACCCTATAAGATGATTCTATAAAGCCTTGTTTGATCTTCCAGCCTAATCTTGTAGGTTTTCCTCCCATTATCATAACTTCATACCGATCCTCTTAAGGGCTGGTTACCCTTAAAAATTCATATGGTTTAAATTTGGATGATCCATGGCTATGTTTCCCATGTGCTTTAAATAATGTTAAGTAATGAGGTTCTGTATAGAAAAACCCTATGTCGACACCACTAAGTCTATAAAAGGATAGTCCTACTTGAGCTAAGACTAAATCCATAACCTTCCCAATACTGCTGTCTGGAACTATCACGTTAAATCTACCAATATCTTTTGTTTCGACCATTATGCTCCTGGCATACCCATACCACCACCCATTAAAGATTTCATTTCATCTGCTGCTACTTTTTGAGATTGTTTTAATGCTTCATTAACAGCCTCTGTAACTTTTTGTACTTTTTGATCACCGGTCATTACCACTGTCACCCCTCGATGTTCAATGGTAATCTTAATCTGGGCCAATCTTTTTTGCACTTCCATGGCCTGATCTCTCATCTTTTTCAGATCACCCAGTTGCTTTAAATTATCCATTAAACCCATGGAAGGTATTATAACATAGCCGCCTCAACTACATTACGCAATAAACAGGCAATTGTGAGAGGGCCAATTCCCCCAATTGTTGGGCAATATAATTTGGCCTTTTTAGAAATTTCTTCCTCATTTATATCTCCATAAAATTTCTGCTCACCTTTTAACTCTTCTTTACCTACTCCTACCCCAATCACATAAGCGCCTTTTTTTACATTAGAACGCAGTTTTGCCCTTTCCCAAAATAATTATTTTTTTTCCTTTTAAAAATTCTTCTCCTTTTTTAAACCCTTCCTCTTTTGCAAAGGCATTGATCATCTCCCAAACTCCTAAAGCAGTCGCTCCTGAAAAAGGCGAATTTTCCAAAAACCCATCTACATCTTTTGTGGGATTTATTTTTTTAACCAGCTCATCAAAATTCCAACTTTGAAAAATAGGGTACTGAATTATAATGCCGTCCACTTTTGAGTCATTGTTTAATTGATCAATTACATTGAGACATTTTCTCTGCTCATTTTCTGAGAATTCATATAAAGTAGCTTGAATACCTATTCTACTTGCTGCCTTAACCTTATTGTTAACATAAATTCTTGAGGCAGGATTGTCTCCAGCCAAAATTATAGCTAAGCCAGGTTTTAATTTTCTATTATCTATTTCTTTCTTAAGTTTTTTTAAAATCTCTTCGGCAACAGCCTTACCGGATATTAGCATTGAATCATTGTACAGCGGGAACGGGGAATTTTCCAGCAAACTTTTCCACTTCGGCTCTTATATCTTTTAAAGTTTTATTGTTATGTACCAGTTGTCTGTAAGATTTCAAAAATTCTTTTCTTTTTTCTTGTTCTTTTGGTAAATCATGTCCCTTAACTTCCTCTAAGACTTTTCTTATCCAAGAAGCAATTTTTACCATATCCTTTTCTTTTATTCCTCTCGTGGTTAAAGCCGGAGAACCTAATCTTATTCCAGAGGGATAAAAGGCAGAGGCTGGTTCACCTGGAATGGTATTTTTATTAACCGTAATGCCTGCTTCTTCTAAAGCATACTGTGTTTGATATCCTAATCCATATCCTAAATGAGTAAGAGATAATAAAACCAAGTGTACCTCTGAAACACTACCTAACTCTTCAGCTAACATCTTAGCATTTTTAACAACCTGTCCAATATAGTTTTTAAAGGATGGCCTTAATGCCTCCTCTAACATCACAGCAATGGCCGCTGTCTGATGATCATGCGGTCCTCCTTGCAGACCCGGCATGACAGATTTTTCCAATCTCTTAGCCAATTCCGGATCTTTGTCCAATCCCTTTTTGGTAATTAAAATCATGGCCCCTCTGGGACCTCTCAAAGTTTTATGAGTGGTAGTGGTAATAACATGAACATATGGTACTGGTGAAGGATGGTAACCTGTCACAATCAGACCCGAAATATGAGAAGTGTCTGCTACTAAAAAACAGCCCACCTCATCTGCAATTTCAGCAAAGGGTTTATAATCTATTTGAAAAGGATAAGCGGTGGTCCCCACCCAAATAAATTTAGGTTTGTGTTTTTTGGCTAAGCTTCTGACTTCATCTAAATCTATCTTCCAAGTTTTTGGATCAACTCCATATTGAATAGCATTAAAAAGTCTGCCTGTCCAAGAAGCGGCTGCCCCAAATGTTAAATGTCCTCCTGCAGTTAGACTTTGGCCTAAGGTAGTTCCACCCGGACCAGCCAGTTCCAATGCCACAGCCAAATTGGCTGGTGAACCGCTGTGAGGTTGAACTATGGCGTGAGCTGTACCAAATAGTTTATTGGCCAAACTTTGGGCATACCTTTCTATCTTATCGATAACTTCATTACCACCATAATACCTGGCACCGGGATGACCTTCTGAATATTTATTAGTTAAAATTGATCCTAAAGCTTTTAAAACATCTTTGGAAACATAATTTTCCGAAGGGATCATCTCCAAGCCATACTTTTGACGATCCGCTTCTTCTTTAATTAATCCAAAAACTTTAGATGTCATAATATGAGGATTTTAAACTAGTGGCTGTTAACTCGCAACTGGTTAGTTGGGTTCTGAGTTAAAAATTTCTGAGGCAATCTTGATTATCTCATCATCTGCTGCTACCTCAATATTGGCAATATCTTCTCTTCTTTGAGGCGGCGTTCCCAAAATAGTGGAAATTTTTATAGCTCTGCCTATTACCTCTGATAAAATCCCCTCCAACATATCCCGATTTTTAGGAGTCTCTAAAATACGCTGATGGAAGGAATATGGTACCTCCAGTATAATGGTTGTTTCGCTGCAGTCATTAATTTTGGTGGTTCTAAGTAAAGCTTCCAAGGAAAAGTTGTATGGCCGGATTGTTTCCAAAACAAACTCCCATTTTTCTTTTAATTTTAAGACTTCAGCAGAATCAGAATTTGAGGTGGGAGGTGGGAGGTGGGAGGTGGGATCTTGAGGTGGGACAGTGGAATTCTCATTCCTCACTTCACTTTCTAGCTTCTCACTTCCCACTTCCAATTTATCATCTACTGACTTTCCACTTTGCACTTTTCCCTTTGCACTTTCTCCACATATCTCCACCACTGCCAACTCCAATGGTAGTTGTGGGATTGAGGCAAATTTTATTTTTTCAAAAGCCTCTTGTAAAATCTCCAAACTACTATTCAGTTTGGAGATAGTAAATTGTTCAGCCAGACTTTCTAATTTTTTATATTCTGAAAGTACATATTTGGGCGCCACCAAAGTAGGTCCCACTTGATGTTTAATTAACATCATCTCCCTCATCTCCTCCATCAACACCATTAGCAAAGTTTTAACCTCTACTCCTTGCTCAATTTGTTTGGAAATGGATAACAAGGCTTGTTGGTTATTCTTATTGGCAATACTGTCCAAGATCTCAAATACCTCTTCCAAAGTAGTCCCGTGGAAAGTCTTGGCGATTAAATCCGCATCTATTTTTTGCTTGGCTACCGAAACTTGATCTAACAATTTAACTGCATCTCTAAAACTACCATGAGAAAGATTAGCAATTAAACCAATTGCCTCGTCATCAATATCAATTTTTTCCTGCTTAATAATTCTTTTGAGCGCTTCAGCCAATTCTTCTAAAGAAGCCAGTTTAAAATCCAATCTTTGCACTCGAGATATTATAGTTTGAGGGATTTTACCAACATCGGTAGTTGCCAAAATAAACATCACATGAGAAGGGGGTTCTTCCAAAGTTTTCAAAAGAGCATTAAAAGCCTCAGTGGTCAACATATGTACCTCATCAATAATATAGACTTTCTTTTTGGCAGAGGTGGGAGCTAATTTAATCTTCTCCCGTAAAGAGCGAATATCCTCAATGCCCCGATTTGAAGCTGCATCAATTTCAATCAGGTCTAGGTTTGATCCATCAGTAATGGACAGACATATTGAGCATTCATTGCATGGTACTTTACCCTTTCCGCTTCCCCCTTTCCCCTCACAATTGACCATCTTGGCCAAAATCCTAGCAGTTGATGTTTTACCAGTCCCTCGGGGTCCCACCAAAAGATAAGCATGTGATAATTTTCCTGCCTCAAAAGATGAGAGAAGAATTTTTTTAACAGACTCCTGGCCTACTAAATCATCTAGGCTTTTGGGGCGGTATTTTAAGTAGAAAATTTCCATTTTGTAGCACCTTTAATTGTGATGTGTACCCAAAAGATGATTTAGACCATGTTCAACCAAACTCCTAATTTCCTCATCTACTGCAATCCCATCCATTGAGGCATCTTCTAAAGCTTGTGGGTAAGAGATGACAATATCTCCCAATCTTAAAATCTTATCAGGCGAGGAAATAAAACCAACTCTGGGAATGTGTTGCAAGTTGGCTGGTTGAGCATCTTCCAAGGCAAAGGATAAAATATCGGTACCGGAATCAATCCCTCTAAACTTTTTATTTAACTCATGCATCTTCCGATCCCCCACAATATTAATCCCCAACTCCACTTTTCCTTTAATGCGGTGTCTTTGTAAAATTTCTAACACCGCCAATTTAATAGCAGTTCTATTTATATGGTATCTGGGATCAGATGAAACTATAATGTTGATCATACTTATCCTAATTTCTTTTTTACTATTGAGCTGACCATTCCTCCATCTGCCTGGCCCTTTACCTTACCCATCACCACTCCCATCACCCTACCCATATCAGCTAAACCTTTAGCCCCTACTTCATTTATAGAATCTTCTACTATTTTCGTCAACTCCTCATTTGATAGCTGGGCAGGTAAATAAGCTTCCAAAATCTTCCCCTCTGCTTCTTCTTTTTGCGCCTGCTCTTCTCTGTTGCCAGCTCTGAATCCAGCTGCCGCTTCTTTTCTTTTTTTGAGCTCACGCGAAACAATCGCTATCACATCCTCATCAGAAAGCTGGCTGCCCTTGGCAATTTCTGCATTATGAATTTCCGAAAGAAGTAATCTTAAGGTAGAAACCTTAATTTGATCTTGATTAAGTTGTGCAGCTTTCAGATCTTCCTGAATTTGATCAATAGACATCTCTTAACTATTTAGTCTTTTTGCCCTCATAATTTTTCTACGTCTTTCCGCCAGATATTCTTTTCTAAGTTCTGAAGGTTTTCTATAAACTGACCTTTCTCTAATCTCCTGAACTAATCCTTCAGCCACCACTTTTTTCTGAAATTTTCTGATGACTGCGTCTGTACTATCACCGGGACCAGCTTTAACAATTATTGACACTTAATAAAAACACCTCCTTTTTTAACCTTAGACCATTCTTTTCCATTGTCCACCTAAAAGGTGAAAATGTAAATGGGGTACATGTTGGGCTTTTCCGCCATTCACCACCACTCGATAAAAGTTTTCCTCTAAATTATTTTGTTTGACTAATTTATTTACCACATTATAAATCTCAACCAATAAATCTCCGTGATTGCGAGTTAAATCAGCCATTCCTATAATATGGTTTTTAGGAACAATTAATAAATGTAGTTCTGCCGAGGGGTTGATATCTGGAAAAACTACTAAAGAATCTGATTCAAAATCAAACTCTTTTGGTATTTCCTTATTAATAATACGGCAAAATATACAATCATTCATGCTACCATTTTTTTAAGTAAGTCCAGAGTTCTCGTCTGTCTTAGGGCATGTCTTAAATGTAGCCTCGGCTCTTGTGCTTCAAACTGTTTTTTGACCCGCAGGTCTGTAATTTTATCTACTTCTGCTTGTAATTCTGCGTCAGTAATATTTACATTTTCCTGTCTTGCAATATCTGCCAGACCTAACTCCATTCTGACATTTTTCTCAGCCTGCATTTTCCATTCACTTTTTAATTGTTCCAAAGTTTTCCCCTGTCCCTTTAAATAATCCTCCAGTAAAAGTCCCATATCTGCCACTCTTCGCTGAAGAGAAACCAACATTCTATTTAGCTCGTCTTCAATTAAAACATCTGGTAATTCAACCGTGGTAATTTTCTCTACCTCTTGTAGAATAGCTTCTTCAAAATCAAGCTCGTTATTATAAGAAGCATTGGCTTCTAAATCTTTTCTGACTTTAGTTTTTAAATCAGCCAAACTGGTTGCCCCCATGGCTTTGGCAAAAGTATCATCTGGTCCAGCTGCTTGCCCATTGGTTGGTTGAGTTGGGGCCTGCTGTTGTCCAGGTTGGAAACTAATAGATCCAGTTTGTCCTGTCTTGTCTGACGACTGATTGCTGGTGACTGACGACTGTCCCACTGGTTGTCTTACTTTCCATCTTTTATATAAATCATCAATTACTCTACTAACTTCTTCCTCAGTGACAGGTTTTGGTTGGGTCTTTGTAACTTTAATTGCTTTATAGTTACCTACCTTTACTTCTGGTCTATTAGTTACAGCAGCTTTAAATTGAAGCTCACGGCCTTTAATAAAAGAAACTAAATTATATTTTGGATAATCAATTGGGATAATATCAGTACCTTTCAAAGCCTCAATTAAAAAGTTAGGCATGGCCACCTTCATTACTTCATCCTGTAATTTAGAACCCAAATTTTGTTCCGCCATTGGCATTGGAACAGCCCCTTTTCTAAATCCAGGCAATTCTAAATCAGCTGCCATTTTTTGTAAGGTCTCATTCCAGACCTTTTCCAAATCCGTCCAAGGCACTGTCACTGTCACCTCAACAATACTCTTTGGCTGTTTAACGATATTTTTGGTAATCATTGCTGCTAGGTAATTTAACAGAAAGTGGCCTTAAAATCAATCTACCAGGAGGATGAATAATCTTGAGGCTCAGCTCTACGAACATACGAGACTTCAATATCTCCTCTTACAGGATTTCCTTCCAGAGGGTAAGTCCTCTCGACACGAGTCACCACCGGATTGATACCAGTAAACTTTTCACTACCTGTCTTTTCCCATAACACCATAAGTTCGCCTTCTCTTAGTTAGTGAATAATCTCTTCGCTTTCATCTATCATTTCCACATAAGATGTGTTACGTACAGTTTGAAGGGGCTGATTAGGGACTATTCCTGCTCCATAACGACTAATCATTCTTACCTCTTCAGTTGGTGCAAAATATTCAAATCGGGTGCCAAGATGTGGTCGCTCTGTTAGAGGATATAATGGTTTTGATAATTTTCTTTCTAATAATTCTATCATAGACAGTAAATATTGCCAGATTATAGACGGGTGTTAAGAATCTTTCAAGAGAGAAATTAGTCCTTTAAATGAGACAAAGTGCGTATTTTTTTCATCTCTTTTCTTAACCTCCAATTTATCTTTAGCTTGCCCTGAGCTTGTCGAATGGGTCTTTTTAGAAATAACCACTCTGTATGGAATTCCAATTAAATCGGCATCCGCAAATTTTTCTCCTGCTGAAACTCCCACTCTATCATCAAATAATACTTCAACTCCTTCTGCTTGAAGTAATTTATAAACCCTTTCCGCTTCACCCTTCACCCTTTCCCCTTCCAAATCCAGCCCCACCAAATAAACTTGATATGGAGCTACACTTTCTGGCCAAATAATTCCTCTTTCATCATGATAAATTTCAACTAGTGTTCCTAGAACACGGGTTGGACCAATACCATAACTGGCAAACCAAATCAGTTGCTCTTTTCCGTTCTCATCTGTATAAAAAACTTTCATATCTTTTGAATATTTTGTTCCCAAAGGAAAAATATTTCCTACCTCAATAGAATTTGCTTCTTCAATTTTATTACTACACCTTGGACATTTACTTCCTTCTCTATCCTGATAAATTTCCTTATTCTCAGCAAAATCACACTGTGTGCAATAATAAATTGTATCTTCTCCCACCTCTGTTAAAACTTGAAACTCATGAGAATTTTTATCAGTAAACACTCCACCTGAGGCCTCTACAATTTTTGTATCCAACCCCATTCTTTGAAAAATTTTTAAGTAAACTTTTTTTACATCTTCATAATAAATATACATATCCTCCTCAGAAACATGAGCACTATATAAATCCTTCATTAAAAATTCCCTTCCTCTTAAAATTCCACTCTTTGCCCGCAGTTCATTTCTAAATTTAGTGGAAAATTGATAAAGTTTAAGTGGTAAGTCTTTGTAAGATTTGACAAATTTACCCAAAAGATTCATTACAATCTCTTCGTGAGTAAATGACAGCCCAAACTCCCTACCATGAATATCTTTAAACTGGTACATAATTTGTTGGACGTCTTTATTAGACCACCTCCCGGTCTGGTCCCAAATTTCTCGTGGATGTAAAAGTGGCATTTGCATCTCTTGTGCTCCACTACTGTTTAGTTCTTCTCTGATAATCTGATTAATTTTAGTAACCACCTTTAGTCCTAAAGGCAGAAGTGTCCAGGAACCAGCAAAAAGTTGATCAATAAATCCCCCTCTTACTAGAAGTTGATGGTTAATAGATTCAGCCCCAGAAGGAGCCTGTTTTAATGTTTTAGGAAAAAGTTGAGAATATTTCATATGGTAGTTACTTAACTTTACCCCCCCTATGGTATTTCTTTCAACAATAGAGGTCAAGGTCCTGAATTGGAAGAAGATGTGGCTGTATTGTTATCTTCCTCAATTGACAATGTTGGTGCTCCATATCTTGATTTCGGTGTGGAGATAGGTGTAGGGGTGGGCGTGGGCGTTGGGGTGGGAGTTGGGGTGGGTACTGCGGGTGCCTCATGGCGTGGAGTTGATGTTGAAGTAGGTACGGTGGTTGTAGTTGGATTGGGAGTAGGTGTTGCTGCATTCTGTGTATCTGATCCCACTTTCTCAAGCTTTTCTTGATCTTCTTCCCATCGTCTAATAATCTCTTCTATTTGTTCTCTAGTTAAACCTTCATATACATATATCACTTGAGGTGAAGGTGTGGGAGTTGGGATGACAGTAGCTTTTGAATGAGTGGGTACTGGAGTTGGGGTGGCGGCTGGAGGGGGAATTGTCTCAGAGATCTGTTTTAACTCTTGTTTATATTTTTCTATGGAAGAAGAAAGTTTATTGGCTAACTGTTGCCTTTGGATTCCACTGTCCAAATTGGTAATCTCGTTTACAGCTGTATCTGTTTGATTAACTAATTCATTTAGAGTACTTGAGGCAGCTTGTCCCCGAGCTATTAGTGTGGAAAACTCTTCAAATCTTCTGTCAGATCTGGCAGCTGCAAACCAGGCTTTGGTTACTGAGTTTAATGAAGCGACAGCAAATATGCCGTTCTCTAGAGTCCTTTTAACTGGGTAGGTAGCATCTCCTGGTACAGCATTATTGGAAATTAAAGCTAATGTTGCCGGTGGGAAGAGAATAATACAGAAGATAATTAATACTATACTCAAAATCCTAATCATCAATTCTACTATAACAGAAAAATTAATAGAGTATTTTTTTGATATCGGAAAAAGTAATCAGAATAGCCAAGGTCAAAAGTAGAGCCATTCCTACCGTATGAATCCATTTTTCTACCTTGGCATGAACTCTTTTTCTAGTGACGGCCTCAATCATCAAAAAAATCAGTCTTCCTCCATCCAAAGCAGGGATTGGCAAAAGATTGATTACTGCCAAATTAAGTGAAAGAATGGCCACAAAATCAAGATATGGCAAAAAGGGTGAATCGGTGGATGTTAGAATGGTATTTGCTAAAGAAGTTATTCCTACTGGACCTGCCACTGATTTTGACAGAGGTTCCACATCTTTTTGAGCTAAAGATTGGGAAATTAGTTTGGAAAATATTTTGGATGAATATGCCACTAAGTTCCAAGAATGAATAGGTGCAGAAAAAATTTTCTGTAAGGGAGTTTGGAATTCCAAATTTGCCAATTCAAATTGCATCAGGGCTATCCCTAACGGACCTTCCCCTTCAGGTGGATTTAATCTGGGTGTAACTCTGATAGTGTGAGTCTGTTTATTTTGTAAATCGGCAAGTTTAAGTTCAATTTCCGCACCTGCCAAGCTTTTGGTTTTCTCTACCAATTGTCTATCATCCTCAATCATCTCTTCGTTGATGGAAACAACTCTTTCGCCTGATTTAATACCTGCACCCTCTGCTGGAGAATCTTTGGCAACTTGAGCAATCACTACAAAGGATTCTTCTTTTTGCACCACCCCAGTAAATTGATGCTCCAAAATCAGAGGAATTTGAGTTTTAAATCCGCCAAATCCTAAAACTATATAAAAAAGTAGCCAGGCAAAAATTAGAGTCATGCTGACTCCTGCCACCACCACCAGAATTCTTTTTGAAACACTTTGAGCCGAGAAAGATCTTTTGTCCTCTAAAGTTTCTTTATCGACCTCATCTTCTCCTAAAAGTCTGACAAATCCACCAAGAGGTAACCAGTTAACAGAATAAATTGTCTCACCAATTTTTTTACCCCAAGCCCGGGGAGGAATACCAAAACCAAACTCCAAAACTTTGATATTAAATTTTTTGGCTAGTAAGAAATGACCTAGCTCATGGATGAGGACTAAGACTAATAAGGTTATTATAAAAATTATGATTGAAATAATCATTATATCTGAGTCAATTCATCTTCCTTAGCTTTTCCCAAATTTTCCACCTCCGCCATTTTTTTATCTACTAACTCTTGTAACAATTTTTCTCTTCTAAAAAATTCGTCCTCTCCAATTTCTCCACTCTCTTGTGATTGTTTCCAAAGATTTCTAAACTCCTGTCTGATTCCTCTGATGGAAACTCTACCCTCTTCCATTTTTTGGTGTAAAAGTTTAATAAATTCCACTCTTCTTTCCTCAGTCAAAGGAGGAATAGGCAAACGAATTAAGGTACCTTCATTTGATGGATTCAAGCCAATGTTGGCTTCTTGAATGGATTTGATAACCTTATCCAAAATAGAGGCATCCCAAACTTGCACTGTTAAAAGGGTTGGTTGGGGAGCAGAAATATTACCTACCTCAATCAGTTTCATTTTACCCCCGTATGCATCTACTGGAATATTTTCTATTAGTGCAGGATTTGCTCTCCCTGCCCTAATTCCTGCAATCTCCATCTTAAAATGGTGCAGGGAATCTTCTATTCTTTGACTAGGCTCAGTTAATATAGGATCCATCTTAACCCTCTCCTAGTACAATTCTTTCAAATCTGCCAACTTGGATATTTTCTCCTAATTTGCCAGAAACACCCTTGATTAGTTGATCCACTGTTTGGGTGGCATCCCTTATATATTCTTGAGAGAGTAACTCTTCCGCTGAAGAAGGATTCATGGAAGCAATTTGTAAAGATAACTCATGTGCCAAATTTTTAAAATCTTCAGTTCTCGCCACAAAATCTGTCTCACATAAGACTTCAACCAATACTCCCACTTTACCATTATGAGAATAAACATCAACCACCCCAGCTCTTACTTCTCTATCAGCTTTTTTAGCAGCCTTATCCAAACCCTTTTTCTTTAACCACTCTTTAGCTTTTTCTAGATTGCCCTTCGACAAGCTCAGGGCCTCCTTGCAGTCGGCAATCCCAACCCCAGTCTGTTCTCTAAGTTTTTTAATGTCTTTTATATTCATATATTCAAAGACAGCGAAGTCTGAGTCATAAAAGCAATTAGAAAGTTTTGTGTGCAGCTACTCGTCACAAAATTTTCCCATAGTGAGACTAGAAAATACCCTTAATGATTCGGTATTACTAGTCGAGCGGTGCTTTTTGACCAGACGAGCTGGCTCTATTCCACCACTCTTTCTGCATCCTTAATAGCCTTTTTTTCCACCATCTCCTCCGCTGCTGCCACCTCCTCCTTTAATACTTCCGGCACTTCTTCCTCTCCTTTGGCAGCTTCTTTCTCCGCCTTTTTAGCTGCTCTGGCTAATGCCTTCCCAGCTTCTTTTTTACCCTCCCCATAAGCATTGGCCACAGCT
The DNA here is from genome assembly GCA_016176405.1 of Candidatus Daviesbacteria bacterium. Lineage (GTDB taxonomy): Bacteria > Patescibacteriota > Microgenomatia > Daviesbacterales > UBA10151 > JACOXG01. The sequence continues at coordinate 26,230 of JACOXG010000028.1, read as the reverse complement.
TCTACTAATATTTTAATAGATTTGATGGCATCATCGTTACCAGCAATTGGGTAATCAATCTCAGTGGGATTACAATTAGAATCTGCAATAGCCACCACAGGTATCCCCATTCTGTTGGCCTCTCTGACAGCAATATTTTCTGTCACAGCATCACTGACAAAAACAGCATCAGGTAGATTTTCCAAATTCAAAACCCCCACAAAATCTTTATCCATTTTGGCAATTTTTCTATCAAGCAGCAGTTGTTCTTTTTTTGTATATTTTTTAAGTTCTCCCTTTGTCTTTTGATCTCTTAACTCTTTTAATTTTTTGATATTTTTTTGGACCTCTTCAAAATTGGTCAAAAACCCGCCAATCCATCTTTCCACCAAGTATGGTGCTTCTAAATTTTTAGAAGCCCCCTCCACAATTGGTCTGGCTTGTTTTTTGGTACCCACAAAAAGTAATACCTTGCCCATCATTCCCAAATTATAAACAAACTCACCGGCCTCTTTTAAAAGTTTTTCAGATTGGGTTAAATCAATAATATGAACTCCGTCTCTGGCTCCATAAATATATGGTTTCATCCTGGGGTGGCCACGACGCACCTGATGTCCAAAATGAACACCTGCTTCTAATAACTCTTCCAATGTTGGGAGCTTAATCATGTTTTCCTTGTTCCTCTCTATCAGCAATATAGTTTCAGGAAAACTTAAGCTGATAGATGTGTAATGGAGCATATTTTAACAACGTACCCACCTTAAATCAAGTCACAGTTGACATAACATGATACACTATACTCAATGATTTGTGAGACTGGAGTAGAAAAAGGCAAAATTATTGTTGGTAGAACATACCCTGGGGGTAATTTAAAAGGAGAACGTGGTGAACCTATAACTATTGCGGCGGATCCCACAATACGATATTTCAACATAAAGAATGGTGAGAGAAGACCGATTGAATATAATCCTCTAACAGGAGGAGAGCGGGAATTAAAAATTCCACATGGTTAAATTTTCGGACTTCTCATCTATATCTTTCCAGCTCTAAGAATTTGTATCTTAAATCTTTATCATGTTGCCAGTTTGATTCAGAAACTACTTTTTTAAACTCTGAATAATCTGGGAAAAAGGTATCTCCTTCTATTTCTTTATCCACATATGTTAAATATAATTTATTGGTAACTTGCATTGCTTGTTCATAAATTTGCCCTCCACCAATGACGAATATTTCGTCATTGCCCTGAGCGAGCGTAGCGAGTCGAAGGGCTTCATCTAAATTGTGAGCAACTTTACATCCCGGGGCTGAATAATTTTCTTGAGAAGTTATCACAATGTTTGTCCTTCCAGGTAAAACTCTACCAATGGATTCATGAGTTTTTCTGCCCATAATTATTGGGTGTCCCATGGTAATTTCTTTAAATCTTTTTAGCTCATTTGGGATATACCAAGGCAGTTTTCCTTTTTGACCAATGACTCTTTTTTTTCCAGCAGCTGCGACCACAATATTAATTTTACTCATTAAAATCCTCCTACTACAGTAACTTGAGCTTTAATAGGAGGATAAGGATTATAACCTGTTAGCTCAAAATCCTCTAATTTAAACTCATCAATATTTTTAACTTTAGGATTTAATTTCATTTTAGGAAATGACCTTGGTTTTCTTTTTAATTGCTCTTTTACCTGATCCATATGATTACTATATATATGCACATCGCCAAAAGTATGTACATATTCCCCAACTTTTAAATTAGTTACTTGAGCAATCATCATTGTTAATAATGCATAGGAGGCAATATTAAATGGCACACCCAAAAAAAGATCAGAGCTCCTCTGGAACAGATGAAGTGATAATTCATTTTTATCATTGACATTTAGCTGAAATAAAGTGTGACAAGGAGGAAGAGCCATGGATTTTCCAGGGAGTGCCATCTCATAAATAAATTCAGGATTCCAAGCAGAAATAATAATATGTTTTCTTAAAGGAGTTTTTCTTAATTTTTCAATGGCCCAGGCCATCTGATCAATTACTCTTCCATCTGATGTTTTCCATTTTCTCCATTGTACTCCATAAACATTTCCCAAATCCCCCCATTCTCTAACAAACTTATCATGAGCTGGAAGTTCTTTTATTTTTGCAATAAATTGTTCTTGAGTTTTTATTGTTTTAAAATATCCTTTCAATTTTAAATTTGAAATTTTAAATTTTAAATTTTGCGCTTCTTTGAAGCGCTTATATGCCCATTCATCCCAGATGTGAACGTCTTGATCAATTAAATATTTAATATTAGAATCTCCTTTTAAAAACCAAAGTAATTCATGAATAATTCCCCTTAAAAAAACTTTTTTGGTGGTTAAAAGTGGAAAACCTTTTTTTAAATCAAATCGAATTTGTCTACCAAAAACAGATTTTATAGTTACTCCTGGATTATTAAAAACAGGTTTGTCTACACCATTTTTCATGATGTCTTTTAATAAATCTAAATATTGGTATTCAGGATGTTTTTGCTTTCTCATTTCTTAACGTTATTAATAGGCGGCGAAGTCTGAGTCATAAAAGCAATTAGAAAGTTTTGTGTGCAGCTACTCGTCACAAAACTTTCCCATAGTGAGACTAGAGAATAAACTAAATGTTTCAGATATAGTAGTCGAACGGTGCTTTTTGACCAGACGAGCCGGCTTCTAAACCTGTTGTTCTTCTTCATGAGGACTTATTCTACCACCTTGATGTTGCCCTCGATAGAGAGTTGTTTGCCCTTCAATTTTATAAAAAACAATGTTACAAATTCTGGCACCAATTTGTAACTTTACATCAAATTCTGACAAATTTTTTAGTCCCATTGCTAAAGGACCTTTATATCCAGGATCAGTTTTTGAATTCAACAGTAAGAGACCGGCCCTAAATAGTGAGGTCCGAGGAAAAATAAGTGGCATCAGATCTTTTGGGGTATTGATAATTTCTAAAGTTGATACAAGATAATAATCTCCTGGTTTTATAGTAGCCCATTCCTGTTTCCTTTTTCCCTTTTTAAACTTTGCCAAAATTTCTGTTTTAACACCTTTTCTTTTCCCTAAACCCTTTTCGTTATCCCCTTCTATAAAAGCCCCACCACTAACAATTTTATAAACTGACCCCAGTCTTAAATACTGACATATACTTTTGAAATGGGAAGTGCGAAATGTGAATATGGATTATTGAAATGTGATGTGTGAATAGTCTCACTTCTCACATCATTATCTATCTTCACACATCCAACTTCTCACATCTAAAAATTAAGTTGAACGGTGCTTTGTACTGCGACGAGCCGGTTTCCTCCCCATTATATTAGAAACCTCAGGTAAATCAGAGCCTCCATACCTATTTTGGGGGCTCTTATGATAAGGCCTTTTAACTGATGCTGCTAATTTTTCAAAAGAAAAAGCACAAATGGGGGAACCCTCATAAATTACCACTCTTTTCCCTTTTAAAAAGGTCCCAAATTCTAAAACCGGATGTCCATCCCAACCCGGGTCAAATCTGGCAGCAGTTGAGTGAACTGCAATCCCCAGTCTGGCCAAAGAAGATTTTCCATGAAGATGTCCTACAATATTATCTGGTAAAGTTAATTTTTCTTGGGTGGTGGCTATCACAAAATCCTTATCAGATAAAACAAAAGGTTGGCCAGGTTTTAAGAATATCAGTTTCATCATCGATTCCATTTCTTCTTTGGTAGTGTGTTTGGTATCAATAATATCCCAGCCATCCCCAGTAAAAACTCTCAGTTTATTGCCCAAATGAAAATCAATAGTCACCCCATCCACATTATCTTCCCAATTTTTAGGTAAGGGACTTATTTTTATAATGCCTTTTTTGATATATTCTTTAATGACCCAATCAGGAAGGGTGCCTACAATATCTTCACCCCCCATGTCATTCCGAGCGTAGCGAGGAATCTTGTTATTTCTTTTTGTCATAAAACTAGAATACTTTATTCTGCAGGCAGCTTTTTTTCAAGTAGTATTTTTACGATATCCTTTTGAATATCTTCTTTAGATTTCATTTTTCCTTTATTCATACAATTTATTACCTCCCAATTTTTTTCTTTTTTAGAAAGATCTAAATAAATTTTATTGGCATTGTTTAAATGATTTAAATCATTTTCATGAAGATCAAGATGGTGTTTCTCCATCACATTTCTCTGGCCCACTTTCGGATCAACTATTAAAAGAATAGTTAAATCTTCTTTGGGGAGATTATTTTTTTGATATTCCAATTGATTCAGCCATTTAAAAAATTTTTCTCTTTTATTTTCGGGCAGGTTAGCCCCAAGATGAGCCTTAGAGGATGATACATATCTGTTGGCTATCACCAGTTTTCCTTGATGCAACCATTTATTTATTAAATTCTTAGCAGTTAATCTATCTCCAGCGTAAAATTTTGCAATCACATATGGATCTGCTTCATCTAATTTGCCAAACTCTCCTTTTAAATAATCTTCAACTTTTTTAGCAAAACTATTTTTACCATACTGAGGAAAACTAATTATTTCAAATTTAATATCTTTTTCTTTTAAATATTTTTTTAACCATCAATAACAATTAATAAACCTTGCTTTTTATCCATATTGTGCTATAATAAAATGTATCACGATGACTGGATAGGCCTAAGGTTTCGACCGACCGCCGATGCCAGTTTTCTTTTTGAATTCTAAACTACCCCTCAATTGATCTACTCTTATAACCAAGCGTGAATATTTGCTAAAAAGTTTTGAGTACCTTCTATTTGGTGCCAAAATATGAAGTAGCTTATTTTTACTTTCAAGATACTCCACAAGGCAGAAAAAATCTCCGTCGCCTGAAACAATAATTGCTTTATCATAATTTTTATATTGAATCATGGTATGCAACACTAACTCTGCATCAACATTACCCTTTACCGATTTATCCGGTAACTCCATCGTGGGCTTAAGAATTACCAGATAGCCCATTTGCTGTAGGTTAGCATACAATGCTTCATTACCGGGTTTGTAACCTATAAAAAGATAGGTATCAGTAGCGTTATATTTATTGCGTAGATACTGTCTAAATTTACGCCAATCAAGTTGCCAACCTTGCGAAAGTACTCCAAGGTTTAAATTCTGACTATCAATAAAGGCATAAACTATCTTATTTTTCTTTTTCATAACTTGACTTTAACTTATAGGAGAAATATTTCAAGTGAGTATATCACGCCTTTATTTCTGAAGCAGCTTTGATAAAACCTAGATATAATGGATGAGGATCTAAGGGGCGGGATTTTAATTCTGGATGAAATTGAGTACCAATGAAAAATGGATGATCTTTTAGTTCAATTATTTCCACCAGTTGTTTATCCAGGGTAGTGCCAGATATCACCATTCCGCCACCTAAAAACTTTTTCAGAAACTGATTATTAAACTCAAATCTGTGTCTATGTCTTTCGGAAATTTTATCTTTCCCATATAGCTTATGAGCCAAAGTGCCTTTTTTTAAAACACAATCCCAAGCCCCCAACCTCATAGTCCCCCCATATTCCCTATTTAACATTTTCTTTTGTTGCGAGGGCATAATATGAATGACCGGATATTTGGTTTGGGGATCAACTTCAGTGGTATGAGCTCCTGTTAAATGTAAAACATTTCTGGCATATTCCACACAAGCCAGTTGCATGCCATAGCATAAACCAAAATAGGGAATTTTATTTTCCCGACAATATTTAATGGTTAAAATTTTTCCCTCAATATCTCTGGAACCAAATCCTCCTGGCACAATAATTCCCTGAAAACCTTTCAGTAAACTAACATCATCCAAAACCTTGGCAGAGTCCAGCCATACAATCTTGGGAATAAAACCTTGAGTCCAGGCAGCATGTTTGATGGCCTCAATGACAGAAATATAAGAATCTGCCAAAGTATAATCACCTGTAGTAAAATATTTACCAACCACCCCAATTTTAACTACCTTTTTAGCAGCATCAATTTTGGAAACAAACTCTCTCCACTCTTTTAAATCTTTATCTTTTCTTTTTAATTTTAATTTTCCCAAAATTCTCTCTGATAAATTTTGATTTTCAAAACCAATGGGCACTTTATAAATAGAATTCACATCTGGAGCAGAAATAATATCTTCTAATTCCAAGCCGGAGGAAATTGCCAACTTTTTCTTTCTAAATTCATCAATTGGTTTCTCGCCTCTTGCTAAAATTATGTCTGGCTGAATTCCTACAGCATTTAAATCTCTGATAGACATCTGAGCTGGTTTGGATTTCATTTCCCCAATTGAAGGCGGCACTGGTAAATAGGTGATATGAACATGAATGACATCATCATGTTTTTTAAGTTTTAGCAGCCTGTTCGCCTCAAGAAATAAAACATTTTGATATTCTCCGGCAGTTCCACCAATTTCGATTAGGACAATATCTGCATTCCGACTTTTACCTGCCTCATTAATTCTTCTGATAATTTCCTCTGTAATATGGGTAATATCCACAAAAGCCCCATCATATTCTAAATTTCTTTCCCGCTGTATGACTGAAAGATAAATACTTCCTTGAGTGGCAATATTGGCGCGGGTTAAACTTTCATTTAAGAATCTTTCATAATGACCTAAATCCTGATCTGTTTCTACTCCATCATCTAACACAAACACTTCTCCATGTTCAATCGGATTCATGGTACCTGCATCAACATTTAAATAAGGATCCATTTTTAAAGGAGAGATTTTATATCCTGCAGATTTTAGGAGTAAACCAATTGAGGCAGTTGCTATGCCCTTACCAATACCACTAATCACACCACCAGATACAAAAATATATTTCATTTTATTTGGGGGTTCCGCTCTTATTATGGAGTATTTTGAGGCCCTCATTATCTTACTAAATCAGTTATTGAAAGTCAATAAGTGATTAGGTTGTGGCAGAGGGAGCAAAGTCACAATCATAAAAGCAATTAGAAACTTTTATGTGCAGATGCTCGTCATAAAACTTTCCCATAGTGAGACTAGAAAATCTATTTAATGATTCAGAACTTCTAGTCGAACGGTGCTTTTTGATGTGACGAGCGACTTTCAAGATTGCTTACTTGCCTTTGGTTTGGTCCAGGAAGCAAATTTGCAGACTGGCCAGTTTTTACAGCCATAAAAAGTTTTTCCTCTTCTGGTTTTTCTAACCACTATTTCTCCACCATCTTCGGGACATTTAATATTAATTGTTTCTTCAATACTCTCAGTATGGCGACAATCCGGGAAACCTGAACATGCTAAGAATTTGCCAAATTTCCCTATTCTTACTATTAATTCTTTTCCACACTCGGGGCATTTCTTCCCCGCATATTCCACCACCATTTTTACTTTCTCAGCATCTTGAGCAGTTTCCTCAAGCTTTTTTTCAAAAGGAGTATAAAATTCTCTAATGGTTGGTCTCCATTCTCTTTCTCCTCTGGCTATTTCATCCAGCTCATCTTCTAACTGAGCAGTAAATGAATAATCAACAATATCAGGAAAATATTTGACCACAAAATCTGTCACTGCAAAACCTAAGGAGGTGGGCACGAATTTTCTCTCCTGTTTTTCCACATAAAATCTATCTTGAATGGTAGATAAAATCGGAGCATAAGTGGAAGGCCGACCAATACCCAATTCTTCCAGCTTTTTAATCAAAGTTGCTTCTGTATATCTGGGAGGCGGTTCTGTGAAGTGCTGAGATGGGAGTAGTTGAATAAGATTAAGTGGTTGATTTTCCGAAAGAGATGGGAGTAGTTGTTTTTTCTCATCTTCATTTTCTTCTGCTTCCTTGCCATATAATTTCAACCATCCCTCGAATTTAATTACAGAGCCAGTTGCCCTTAAAAGATAGGTTACACCTCCGAGGTGTGCGCCTGACGAAACCTTTGGCTCACCTCGGAGGTGAGCTTGGACATCCACTGTGGTCTGATCCAAAACTGCCTCACTCATCTGACAAGCCAAAAAGCGCTTCCAAATCAAATCATATAATCTAACATGATCTCTGTTTAAACCCCCCTGTTGTCTGATATCTGAACTCTGACGTTTGACATCCGTTACTCTGATGGCCTCATGAGCTTCCTGCACATTTTTAGATTTGGATTTATACAATCTAGGAGCAGAGGGCAAATAGGCTTTACCAAATTTTTGCCCAATGTAATTTCTGGCAGAAACAATGGCTGAGGGGGCCAAATTAAATGAATCTGTTCTCATATAAGTAATCAGTCCCCTTTCATATAAGGCCTGTGCCAGCATCATAGTTTTTTTAGCAGAAAATCCTAATCTATTAGCAGCTCCCTGTTGCATGGTGGAGGTAGTAAAAGGAGGGTAGGGATATCTTCTGACTTCTTTTTGAGTAATTTTGGACACAACATAACTAGCCTTTGCTAAATTGGCAACATGTCCGTCTGCTTCTTCTTTATTACGAATAAAAAATCTCTGATTTTTTTCGTAAGAGCTTTGCTCATTTTTAATAGCCAGTTTTTTACCATTTTGTTCAATCAAAGTGGCAATAAACGCCTCCTTGACTTCACCTCCGAGGTGCGCACTAGGTGCAACTCCAGTCTCACCTCGGAGGTGTTTGCTAAGTTCTGCCTCAATAACCCAGTATTCCACTGCTTTAAAAGCAGAGATCTCTCTTTCTCTTTCCACAATTAATCTTAAAGCCACTGATTGTACTCTCCCTGCAGATAAACCCTTTTTAACTTTTTGCCATAGTAAGGGGGAAAGTTTATAACCCACCAATCTATCCAAAACTCTTCTGGCTTGTTGAGCATCAACCAATTTAAGATTTATTTGTCTGGGATTTTTAAAAGCCTCTTTAATTGCATCCTCTGTAATTTCATGAAAAATAACACGTTTAATTTCCTGACCCATCCCTCCCTTTTCACTTATCACTTTTCCTAAATGCCAAGCAATTGCCTCTCCTTCTCTATCAGGATCTGTAGCAAGCCACAAATTCTTAGCTAATTCTGCCACCTTTTTTAACTGATTAACCATTTTCCTTTTATCTCTGGGAATGACATATTGCGGCTCAAAATCATGCTCTACATCCACCCCAAAATCAGATTTTGGCAAATCTCGAACATGCCCCATAGAGGCCTCAATTTGATATTGATCTCCCAAATACTTTTGGAGAGTCCTGGCTTTAGTAGGTGATTCAACAATAACTAAATTTTGCATGTTATTAAATATTACTGTGGGGTAATTGTATAAGAGTTGTCAATACTTATCACTCAAAATCACTATCTAAAACTTGAGGATTAATTTTTTCTAACTCTGCTTCTAAATCAGTTGATTCATCAAATTGAAAAGTTTTGGGAGCATTTGGCGGAACTGCTGTTGGCTCCGGGATAGGGGTTGATTTATTAAAAATTTTGGGAAGTTGGGGACTAACCAAACCCTTTGTCTTATCACCTTGTCCCATCAAAAACCACCATATTCCTACTATTATTATAAGGAAGGTAACCAGTAATAGAATCTTCTTATTCATTCAGTGCTTTTTTCACCTCTCCCTTTGCCTTTAAAACTTTCCCCTTTAAATTTTCCAAATTTGACCTAAGTGTTCCTGCTGAGGAAAAATCTTTAGCCCGCTGATAGGCAATTGCCTCTGCTGCATAAATCCACATTCCCAAAAGCCACCCTGGTTTCTTGTATTCCTTTTCTTCTTCTTAACTCTTCCATAATAGCAGCAAGTCTTGAAACATCCTCCTCAAATCTTGTGCAGACTTTCTGATTTATATCATATAGACTAGATGCATAGACAGTGGACAGGGTACAGGTTACAGTGAACAGTAAAAATAATAAAAAACTGTAACCCTTTTTCATAGAAGATCTACCCCTGCATTAAAAGTTTGTCCTTTATTTAATTTATTTTCCAAAATCATTCTGGAAAGGTTGGCCTCTAGGGTATCTTGAATTAGTCTTCTTAAAGGTCTTGCTCCTAAAACTGGGTCATAGCCCCTCCTTGCTAATTCACTAACTAGCTGATCATCAAATTCTACTAATTGTAACTCTTGTTGATTTAAAGGCCTAAACAACACCACATCATCAAACCTGTTGATCAGCTCTGGTTTAAAAATTTGTAATAACTCATCATTAACCGGCTTGTCTAATTGTTCCAAAGTCTGACCAGATTCCAATCCTTTAGCAATTGTTAAGGATGCTGCATTAGAGGTAGCAATAATAATGGTGTTGGTAAAATCAACTGTTCTACCAGCACTATCAGTTAACCGACCATCTTCCAAAACCTGTAAAAACAAAGTTAAAATCTTTGGATCTGCCTTTTCAAACTCATCTAAAAGTAACAAGGCATATGGTCTATTCCGGACAGCCTCTGTCAGCTGTCCTTCTGTCTCTGACCCACCGATCAACCGACTCACTGATTCTGCTGATTGATATTCTGACATGTCAAATCTGATAAAGGCCCCTTCGTTTTTAAAGTAAACTTTGGCCAAAGTTTTAGCCAGCTCTGTTTTTCCCACCCCGGTTGGCCCTACAAAAAGAAATGAGCCAATTGGTCTATTCCCTTCCCGAAGCCCAGTCACTGATCTTCTTAAGGTATCTGAAACCAGTTTGACCGCCTGCTCTTGGCCAATAAAGATATTATGTATCTCCGACTCCAAATTCAACAGTCTGCCTTTATCCACATTTCCCACCTCCACCATCGGTATTTTGCTTCTTTGCTCAATCACCCGTCTGATAGTATCCTTTTTGACCCAACCTGCCATGGCCTGAGTTTGAGCTTCCTTAACGACAGAGATGGCAGAATCTGGCAAAACCCGATCATGGATAAAACGAGCTGCCAAATTAACTGCTGTTTTTAAAGCTAGGTAGGTTATTTTAATTTTTTCTTTTCTTTCTGTAATGATAGCCCGGTCTTGCAAAATCTTTAAGCTATCATCTTCTGTGGCAGGAGGAAGTTCCACCTTAATAAACAGTCTGGCAAAGGAGGAATTTTTCTCCAAAATTCTAGAGTAATTTTCTACTTCTGTTGTGGCCATAAACTGAAAAGCATCTGATTCCAAGTATGGTTCCATTAAAGAATAAAGGTTATACTGGGCTCCCGCTTCTCCCAAACCCAGTTCATGGATTTCCTCAATCACGATTATGACATTTTCCGCAAATGAAACTTCATCAAAAATATTTTTAACTCTGTCTGCCAGCTCTCCCTGAGAGTTAATGCCCGATAAAAGTTTGACCAAATCCAAAAGGACCAATCTTTTAGTAGCCATGGCAGCAGGGGCATCACCTTTGACAATCTGTTTAGCCAGATGTTTAACCAAGGCGCTCTTACCAGAACCAGCCGGTCCGACAATCACCACATTTCTACCAGTTTTTTGCGACAAAATATTGATAATTTCCGACACCACATTATTGTTCCTGATAAAATCAGCAAAACCTTTGCTGGCAGCTTCTTTAGTTAAATCTTGGGAAATCAAATCCAAACTGGGGGTAGGCACCCCTAGCCAGCCGCGGTTGACTCCTTTTAAGTGATGTATCGTAAAATCTTCCTCCCAAATCCACACCTTTCTCCAACTGTCTCTTTTTAAATCCAAAAAAGTCAATGTTTTCTCAAAATCTTCCATGGTCAATTCAAATTTGAGCAAATATTGATCGATATTGGGCAACTCTTTTAAAGTGGTCACAAAAAAATGAGCAGCAGTGATATATGGGGCGCCATTTTTTTTGGCCATTTCATATGCATTTTGACCTAGACTATCGATATCAGAGATTTCAAAATTGGGTATTTGACTTGCGGCAATTTCCAAATTTTCCAGCAAACTTACAACCTCTCTACTTTGTAGCAATTTTTTTGCAGATAGATCTTCTCTTTTAATTAGTGATGAGAGCCAAGGATTTCCATTTTTAATTTGCCAAACTTTTTTGTGGGGATTTAAAATAATTTCCAAAATAAAAATTCCTAAGCCTGCTAAAAGAATGGCCTGGCTTAAAAAAAGTGGTTTATCTAAAATAGCCAAGGCCGGCAGAGCAAACCAATAGACAGCTAAAGCCAAAACTAATAGGGTAGCCAAGGTAAAAGCAAAAAGTCCCACTAAAATTCTAAAACTTCTAAATAAAAAGCTTAAAATTCTACCTACAATTGATGAGTCATGAAATAAGGGGACAAAGATAAGCTTGATCATGAGTCCCACTGCCAAGTCTTCTTCCAAATAAAGAATTAAATTTTTCCACAGCTTTAAAAAGAAATTCAATCCCGCGGGATACCAAAAATAAATCAGTTGTATTGGTAAGGACAGATATTTTTGCATTTTATTTGTCACTTTGCTCTAATTAAATTCCCATTAATATCCAATTCGACAAAATGTTGGGCCGACCCTTCCACAAAGGCGGCACACTGATTTTCCACCAAATTATCAATCTCCTGTCTGGGATTGTGTGCAATATCCACCACCCAGCCGGGCATTAAGGCATTGGACAGACATGGCCCATTTGAAAAATCTCTACCCCTTTGTTTTTCCGAATTGTAGAGAAGTTTGGCCTGATTAACAGCTGTATCAATCTGACTTTTTTTGACAGGAGCTGGATTAGTCTGGGACAAAGCAATAATAGCCGAGGCAGTAATCACAGCCAAGGCCAGTATTAAAAGCATCTGTTTAGGCATGAGTCTATTATCTCATAAAGGATGTTTTGTAATACACTAGGAAGCTTCAGTATAAATTCCATTACCTAAATTTCTAACTATACCTTTAATTTCCATTTTGACTAAACTGGCAGACACTTGTGCGGCTGACAAATTTAAACTCCGACAAACCTCATCAATATGTCTAGTTTCATTTTCCAAATAATCCAAAATCTTTTTCTCATCATCAGATAACTCAAGCTCACTTTCCCCTTTAACCTTTACCCTTACCCCTTGACTTATTCCCAAATCATCCAAAATTTCCTGTGGATCTGTCACCACTTTGGCCCCCTCTTTAATTAAATCAATTGGTCCTTTGGATAAAGTTGAGGTAATCGGTCCAGGAACAGCAAACACTTCCCTGCCTTGTTCTAATGCCAATCTGGCTGTAATTAAAGAGCCGGAATCCTCTGCTGCCTCTGTCACCAAAACTGCCAAAGACAATCCGGAAATAATCCTATTTCTGGCAGGGAAATTACCAGCCAAAGATGGATAGTTGGGAGGGAATTCGCTGATGATGGCCCCAAAACCTTGAGAGATCTTATTGGCCAACTCAGTATTCTCCGGAGGAAAAATATAATTTAATCCTCCACCTAATACAGCTATGGTCCGGCCATCCTCTTTTAAAACTGTTTGATGAGCCAAGCTATCAACCCCCCTGGCCAGTCCCGAAACAATGGTTAATCCACCATCCACCAGACCTTGAGTAAACTGTTCTGTCACAGCTTTACCATAACCAGTCATTTTTCTGGTCCCCACAATGGCAATGGCCTTGTCGTCTTTAGGTAAGATTTCTCCCTTATAGTACAAGACAATTGGTGGATCATAAATTTCCTTAAGCAGTTTGGGATATTCTTCATCAAAAATGGTCAACCATTTGATACCGGAATTGCTAATTGATTGGGCATATTTTTCAGGATCCAACTTTTTTCTCGTCTCTACCAAAAGTTCAACTGTTGATTGTGGTATACCAATCTCCCTGATCTGTTTTAAATCAGCCTCCCAAGCCAACTTGGGATCTTTAAAATATTCAATAAGAGCTTTTAGTCTAATCGGCCCTAAACCATCTATAGAATGTAGCGCTAAAAGATACGGTATGTTGTTCATATCATTCTCCCAAAGTTCTGGCTGATTCTGTTGCCACATTGTATATATCTTTAATTAATTTATTTTTATCCTCTGATAAATACCAACGGAAAGTCTCTTTAACAATCGGGGCAGCCACCGATGATCCCTCTCCTCCACCTTCTATTAATACTGTCATGACAATTTTTGGATCAACAGATGGAGCATATCCAGTATACCAAGCATGAGTCCGATTTTTGGGATCCCCATATTCGGCAGTACCAGTTTTACCAGCCGTCTCAATGGGGAAAATAAACATGGGCCAGGCGGTTCCGCCACTGCTGGCTGCCTCAACCAATCCTTGTTTGATAATTTTAATATGATCTTGATTGGCCAGATTGGAAAGTAGTAGTTTTGAGGAAAACTCGGAAACTATCTTATCTCCTTCAGCGACTTTACTGAGAAGTTGAGGTTGGTATAAAACACCATCAGCTGCAATATATGAGGTTACTCCCAAAATTTGTAAGGGCGTGGTTAAAACAAACCCCTGACCGATGGCCATATGCAAAGTGTCCCCTGGAAACCAAACCTCATTAAAAGTTTTCCTCTTCCACTGATCATCAGGCACCAATCCCTGCTCCTCCCCTGGTAAATCAATGCCTAATTTCGATCCCAGAAGTAACTTTCTTGACCAATCAATTAAAGGACCTTCTCCCAAAATTTTGGCCGCCTCATAAAAATAAGTATCATTAGATCTCTTGATGGCTTTGACTAGATTAACCGGACCTTCTGTCCTGCCGTACTGATTAAAATACCAATTGGTAAATTTAAAGATATCAATATAAACTACTCCATTGTCTTGAAAAGTGGTTTGTGGACTAATTTTTCCGGAAGCAAGAGCTGCCAAAGATGAGACTATTTTAAAAGTAGATCCAGGCGGATAAGTTCCACCAATTGCTCTATTCAACATGGGGGAGGTAGTATCAGCAAAAATTTGCTGGATGGCTGCCTCATCCTGTTTTTGGGTAATCAAATTAGGGTCAAACGAAGGAAAGGACAGCAAAGCTAACACTCCTCCGTTTTGAGGATCCATCACTACAATAGCTCCGCAACAAGAACTCACTTTCTTGAGCGTTTCTTTAGCAATTGCGGCAATTTTAGTTTGTAAATCACCCTCAATGGTCAGATAAATATCTTTGCCCGGAATGGGGGCATTACGTCTTAAGGTCCTCACTCTTTGGCCCTGGGAATCAACCTCAATAATTTCTCCTCCGTCTTTCCCTCTAAGGATTTCTTCATATTGAGCCTCCACACCCAATTGACCAATCATATCTCCTAACTTATAACTTTTAAACTGCTCGCTTTTTATTTGTTCCTCTGAGATCTCACCTACAAATCCAACTACATGGGCCAAGTTCTTACCTAAAGGATAAGTGCGCACATTATCTATTTCCAAATCCGCCACTACCGGATCATTTTTTACCTCCATGGCCAAAGCCTCCTCGCGGCTGATTAATCTTACCTTTTGGGTCTTAGGATCCACCAATCTAAAAGCTGGTGAGTTGGCAGCTAAAACTGTACCATCTCGGTCATAAATTACACCTCTGGGAGCATGAATAATTTTAATTTGAATTCTGTTGCCATCTGCCAATTCTCTATTCGTTGATCCTGCCACAATTTGAAGATGAAAAAGTCTCAAAAAAATCAAAAAAGTGGCCACTAGACAAATTGCAGAAAAGAAGGCAATCAACCATAAACTTTGAGGTTTTTCCTTCTCAAAAAATTTTTGAAAATTGGGAATCAGAGTGTCTGTCCAATTCCCTCCCTCACCCCTCTTAAACTGGCTGCTTTTAAGAGTTACTTTAGATACCTCGTCTGCAAATCCAATTCCCAAAGAGCGTTTTTTAATAACCATTTTTTAGATTCTTAATTTAATATCTTTTCTGACTATAAATCTCTCTTCCCAAATTTTAATAACATAAAAAATGGGAATAGAAAGAACGGTCTCAATTAAAATTTGTGGAAAAAGTTGAATAGATTGATGACTGACTAATTGAAAAGCTATCAGGTTTAGAAAGAGTGCTGAAAAGGAGATTGGTAAAATCCAAAAAGGGTGTTGTGAAAGTCTACTTGTGGCAACTAGTTGAACAATTAAAATAATTAAAAGATAAATTAAACTATCAAAGCCCAAGGGTCTGAGGGACAAATGAGAGGTCAAAAGTCCAAAGAAGAAAGCCAAAAAGAGATTTGTTCTATCAGATCTGATATAGCTTCTGCAAATTAAAATAATTGCCACCAAATTGAGAGGCAAAATAGTGGTTTGTAAAAAAGCAGCAATATTTAGAATAATTATGAGAGTTTTCATTTACTCCACTATGACAAATATCACTTCTAAATCTCTGATATCAAAAACCTCTTTCACCTTGGCCTGTTTAAATACTTCATTTTGTCTCTCCAAAACTTGGATCACCCTACCAAGTACTAATCCTCTTGGTAAAAAACCTTCTGTTCCCTCAGAGTAAACTAAATCCCCCACTTCAATTTTTTCCTCATGTAAAATCTTATCCATTAAAGTTTCTGTGCCAAATTGTCCAATCAATACTCCTCTGCTTCTTCCTTCCAGCCCTTGAGAAAAGGCGGCCACTTTGGAATCAGGGTCATGCAAAAGCAAGACATTGGCGGATTGAGGGGTTACCTCCACAATCTTACCTATGAAGTTGTCTTTAAAAACTACCGCTTGATCCACTTTTATCCCATCATCTGAGCCTTTATCAATTCTTAAATATCTTTGAATACCAACCGGTCGGGCAGCGATTAAATTATAGGTGGCTGGGTCTAAGTAATCTTGTTGATCTACCAGACTTTCAGTCTCCGCCAATCTTTTTCTTAAAGTGGCATTTTCCGACATTAGTTGACCCAATTGCTCTTTTAAAGCTTTATTCTCTTGTCCGGCTTTTCTGGATGCAAAAACAAAATAAAATTGGGAATAAATATCCTGATAGGTTCGATAAATTCCAAAGGAAATTGGATTGGTCAGATAAAGCAGGGATCTTTTGGGTAAGCTTAAAAATTCAAATTTATCTAAGGCTAACGTAAACAAACTGATAAAAATAAGCAGTAGAAAAAGTTGAAGATTGGGAATAGCCTTAATCATCGCTGGACCAATATACCATAACTTTGGTAGAATCTTAATACTTGATGAATTCTTTTTTGGATAAAATTGGAAGAAAATGGTCTGAGGGAAAATTTGTCTGTGTTGGTTTAGATAAAGGTAATTTTGAATTTGATAAAAATATTATTGATCAAACCGCTGATTTAGTTTGCGCTTATAAATTAAATTCGGCCTTTTATGAAGAGGCGGGTACAAATGGTTGGAGTGATTTAGAAAAAACCATAACTTACATAAAGGAAAAATATCCAGATATTCTCATTATTTTGGATGCCAAAAGAGGAGATATTGAAAATACTAATTCTTTATATGCCAAAGCGGTATTTGATAAATTGGGTGCTGACGGTGTAACTGTATCTCCATATCTTGGTCAACAAAGTCTGCAACCATTTTTGGAAAGATCTGATAAAGGAATTTTTGTCATAGTAAAAACATCCAATCCAGGTGCAGGAGAGTTTCAGGACTTGGAAGTTGGCGGTAAACCACTGTATCAAGTAATTGCTGAACATGTGGTCAGTTGGAATTCTCATAATAATTTGGGGGTGGTAGTAGGAGCAACATATCCTGATCAGTTAAAAAAGGTGAGAGAAATTGTGGGAGATATGCCAATTTTAATTCCTGGTGTGGGAGCTCAAGGTGGAAATGTAAAATCCACAATTCAAGCTGGTTTAAACAGTCACGGTCAAGGAATTATTATCTCCTCTTCAAGAGACATCATCTTCTCTGAGGATCCCAGAGCAGCCACTTTAAAAATGCATCAAGAAATTGAGGAAGTTTTGAAAAATGTCTGATTTAACAGAGCCACAAAAAAAATTGGCTGATTTACTTTGGAATACTAAAATAAAAGCCAAGGTTAGGAGAAGAAAGCAACTTTCAGATGGCAGTTTTGTTTTTTATCTTGTCGTAAGAAATACCCGGCCAATTGATTTTCGGATAGATCCAGGTGAGTTTGTTTTTAAACATCATGAAAAAAATCCAGCTGCTCCCCTTTCTCCCATGTATATTAACCTTCGGAATTTACCACAGAAGTTAGTTGATGCTATTGCCAAAATTTTAGCCAGCATAAAAATTGAACCAACTCCAGCTGTATTGAGTGGAATACCAAAGGCTGCACTACCTATTGCTGAAGCCTATTCCAAAATTACTAAAATTCCCCAAGTAGAAATTTTTGACAAAGAAGATGGCGAAGCAAAAAGATCTGTTATCCAAAATAAAAATGCTCCCAAAGGAGAAGGTAAAAAACTTTTAATCATTGATGATTTAATTACAAAAGGAAATTCTAAAATAGAGGCATTCAAAATTGCTGAGAAATTAGGTTATAAAGTAATAGCACTTTTAGTTTTATTTGATAGACAAGAAGGTGGAGTTGAGGAGTTAGAAAAATTAGGTTATAAAGTTTATAGCGCCATGCAGCTTAAACCAACTTTAAAATATTACTTAGATAGTGGGAAGATTAACAAAAACCAATATGAACAAACCATGGAATATTTATCTTTATCCAGTTAACTTTTGTTTTATTTCGTAAGCTAAGTTAGGATTCCACATTGATCCTGTGGATGATTGCACAACATCTGCTCCAGCGTTTCTATATTCAAAGAAATCATAAGGAGTCATTACTCCACCCACTCCTAAAATAGCAAAATCTTTTCCCAACTTTTCTCTAATTTGTTTTAATCTTTTTACCATATCCAATCCTGCCCATTTAATAGAAGCTCCACAAATTCCAGCAATTAATCTTCCTTGTCCAGGAAGAACTTGCTTACCCTCTTTATCTACAACAGGTGCTGGCAGAGTATTGATAGCGGAGATTCCATTAATATATGGGAGAACATTTTTTATAATATCTTCTAATAGATCTTGTTGATCTAAGGAAAAATAACCTAATTTAATAAGTAAAGGAGTCTTACCAAGTTTCTCTTTTGTTTTTTTACAAATACTCAAAACAGCATTTTTTGAATAACAAACTATTCCCTCACTTGCTACATTGGGACAAGAAAGGTTAACTTCAATAACTTTTACACCTGTATCCTTTGCCATCTGAGCGGCCTTTGCAAAATCCTCATAATAATCTTCTTCTGAGAACCCTTTTTGTATTGTCCCTACAACTGAAGCAATTAAAAGCTGTCCACTCCCAGCTATTACAGCAGCCTTTTTCATATCTTCTTGCCAAATTGATGGTGGCTCTGGAGAAGGATTGCCAAATGAGTTGGTAATACTTAGTTTTTTAGGATCTTTATCAAAATTTGTACTTCCAACCAAAGGCTTCTTTGCTCTTTCCAAAGTTAAATCCCCATCAATTTCTACAGATAAAACGTTTGGCCAATCATTAGTTGGAAAAGCAACAGACCTTCTGGTTTTATAATGAATTACATCAAATCCTTTTTCAAAAGCTGCCTTACAGAATTTAGAATTTAAAAGCGGACCAGAGGGGATTCCAAAAGGAGTATTAATTTTAAATCCTAAAAAATTAATTTTTGGAGTTTCATTTACTCTTAAATCAACTCCATCTGCAAAGGCTCCAAACGGACCATCTTTATAATTCTCCTCATAAGATTTTAATGGATCATAAAAAGGTTCTCCAGAAGTCGAACCTTTTTGCGAGCTTCGCTCTAAAAAAGGAGTCTTAAGCATTAGGAGTATTCTAACACTACTTACCTTAACCCACCAGTTACCCTAACTTTAGCAAGTAAATCCAGATTATTTAATACTTCTCCGCAACCTCTAACTACAGTAGTTAGCGGATCATCTGAAACATACACAGGTATTTTGGTCTCCTCTGCAATTCTTTTATCTAAACCCCCAAGAAGTGCTCCTCCACCTGCCAAATAAATGCCCCTTTCCACTATATCTGTTAAAAGTTCTGGTGGTGTTTCTTCCAACACCTCCTGAATGGCTTGAATGATTTGAGTAATGGTGGGAGATAAGGCCTCTCTAATCTCTGCTGCACCAACTTTTATAGATTTTGGTAAACCAGTGGCTAAGTCTCGGCCTCGAATGACTGAAAAGATCTCTTCCTTATCAGTAATGGGGAAAGCTGAACCAATCTCAATTTTTACATCCTCAGCTGTTTTTTCCCCAATCAACAGACCATATCTGGTCCTCATGTAAGAGATAATATCCTCATCCAGCTCGTCTCCGGCAATCCTTAAAGATTTAGAAATCACCATCCCACCTAAAGATATTACCGCAATCTCAGTAGTCCCTCCGCCAATATCCACAATCATCACCCCTTCCGGATTTTCAATTGGCAATTTTGAGCCAATTGCAGCAGCCATTGGTTCTTCGATTAAAAAGGCCTCCCTGGCTCCGGCAGACAAACAAGCATCCTGAACTGCCCTTCTCTCCACTTCAGTGACACCAGAGGGAATTCCCACCACCACCCTGGGTTTGGGAATTTTAGGCATGGAAAAGCTACCCTTGGAAGGAGTCTGATGTACTTTGTGAATAAAATAACGCAGCATGGCTTCGCAGGTATCAAAATCAGAAATAACTCCATCTCGTAAAGGGCGGACTGCCTCTATAGCAGCCGGGGTTCTACCCACCATTCTTTTGGCCTCAGATCCTATGGCCAAAATTTGGCGGGTTTTTTTATGCAAAGCCACCACAGTTGGTTCTCTGATTAAAATCCCTTTACCTTTGACTAAAACTAGGGTATTGACAGTGCCCAAATCAATCCCCACATCATGAGCAAATAGTTGCCAGATCTTATCAAACATGGAAAGGAGTGTAACATATGCTATTGCTCCCAAACAATAGTTTTATGTATGATTGCTGTATGCTTGATAGGATAATCACTTATTCCTTCTACCTGCTCTTTTTACTGGTGTCTCTTTTTTGGACCTCTTTAAATTTTGAACTATTTGAATATAACAAGATGATTTTAACTTATGGATTTACCACTGTTATTGTGGGCGCATGGCTTCTAAAAATCATAAATCATAAATCATTGATTTTTAATCGCACTCCTCTAGACATCCCACTATTATTATTCCTGGCAGCTAATATACTTTCCACAATATTTTCTATAGATACCCATACCTCTATCTGGGGATATTACTCCCGCTCTAACGGGGGACTACTTTCTATTATTTCCTACCTATTATTATATTGGGCCTTTGTTTCAAACATGGATAAGGAGAGGGTCTTTACTACTTTAAAGGTTGGACTAATATCTGGGGCCATAATTTCTGTTTGGGCAATTTTTGAGCATTTTGGAGTTTCCTTATCTTGTGTACTTTTAAGAGGGGATTTTAATGCTTCCTGTTGGGTACAAGATGTTCAAGCTAGAGTATTTGCTACCTTGGGCCAACCTAACTGGCTAGCAGCATATTTGGCCATGTTAATCTTTCCTGCTTTATATTTTTACCTCAAAGCAACTGAGCAAAGACAACGTATCACATATTACCTATTACTTATCGTATACTACTTAGCTTTCACTTTTACCTACTCCCGAGGACCAACACTGGGATTGATTGGTGGCTTAATAGTATTTTTATCCCTGTATGTCTATTCAACCCATACCTGGCATGGGTACAAGCAGCGTTTGATCGTTCTACTAGTTGCTTCTTTCTTATCAATGAATCTTCTTTTTGGTTCTGCTTTAACTTCTTTTAGATTAATCACCCAATTTGCTCCTCCTCCTAGGCCAGCTATTTCCCTAACTTCCCAAACTCAACTTGAGCAAGGGGGTACTGAATCAGGACAAATTAGACTGATTGTTTGGCAAGGAGCCTTAGATATTTTTAAACATTACCCACTTTTTGGCTCAGGAGTAGAAACTTTTGCCTATTCTTATTATCAATTTAGACCCACTGAGCATAATCTCACTTCCGAATGGGACTTTTTGTATAACAAGGCCCACAATGAGTATTTAAATTATTTAGCAACAACAGGAATTTTAGGCTTTGGGACATACATGTTGGTAATTGGAACATTCTTAGTTTGGAGTATTAAAAAAATAATAGAGTCTAGTCGCAAGAGTCTAGAGTCAAGTGGGCTTCCAGATTCTAGACTCTTGACTCTAGTCACTCTTGCATCCTACCTTTCCTTCCTTATTTATAACTTCTTCCTTTTCTCAGTAGTTATCATTGCCGTCTTTTTCTACCTCTTTCCAGCCTTGGCGTTTGTGGCCACAGATTCTGCTAAACCTCTCACTTCTCACTTCAAAAATCTCACTTCTCACTTCTCACTTCTCACTTCCATCATCTACCGCCGACCTCTTTACACCAAAATCGCCAAAGGTTTAGTCATTTTTCTTACTCTCTACTTACTATTTTCCATCTTCAAGCTTTGGTATGCTGATACCATTTTTGCCAAGGGCCAAAATGCCCTGGATAGCGGTAATGCTGGAACAGCTTACGATTCTTTAACATTGGCCTCTCAGCTAAATCAAGGTGAACCTTTTTATAGATCAGAGCTAAGCTTGGCTGCTGCGGCAGCTGCCTCTGCTTTACAGGAAACTGATGCCAGTTTGTCTGCTTCTTTAAAAGATGAGGCTGTTTTTGAAATTGAGAAAGTTTTACGAAGTAGCCCTAACAATGTCTCTTTTTGGCGAACTGCCATTAGAGTTTATTTTGAATTATCTGGTATTGATCAGCAATATACTGATAAGACAATCAACGCTTTGGATAAAGCCATTTCCCTGGCTCCCACTGATCCAAAATTGTACTATAATAAGGCCTTAATTTTGGATTCTATTAATAAAAAGCAAGAGTCTATCCAGTTTTTACAAAAAACTTTAGAGCTTAAGCCCAATTATCTGGAGGCTATTACAGCATTACAAGAAGCCACTACTTCAGCCAAACCATAAGGACTAAAAAAGTGAAATCTATATCCAAAGTCATTGCTGAAACCAAATTTAAAGATAGACCCAAAAATATTGCTCATGAATTTCAAATGTACGGAGTTTATTTGGCGGAAAGTCTAAATGATACCAAACATTACGGACTTTATATTAAGTTGGCCAAAAACTTGGATAGAAAAATTTTGGAAGAAGCTTTAAACTTTACTAAAGGTTACTATGGAGCCAAATCCAAAGCCAAGATCTTCATGTGGAAGCTAACTGAGCTGCGAAAGGCCCCGTAATCTGCTACAATCTCCTCATGGAAGTCATTAAGGCTCCGGATCCTAGACTGAGGATTCAAACTAAACAAGTCAAAAAAATTAACCCTGCTTTATTGCAAACATTACAGCAAATGATTAAGCTGAATAGGTTTGGATGAAGCATTTTTTGTGGCCAAAGATGGAGGGAGATTTATTAAGGTGATTAATCCGAAAATCTTATCATTTGGTAAACGGACCAAAAGATATTTTGAAGGCTGTCTGTCAACACCTAATATTTGGGGTGAAGTCAAAAGGTATACCACAATTAAGGTTTCCTATCGGGACAAAGAGGGAAAAACTATCACCGCCACCCTAAGAGGCATCCCTGCCTGGATTTTTCAGCATGAAATTGATCATTTAAATGGTACTCTATTTCAAGACAGAGTTTTAGAACAAAAAGGCAAATTTTATAAATTTACTGGTAAAGATAAAGCCGGAGCAGACATTTTTGAAGAAATCACCCTGCCATGACCATAGTTTTTTTTGGAAACACAAAGTATTCAATAATTGGAGCAAAGATTATCAATAAGGCCTATCCTATTTCGTTATTTGTAACTATTCCAGGCTCTCCAGTGGAACATTTAGCCAACCAGCTAAAAATTGATGTCTTAGAAACAAATAGATTGGATGAAAAGGTAATTGAGGAAGTAGCTAGTCTAAAACCGGATTTTTTGATCGTAGAAGACTATGGTTTCATCCTGCCTCAAGAAATTTTGGATTTACCAAAATATGCTGCTCTAAATATCCATCATTCCCTTTTACCAAAATATCGAGGCCCTTCCCCTGCTCCATCCGCTATTTTGGCTGGAGAAAAAATTTCTGGAGTCACTATTATTAGAATGACGGAGGAAGTTGATGCTGGGGATATATTAGCTCAAAAAGAATATAAACTTACCCCAGATGAAACTAGTGATTCCCTGCTTACTAAATTAAATGAAATTGGAGGACAGCTTTTAGTTGAAGTGATTAAGGGGTACTTAGAGGGCTCTACAAAACCTAGACAGCAGGATCATTCAAAAGCTACCCATACTAAAAGATTTTCTAAAAAAGATGGCTATTTCGATATTAGCAATCCCCCATCTTTTGAAAAATTGGATAGAATGATCAGGGCCTACTATCCTTGGCCAGGAGTTTGGACTAAATGGAAGGGAAAAATTGTCAAGTTTTTACCCTCCCCTCGTCATTCTGAGCGCAGCGAAGAATCTCATTATTTCCTTCAAATGGAGGGCAAAAGACCTTTATCCTTAAAAGACTTCCTAAATGGTTACCCTGAATTTCCCAAAATCATTTGACTGTATATGCTTTTTGAAGTATAAAATACCAATGGCAAAAGCAGAAGTACCAACTACTAATAGATTTGCTACCGAGTTTCTATATCAAGCTAGAGGCGAGCTTGGACAACTTAATGATTTAGAAGCTGAGATAGAAACAGAAAGATTGGAGTGGCAAAGCTCAGGAGCTACTGATCATTTTGTAGATGGATATTGTGGTGTGATAGAAGATAGCAAGTTTGCTGAAAGACCTTTTTATCCACAAGAACGGGAACTATTTAGGAACCAATTCAGACACAGCCTTTATGCTGACACTGTAAATCCTGACACGAGTGAAAACTTTGCTAAACAGATGTTAAATGGGGTACCGCCCACACTGCGTCCACCTTTGTTAGAAGTGTTTAAGAAACTTTCTGAACATAGATCCGAATATCGAAAAGCTGTTAGACATCTAACTAGTCAACGTCAGGATGTAACAAATACAGCAATAGGAGTTTGGAGGACTTTTATGGGCGGTGACTACAACTCTTTTTGGGATTTTGGAGATTTCTTATCGATGGATGATTTTAAACCATTGAGGGAGGAACATCAACCATTCCTGCAGGTACTGCACGGAAAAGGTCCTAATTTATTAGAGGAAACTGCAAGAGATATTGTCACGCTACAATCTTCTGATCCGCCCGATCAACTCTTTCAAAGATTTATCATGAATTTACAAGAAAATAGACAAAGTAGAAACTCTACTGAAGTGTTGCTACAATGGCTTCAAGTCCTATCTTATCCAAGTGGCGACTTAGATCCTGAAACAATTATGCAAAGGATTCGAGGATCTGGTAGTTTTCCCGCTGATTTAAAAAAATTATTCACTGACTTTTTGAGAAGACCTTTAGCTACTGAGGTGACCCGGGTGCATAATTTATTAACTGATTATAGAGCCGTCCCACCCCCCAGTGTGGAACTGCGCTTTAAGCAAACAACAAAGAAAAAGGGGGGCCAAGGCGTAAGAGAAACAACCCTAACTCCAGATCCAAAATTTAAAGGAGAACTACAGGTGATGGAAAGAGTTCCATATCAGTTGGCATTAGATGGTCGGGGCGTGCTGGGAGAGGAGGAAAAGCAAGCCTACATTGAGAGAACCGTTCATCAGATTGCCAATCATGATCAAAGAATGAAAGAGGATATAACCGAAATCTTGGATAGTTTAATTAGAGACCCTTTTGGGTTCGGTATCGGCAAACTGACAGCTATGGAAATAACTTCTGAAGACGGTCAGAGAAAATTGCCACTCAGACGCTACAGAGCTGATCAAAGAATTTCTTTTCAACATGAGGCATCACCTCACTTAAGAGTTGTTTTCTATCTGGATAGAAAGGTCTATCCTCATACTGTAATTGTTAGAGAAATACTAAATCACGAAGATTTTGATAAAAAGTATACTTCCTAAATTATTGCTGCCTGATTTTCCCTTAAAAATCTTGCCCTCCTCCTTATATCTATGATAGAAATTCCATTTAAATGATCCATTTCATGTTGTACACGAATAGCTCTTCTACCATTAAAAGAAAGTTCTATCTCTTTTCCGAAGCGATTGAAAGCCCTTAAGGTAATTGTTCTACTTCTTCTAACTGGAAAGCTAAAGAAACGAGGAAAACTTAAGCAAGCTTCGAAACCCCAAAATTTTTGCTCTGATAACTTTACATACCTTGGATTTATCATCTCTTGCAGATCAAGATCCAAATTTACAACAGCTATTTTATAATCAAAACCTAATTGGTTGGCTGCTAATCCCCCAATTTGATATCTATTTCTATCAACATAACTTTTCATATCTTCAATAAGATCTTGTACTTCTCCTGTTCCAATAACTGAGGGAGGAATTGGCAAACTAGGTTGCCTCAAATCATGACCTGGCCACTTTTTAATCTCTAAAAGGGGCATGTTATTAGCTTACTAAAGGAGCTTCTTGGGAAATTTGAGGTTTAGTTTGCTTTTGGGAAAGTATTAATTT